>CAYQPI010000053.1:0-8534 GCA_964419405.1 uncultured Flavobacteriaceae bacterium
GGCTAAAACAGTCATTAGCAGTAGCATTATATAAAATATTCTGTTTTTCATTTCTTAAAATTTAATGTTTAAACCTATAGTAAAAATCTGAGATACAGGATAAACCCTACTATCAATACCCATGTTCAAGTTCTCTGTTTGCCCACCAATAACTCTTGGTTGAACCTCTGGATCAACTCCGTTATAGCTAGTGATTGTAAACAGGTTAGTTCCTTGTAAGTAAATTCTAAATCTTTCCATACCCATTTTGTCAGTCGTAGCTGTAGGTAAAGAATATCCAATTTGAAGGTTCTTAAGTCTAGCAAATGATCCATCTTCTACAAAATAACTGTTAGAATTTAATTCAGAACCTTGTACTGAATTACTCAAAGCAGGAATATTTGTATTTGTATTGTCTGGAGTCCAGGCATTTAACACTCTTGTACTTCTGTTACCATTTACAAATAATGGGAAGTCAGTAAAAATCTTGTTGTGATTGTATACATCGTTACCTTGAGAACCGTTAAAGAATAAAGACATATCAAATCCTTTATATGCGGCATTCAAGTTTAAACCCCATGTGAAATCTGGATGAGGAGAACCAATCTTAGTTCTGTCATTGTCATCAATTGTTCCATTGTTATCTACATCTTCATATTCTAATCTACCTGTATCATCAAGACCAATAACCTTACGTCCGTAGAAGTAAGAAATTGGTTCTCCTTCTTCAGTTCTTGTATACGAACCAGCCCAGCTCGTTAAAGCTGCACCACCAACAGGAGTACCATTAATTAAGCTAGTCACCTCATTTTTATAATGTGATAGATTAAATAATGCACCGAATGTGAATCCTGAATCCCATGTGTTGTTATACCCAACAGACCAGTCAATACCAGTATTCTTAATTTCACCTAAGTTCACAAAAGGAGCAGGCGCTTCAGAACCAGTAGTAGGAATCAAGTTATTGTCTCTTGCAAACAAACCATCAGTAATAATTTGATAGAATTCAAGAGAAGTAGTTAACTTGTTACTGAAGAAATCTAATTCTACACCAATGTTACTAGTAACACTCGTTTCCCATTTAAGATCTTCATTTCCAATCTGACTAACAATAGCACCAATAGATTGAGCTCCGTTATTAGCAAATACATAATCAGCATTACCAGGGTTGAAAGAGTAAAGCGTTTTAGTAGGGTTGTTCACCGGAAGATCCTGGCTACCTAATTGACCCCAAGAAGCTTTTAATTTCAATCTGTTAAGAACACCAGAATTGTTGAACCAATCTTCGTTACTCATTACCCAACCTGCACTAACAGATGGGAACACATCAGATTTATTGTCTCCAGCAAATCTTGAACTCTTGTCATAACGCAATGTAGCGGTAACAAAGTACTTTTGCTTGTAGTTATAATCTGCAGAACCGAATACTGACCATAAGGTATACCCATTTGCGTAAGACCAGTCAATTGCAGGAGTTCCAAAACCATTGTTTAATAAATAGAAATCTGGAGTTTCGTTGAAATAGTCTGTATTACTTACTTGCTTTCCTTTGTTAGCATTTTCCAATGCTTCAGTTGCGATAAACGCACTCAAGTTATGGTCTTCACCGAAAGTAGTGTTATACATCAACATATTCGTCCAAGTCCAAGTTGAGAAGGTTTGATCTTGTTCCCAAAGTGTACTGAATGATTTTGGCTCACCATGCTCAGGATCAAGAGGTGTAAAATCTCTTTGATCAAAATGCTCGATAGAACCAGCTAAAGTAGTCTTGAAAGTAAGACCGTCAATAATTTCCCATGAAAGATAAACATCACCAAAAGCTCTTGTACGATTGATATAGTTATCTTTAGCTCTCTGTAGTAATGAATATGGCTGTCTCGTGTTAGAAAGACCTGTTGAATTACTATAGGTTCCTGCAAATGCTTCTGTACCATCAGGTTGTGTAGCGTATACCGGAATTAGTGGACTCGCTCTTAGAGCTCCTTCAATTGCTTCACCAACAACATTTTGTTGAGTTGAATAAGAAACGTTCAAGTGTTGCCCTATTTTCAGTCTTTCAACTGGCTTAAATTCATTGTTTACCTGAATATTTCCTCTGGCAAAACCAGTGTGCTTAATCACACCACCTCTGTTTAAGTAACCAACAGACATAAATGACTTACTTGATTCAGAACCACCTTCCATAGATACAGTTGCCTGTAATGTTGGAGCAGTTTGTGTAATTTCATTCCACCAGTTGGTTCCACCTGGATTAACAGTAGCTACAATTCCATCTCTTCCAGGAGCATCTGCTAAATTTAATACATCAGGAACAACAGGACTTGGTCCGTTTCCATACTGTTGGTGAGAAGGAGCATCGTCTCTTATCCCATTTCTAAGGTCATTGTTCATTCCTTCCCATAACATCTCGCCATGTTGTTGAGCGTTCAATGTAGCTATTCCTTCTACAGCTTGAGCCACACCAGTATAAATATCAACCGTTACAGATGACTTAGCTTGGTTGTAGCTACCACTTTTTGTTGTTACAATAATAACACCATTCGATGCTCTAGATCCATAGATCGCGGCAGCACCATCCTTCAAAACGTTCATCTGATCGATGTCACCAGGATTAATTGATGATAATACGTTTGGATCTGTAGTCTGAACACCATCAATGATGTAAAGAGGTCCAGTTCCGTTAGAAGATCCAATACCACGAATGTTTACCGTTGGAGCAGTACCAGGAGCACCGTTAGCAACAACAGTAACACCAGTTACCCTACCTTGTAAGGCTTCAGCAGCATTCACTGTAGGAACTTTCAATGCTTCATCCATGTCAACTGACGCAACAGATCCGGTAATGTCTCCTCTTGTTTGAGCAGCATAACCAACAACTACAACTTCTTCAAGAGTGTTGTCTCCGCCTTCTAACGTAATGTTAATAACTGAATCACTACCCACTGTAGCTGTTCCAGTCGTCATTCCGATAAAAGAGAACTCTAAAACGTCGCCTTCGCTGGCTTCGATTGAGTAATTTCCATCGAAATCAGTAGTCACACCTCCCGAGGTGCCCTGAACAACAACAGCTGCTCCAGGCAGTGGCCCATCAGCATCTGATACTGTTCCTGTGACTGTCTTCTGCGCCATAGTAAAACTACAGGTGAAGAAAATCCCCAGAATGATTAAACTTTTAAATAATTGTTTTCCCATAATAAATAATTATTAATTAATAAATTGATTGTAAGCGTGTGATTTTTTGCGAAAAACCACCAAAAAATATTTTAATGCATAATGATAGAAGTTTATATTTTATTTCTAAAAATTAATATACAAATAACTTAATACGCCCCACAGATAACATTTATTTAACAATTAAAATGAAATCTTTAACAGGACGTTACTATTTTCTAAACAAATAATTGGCAATATATAAATTTTTCTTAATTTAATTGTGATACAATTCCGTCCAATTTTGATACCATTATATTTCTAAACTCCACTGGATGGCTTTCACTTTGCAAAGAAATGTATCCCTGGTCAAGAGATTTTCCTTCCAAATGGGTTAAAGTATTGTACTCACCCCCAATGACAGGTTTGTTGTATTCCAGTACTTTTTCACCATTAATATAATGTGTGATCAATGAATCATTTCTTACTTCAATTTGAAGATCCACCCATTGGTCTCCATAATAGGTCTTTGATCCTGAATCAATACAGTGTGTGGTTACCAGCTCACCCTCCATGTGTACATGGCTCCCTGGAGTGCAGAGATTCGCTGTGCTTCTGGGGTTCCCCTTTTCAAGTCCGCCTAAAAGCTGTACTTCTATGCAAACCGGAAAGTTTTGATCGAGTTCCATCGTTTTAGGGTCCTGGCAATGGATCATAACACCACTATTTCGCAGGGCCCAATTTTCTCCACCTTTTAATTGTTCTCCAGTAAATCGGTATTGAAGCTTTAATTTGTAATTACTAAATGGCGATTTATAAAAAATGTGACCAAATGAATTGTCGAAGTTTTCATATTCAGAGTAATCTACTTTAAGTACTCCGTCAACCACCCTAAAAGTGTTTTTCCAATTTTGACCGAATTCATGACCTCTAATTTTAACCTGCCAACCTGTGAGGTCTACACCATTAAATATAGTTACCCAATTTTCCTTCTCTAAAGAAGCAAGTTTTGAGATTTTAGGCTCTTTTTTACAATTTGTCAATAAAACTGATAAAAAGATGATAATAATGAAACTTCGGCTAATGACCATATTATATATGTGTACAACTATTGCGTCTAATATAATGAGTATTCTAGACAGAAATAAGTTGATTTTCTAAAGTTCTACACATTATATTAACAGTAAGCATATAGATTATTTGCTAATAATTTTGTAAAACTCAAGGCAAAGTAATTACTTTGTGAGCTATTAATGTTCAAAATATTTCAGTGAAAGACCGTATACAGGAGATAGAACCCTTTAGAGCAGAAGGTATTGTGTATCATGCTGACACCTGTTTGCCATTAGTTGATGCTATTGGTCGCCAAAAACTAAAATTTAAGGCTTTGGCCCGATACACCTACCCTGGAGACAGGTTGACTGATGATACCAAGGGGCTGAATTCTATTGGTTACTGGGATGCTATGGAACCTCAGGACTGGGGATTGAACTGGCATCGAAATGAAGGAATTGAATTTCATTTTTTAGAATCTGGTTCCATGCCCTATGCGCAGGAAAAAGAAAAAACCGAATTAAGACCGAATCATATGACCATTACCAGACCCTGGGAGGCTCACAAGGTGGGTAGCCCTGAGATCGGTATGGGAAAGTTTTACTGGGTAATTATTGATCTGGGTATTCGAAGACCGCATCAGGACTGGGTGTGGCCAGACTGGATCATGATGACGAAGAAGGACCTGGATCGTCTGACAAAAATATTGCGCTTGGATGATCAATGGCTCTGGCAAACGAATGCAAAAATGAGGGAGTGCTTTTATAAAATTGGTGCAGCAGTAGATAGTGATGTAGAAGGGAGTAGTGCTTCTAAAATCAGGCTACTGGTAAATGAAATGCTCATAGTCTTGCTCGAACTTGTTGATTCAAAGGATGTTGTTCTAAACGAGGCGCTTACAGATAGCTCCAGAAGTGTCAGGTTGTTTCTGGATGAATTGGAGAAGAACTTATCTGAAAACTGGACCATTGAAAGAATGGCCGAATCTGCAGGTGTTGGATTGACAAGGTTTACATACCATTGTCGTCAGCTGACCAATACAACTCCCATGCGATATTTGGCTATGAAACGCATAGAAAAGGCCAAGAAAATTTTAATGCAGCATCAAGACCTCAGTATTGCAGAGGTGGCCTATAGTTGTGGTTTTGCCACCAGCCAATACTTTTCAACAGTTTTTAAAAAACAGGAAAAGTGTACACCGCTTGAGTATCGAATCAGCTAATGTCATTTTTTTAAGATTGTTTGGTATTTGAAGAAAAGAGGTTTTGTATAATTTCTTTCACTGATAAAAAATACACATAAAAATATTTTTAATGCCTTACTTTCACGAACATTAAATCAATCAATTTCAAGGAAATGAAAAAAATCAGTTATACATATACGCTACTGGTTATAGTTATTGCATTTTCACTAGTAAGTGTCGTGGGTTGTTCTGAAAAGAAGAAAGAAAGCAACACTGAGGTCGTTGAAGAGAGCACAGAAGTTGAAAAAGGACCATTTTTTAAATTGTCTTTAGCGCAGTGGTCGTTGCACAAAGCTGTTATTGAAGAAGGAGAGAGCCCCTTAGATTTTGCTCAAAGAGCCAATGAGCTGGGCTATGACGGGATAGAATATGTAAGTCAGTTGTATACCAAAGAAATTGAGAAAGAAGCGGATCCTAAGATTGGTATGGAAAAATTACTCAATACCCTGAAAGAAAAAAGTGAGAAATATAAGGTGACAAATGTTTTGATCATGGTAGATCGAGAAGGACATCTGGCAACACTTGATGATGAGGAAAGGGCCCAAACGGTTGAGAATCATAAAAAATGGGTAGATGCGGCACAGTTTTTAGGCTGCCATTCTATTCGTGTCAATGCACATGGGGTAGGAACTTATGAAGAAGTGGCCGCAGCCGCTGTTAAGGGACTGACTGATCTGTCTACCTATGCTGCCACCAAAGGTATAAATGTGTTGGTTGAAAATCATGGGGGATATACCTCAAACGGTCAATGGCTTGCGGAGGTGATGGCAGCAGTTAATATGCCTAATTGTGGTACCTTACCTGATTTTGGAAATTTTTGTATGACAGAAGGCTATGGTTCAATAAACAGTGAAGAATGTGAAGATCCTTATGATATCTATAAAGGGGTGACTGAGTTGATGCCGTATGCCAAGGCAGTGAGTGCAAAAAGTTATGACTTCGATGCCGATGGAGGTCAGCCTAAAATTGATTATGTGAAAATGTTGCAGATCGTGAAGGATGCAGGATATACGGGCTTTATAGGTGTGGAGTATGAAGGGTCCAACTTGTCAGAGGTCGATGGGATCAATGCAACCAAAGACTTGTTGTTAAAGGCTGCAGCCTCATTGAAATAATACAAAAAACAGTATGGGTTCAAAAATTAGGCTAGGCGTACTTGGAGGAGGTGGAGATTCACTGATTGGGGTGTTGCATCGGGTTGCCTCCATTATGTTTGATCAGTATGAAATCATTGGCGGTGTATTTAATCCGAATTGGGAAGAGAACATTGAGTTTGCTAAAAGACTGGACCTGCCTCTTTCCAGAGTTTACCTTGATTTTGACACCTTGATTGCAGAAGAAATTAAATTACCTGAAAACGAAAGAATGCAGGTGGTATCCATTCTTACACCAAATTTTTTGCATTACCCTATGGCCAAAAAATTATTGGAGAATGGTTTTCACATCATTTGTGAAAAACCCTTGACCACTACCTATGAAGAGGCGCTTGATCTTCAAAGAATTCAGCAATTGACAAAAACAGTTTTTGCGGTTACCTACACCTATACAGGGTATCCTATGGTGAGGCAAATGAGAAAATTAATAGAATCGGGTCAGTTGGGTAAGATTCATAAAGTTGATGTGCAGTACTATCAGGGCTGGATCAATCCGATCATCCACGATGCCGAGAAAAGAGCCTCTACCTGGAGATTGCAGCCTGATAAGTCTGGTATCAGTTGTTGTATCGGTGATATCGGTACACATGCTTTTGACATGATCGAATTTGTCACCGGACTAAAAGTGTCAAAAGTATTGGCAGACTTAAATTACCTGTATGAGGATAATGTGATGGATATTGATGGTACCGTGCTGATTCGTTGTTCTAATGGTGCCAAAGGTGTGATCAGGGCCAGTCAGATTGCCACAGGTGAAGAAAACAGCATCATTGTAAAGGTGTATGGTGAAAAGGCCGGCGTTAAATGGGAACAGGAAAACCCCAATTATCTCTATGTACTCGAAGATGGAGAAGCTATAAAAGTATTGAAACCTGGCAATGTATATAACAGTGAGCTTTCATTAGATGGGAGCAAGTTGCCTCCAGGGCATCCTGAAGGCATATTTGATGCCATGGGGAATATTTATAAGGGAGTTGCAAGAGCTATTAAAGGAGAAAAATACGACTCAGGTGAATTTCCGACAATTACCGATGGAGTACGAGGTATGAATTTTATTGAGCAAGCAGTAGCCTCAAATGCAGAAGGCAATGTTTGGAAAGAAATCAACTAAATGCTGATGAATAAAAAACAGATGAAAAACGTAGTAATCGCTTTATTTTTTATGGGCCTTTTTGCATCGTGTAAAAAGGAAGCTACTAAAAACGAGGACTTACCTGAGAAAATTGAGGTGACTGAAGAGGCTTGGATAGACCTGTTTGACGGTAAAAGTTTTAATGGATGGCACACCTATTTGAGAGATACGATTTCAAGTCAGTGGAAAATTGAGAATGGCGTGATGTTCTACAGTCCTGACCCGGATAAGGCACAGGGGATGAATAATTTGATCACAGATAAGAAGTATGAGAATTATGAACTTTCCCTGGAATGGAAAATATCGGTTGATGGCAACAGTGGTGTTTTTTACGGGGTGCTGGAAGATGAAAAATTTGTGGTTCCTTATATGACAGCCCCTGAAATTCAAATCAGAGACTATACAAATATTGCAGATTTTACGGATCATCAACAGATGTCTGGAGCTATTTTTGGCATTGTTGGTATCGAAAAAGATGTTGCAAAAAAAGCAGGAGAATGGAATCACTTTCTGATAAAGATAGATCATAGAAACAATATTGGAACTGTGATTTTGAATGATGTGGAGGTAGCGAATTACGCGGTAAATGGAGAGCAATGGGAGCGCTTGGTAGCCGATTCAAAGTTTAAAGACTGGGAAGGATTTGGAATTAGTCAAAAAGGGCATATCGGCTTGCAGGACCATGCGCATGGTGTTTGGTTTAGAAATATAAAGATCAGAGCGTTGACAGATTAAAAAAGATGGAAAGGAATTGACAATACGTAAATGAAATGATGCAGGAGGAGGCCTAATTTTATAGGGAAATGGAAAGTTTTTTACAGAT
>CAYQPI010000054.1:0-57096 GCA_964419405.1 uncultured Flavobacteriaceae bacterium
ATATCACAATAGGATGTTAATTCAGTCATGATTGCTTCTCTATCTCCACCGTATTTCCAAAGCTTTGCACGGTAGTTCAAATCTGTTGAAATCGTGATTCCCAGATCACTTGCCGCTTTTACAGCTTCTAAACATACGTCAGCAGCTCCCTGTGAAATGGCAGGTGTAATACCTGTCCAGTGAAACCATTCAACACCTTCAAAAACTTCAGCCCAGTTGATCATCCCTGATTCGATTTCTGCGATGGCAGAATGTGCCCGGTCATAAACTACTTTAGATCCTCTTGAAACAGCTCCAGTCTCTAAGAAATAAATTCCTAGTCGGTCACCTCCATAAACGATCTTATCTATCCCCACACCACGTTTACGCATTTCCATCATAGCGCATTCACCAATGTCATTTTTTGGCAATCGCGTTACAAAATCGACTGACACACCATAATTGGCCAGTGAAACTGCCACATTTGATTCTCCTCCACCATAAATCGCATCAAACTGATTCGCCTGTGAGAATCTTAAAAAACCTGGAGGTGCTAAGCGTAGCATAATCTCTCCAAAAGTTACTACTTTACTCATTTTTAAATATGTTATCTATACTATTTTCCTTTATATCCCAAAGAAAATATATCAATTATTTTTTTAGTTATGAAAGAAACCTAATACCTGTAAAACGAGTTACAAGATAAGTAAATCTTAGACCCTTTCATCTTTTTAAATTTCTAAATTCCGAGACCCTGTCCTCCAGTGATCTGAATTGTTTCAGCTGTTAAGAAAGCCGCATCGTCGCTCACTAAAAAAGAAACTACTGATGCTACATCTTCTGGCTGACCTAATCTACCTAACAGAATATTGTTTTTCCAAGAAGCAAACACCTCTGGTTTGGTCGATTTGATCTGTGCATGAAACGGTGTATCAATCGTTCCAGGAGAAACTGCATTCACTCGAATACCATACTCGGCCAAGTCCTTTGCCAAGGCTCTGGTAATTGCCTGAACCCCTGCTTTGGATGTGCCATAAATTCCAGCTCCAGGACCACCTGCGTTCCAACCTGCAATAGACGTATAGTTTATGATGGAAGCTTTTTCTCCTTTCTTTAAATATGGAATTGCCGCTCTGGATGCGAAAAAAGTAGAGTCAAGATTTAGCGCCATGACGAATCTGTAGAATTCAGTGGTCATTTCTTCAAATCTGGATCTACCACCTAAACCTCCCGCATTATTTACCAATGCATCAATCTTACCATATTTCTCACCTATGGCAGTGATATTAGAAGTTACAGCCTCTTCATTAGTGACATCAAAGCCGTAATACTCTGCAGTTATACCTAATGCTGTTAACTCTTTAACTCGTTCAGCTCCGATTTCATCTTCTATACCATTCAAAACAACAGTATAACCATCTTCGCCTAATCTTTTTGCCACTTGAAAACCGATTCCACCGGTTGCGCCTGTAACAACAGCTACTTTACCTTGATTACTCATTTTTATTTATTTTATTTTATTATCAATTTTTTAATTTGTTCATTACTCATTTATTGTTTCGGTTTCAATTGCTCGATGGTAGGAATTAATACCCATACACTTGCTATTACTATAAATGCCAAGGCAGCTCCTAAAATAAAAGCAGGAGTATAATTTCCTCCAACAGTTAACATCGGCACCAATGAAACCAATCCGGCACCTGTTAATTTTGCAGCAGTACCAGCGAAACCAGAAAGCGTTCCTACAGTCTTTTTCCCGTACAAGTCACTTGGCAAAGTCTGAACATTACCAATGGCCGTTTGAAACCCAAAAAGAACCGCTGCCATAATTAATACGGCGGCAATTGGAGTTCCAGGGTTTGATAAGGCCAATAAGGCCGGGAGCATAATGATACAGCCCAAGGTGATCACCATCTTGCGAGTCTTGTTCACATTCCATCCAGCTTTTATTCTGTTTTGCGCCAATAAACCGCCAAACCAGGCTCCGAGCATGGCACCCACATACGGAACCCAGCCATAGATTCCTATAGCTTTCACATCCATATTGTAAACCTCAGAAAGGTAAATTGGAATCCAGAATACAAACAACCACCAGATCGGATCTATGGCTGCAGAAGCGATAATAACACCCCAACTCTGTTTGCGTGATAGCAACTCCCCAACAGGAGGGTTATATGCTTCTGTGGCATCAACTGATTCATCTTTATCTTCTTTTTGTCCCTCCAGGATATATTTTCGCTCTTCTTCTGTTAACCAAGGGTGTTTTCTCGGTGGAGCCTTTACAAGAATCAACCAAGGCACTAACCAAAGTAGTCCTATCAAACCAATGATAATGAATATCAATTGCCAACTGAAATAGATGGTTAGAAAAGCAATCGTTGGAATGGCAACAATGCCTCCGATGGCAGCTCCAGAATTAAATAAACCCTGAGCAAATGCTCTCTCTTTTATAGGAAACCATTCTGCATTACCCTTTGCCGCCCCTGGCCAGTTACCAGCCTCAGAAACCCCAAGCAAAGCTCTGAAAATTGAAAAACTCACTACTCCTTTTGCAAAGGCATGCAAAGCAGTAGAAAGAGACCAAAATCCAATCGATAAAACAAAACCGATGCGTGTTCCTACCTTATCAAAAATCTTTCCAAATATAGATTGTCCGAAGGCATATGAAAACATAAACACCACTGAAATCAGTGCGTAAATCTCTTTTCTCTCAGTCATCGATTTATCAGGATATAGATCTTCTGCTATACTTGGCCACAACACTACTAAAGCTTGTCTGTCTATATAGTTTATAACTGTTGCCAATGCAATCAGACCTATGACCCACCATCTTAAACCTTTTATTTTCATCTGTTTAATTTTATAAAACCATGCAATAAGTGCATAATTCATTAAGCAAGGAAGCCTTCCTCACATTGATTATTACCATAAATATTACTTGTATAAATTCCTGGTAATTTCTTTGGATTTCGTTTTAGTTTTCAAAATCTTAAATAATAAAGAAATCACCTTATTGTGCAAGCAATACTTCCCTCTGTTCAATTGACCAATGAATGAAATTGTGCACTTTCATCATTAGTCTTCTGCTACTATGAATGATAGCAATATGTATATAAAGCCTCAAAATGCTTTTTCATTTTTTCTTTAGCCTTTTTTGGATTCTGTTGCTCAATGGCATCATAAATATCCTGATGCTCTTTGATTCCCTTCTGAGCCTGATCATCATCACAAACATGATACTTCTCAAAGTTTGTAATGATCTCAGGGGTAATCTTCAACATAAACGTGTTTAAGGTACTATTTCCAGAAGCATTAGCGATAGCCAAATGAAACAATAAATCTTCCTGAACGGCATCTTCTCCTTTTAGCACTTTAACTGAAAAGGCATTTAAAGCATTCTTAATTTGCTTTAATTCATCATCCGTTCTTCTCAAGGCAGCCAATCTGACAGATTTCAATTCTAATAGAATTCTGGTCTCGACCAATGATTTAAAATCTGGTTTTTTTAACTGCAAAATATCATCTATCATTCCATTCATAGCAATAACACCAATATTAGCTACAAAAGTTCCACTTTGAGGAATGGATTTTAGAATTCCGTAAAATTCTAATTTTTGAATCGCCTCACGAATATTACTTCTGGTTACTCCAAATTTCTCAGACATCATTCTTTCAGAAGGTAATTTATCACCTGGTTCGAGATTTTTCAGATTGATCAAGTCCTTTATTTTTACGATAATGGCATCCTGAATTTCTGAACTTTCTGATTTTTCTATTACTTCTAATTTCATATTGTCTTATTCTTTAATATATACTTAAATATATAAGGTAAATTTAGGAAAATTAATTAGTTCTAGTTGATAAGTCCTGAACTTACTGGTTAATGGGAAACCAGTAAATTCAAAAGACTCATTCTCTAATTACTCAAATAATTAATCACTACACTTATTATCAATTCTTACTATTGCAATTTAATGTTGAACTTCCAGCTCATAATACTTTACTCTGGCATATGCCCCCGCCTCTTTTGTCGCCAAATAATTACCAGCCTTAAAGTAATTCTCAAAAACACCCCATTTCTGCATATCCTCATTCTCTATCACATACGATTCTGTCTCATTCAAAATGATCTCCATTTTTCCGGAGGAGGCAATAATTTCAAGCGTGAAAGGATCAAATCCGACATAAGCATCAAAATTAAAGCCATCATCATCTCCCCATGCATCTGTATGTAACATCTCTTCAAGCGAAGCGTTTTTATCCTTTAGGTATTTACTTTTTACTCTAACATAACCTTTATGCCAATAGATCTTTAAGATTGGAGGAGCATTATTATCTTTCGCTCCTATCAAATCACGTTGTTGATTTGACAATCTGCCATGGATCTGCATTACGATCGTTCTGTGATAGTCTCCGTCACTTTCTTTGGATATTTCATCTAAAGCTAAAGTCCCTTTCATTATACCTCCCTGATCAAATGTCCAGTTTTTACTGAAATCATTGGGATCCATCAATTCTCTTAATTCTGATCTTGAATAAGAAGAATTGGCTGTGGATGCACCAGGATAGGTATAAAACACAAGCGAACCATCCACAGAATCATTGTACATGAACGGTTTCAATAAGTCACTTTCTCCGTAGTTTAAAATCTCTGGAGGATACACTTCTGTTGGATTCCCAATAGGTAGGGTAACCTTCCAATGACTCAGATCTATCTCAGGCAGCAAATAGGTCACCTCTTCAGGTGTTTCTTCTGGAGGATTTGTTTCTTCAGGTGATTTGTCAATTACCGGAATTACAGAATCCTCGTCTCCCTGACAACTCACAATTATAAAGCCCAAGATCGAAATCGCAGTTAATTTAACGCTATGTATGAATTCTTTTTTCACATTCAATTCTTAATGACTTACTTCTAATTCAAAATACTTAACCTCGGCAGATGCTCCTTCATCTCTGGTCTGGAAATAATTTCCAGCTTTAAAATAATTTTCAAACACAGCCCATTTTTCAATGTGGATGTCATCGTACACCTTATATTGGCTATTATTTAAACCAACTACCAGTTTACCATCAGACACCTTCACTTCTAAGGTAAAAGGTCGAAAATCTACCTTTTCATCAAAATTAAAGCCTTTGTCGTCCTTCCATGATCCTGTTTTTAAGATATCGGTATCAGACATGCTCAGGTCTTTTAACTGTTTGGTTTTAACCCTAACCTTACCATTATCCCAATAGATTTTAAGAATTGGTGGTGCATTATTATCCTTTTGCCCGATCAAGTCACGTTGTTCATTGGTCAATCGTCCATGGATTTGCATGATCATCACCTTATGGTATTTACCATTCTTATCCTTTGATACATTTCCCATGACCAAACGGCCTTTCATTTTACCTCCTTGTTTAAAGGTCCAGTTTACATTATTATTTCCAGGTTCCATTTGCTCTCGCAATTCTGATCTGGAATATTTTGTATTGGCTGTAGTGGCATCGGGTTCTGCATAAAATACAAGCGTTCCTCTTACAGAGTCATTATACATGTATTTTTTAAGGGTCTCATTGGTCGCATAGTCTAAAATCTCTGGAGGTTCCACTTCCGCAGGATCGCCTGCGGGAATGGTTACCTTCCACTGACTTAAATCTATATCTGGTAATTTATACTTCTTTTTGCGCTTTTTCTTCTGTTTTGTCTTTGTACTTTCAGCTGTTTCCTGAGCATTCAAGCCAGGCATGGCAAAAATCAATGCCAAAAACATAAAACATATTTTAAGATCAAATTTCATATCAATTACCTAAGTATTCTTATTCTGCCAATGCGATTGAAACTTCGTCAACTCTAGATTCTACCCCAACATTGGTCATCAAAATCGCAATTGTCGTAGTATCTCCAGTATTAAAACGCAGGTCAACTTTTGTATAGGTATCGGCATCCGCCTGATCTTTACCTTCTTCTTTAACAATAGTAGCTGCTTCTGCCTGATCAAGATCAGTGATACCTCCTGAAAGAATAGCTACATTCATAGATCCTTCACCACTTTCTTTCATCGTATAATAATATGTAACTACGTAATCAGTATTCGCAGACACTGTTAAGGCTTGATATCCAACTCTATCTCCTGCTGAAGGGAATTTCGCGGCCTGCTCACCTTGGTAAACCGGAGAACTAGTAATCTGAATTACTCCTCCCATGTCATTTCTCCAAGAATCACGACCATCTCCAGATCCATCTGGCAATGTACCATCTTCAAATCCAGATTCCAGGATGATTGGTACAATTGCTTTCTGCTCCTCTACCACGACAATTTGACTTGTAGTACTGGTAGCACCTAATTTGTCAGATGCAGTTAAAGTAACTGTATACTGCCCTACATCAGGATATGTATTTGAAGCATCTTTATCAGTTGATGTGTTTCCATCACCAAACTCCCACACATAATCTGTCGCACTTGAAGACAAGTTCGCAAAATTGATCTGCAGATTATTTTCAGGACTTACAGTTGCTCCAAAAGCCGCTGATGGAGGTGTAAGATCAGGTATCGAACCTGCTTCCGGTAGTTCAAAATCAGAGCATGAAGACAAAGAAAATGTCGCTGCCACTGCCAAAACCATCCATACCTTCGTATCGATCAGGTTTTTTATGTTTATCATATAATTCATAATTCTGTTTTTATAATTAATACTGATATTAATAACCAGGATTTTGCTCTAACATACCACCCCCCAGGTTGATTTCTCTCTGTGGAAAAGGTAATAATAAGTCTGTCGCACTAAATCCGTATCCGTTGTCTGCCGCAAACTTCTCTAATATGCTGTATCCAACATCAAAACGTAATAAGTCATACCATCTCTGGTTCTCGAAAGCAAGCTCTACCCTTCTTTCGTTCAAAAGTTCTTCCTTTGTAATACTGGCAACTGCGTCAGTTAAACCTGCTCTGTCTCTAACTTCCTGAAATGATGCTAAAGCTGCAGGATCAGCGGTACTTGCTCCACCAGCCATAATTGCTTCAACATGCATTAATAACACATCGGCATAACGTAAAACGATCCAGTCGTTTCCTGCCAGTGTAGGATCACCAGAGGTAGGATCGATCCCTAAGGCATCATCTCCATTTGGAAGATATTTCACTACCTGATTTTGAGTCGGTTGATCAGAATCTATTCTATATGAATAAATCGTTCTGTCTCCTCCGTACATATTTAAAGCTTCCACAGCTTCAGTAGTTACATAATTTAATCCTGAAGATCTACCTACAGCATTTAACCACTCTGCTGAGAAGTTTTGACTGTCTTGTGAATCATCACCTACATATTCTATGGCAAAAATGACCTCACCATTCCCTTCATTATAGAAAACGTCTTTAAAATTATCTTCCAGTTCAAATCCACTTGACATAACAGACTCAAGCAAAACCCTGGCTTCAGCATAATTTCCTCTTGTCAAATACACCTTAGCTAATAATGCTTCAGCTGCCGCTTTTGAGGCTCTACCGAAATTTGAATTGTCTAAGTTGGCAACGGCAGTTTGCAAATCAGAAATGATCAATGCATATACTGTTGCAACATCTACTCTTGTATATTGCACGTCTTCCTCAGAGATGGCAATTACCCTATCCACTAAAGGTATGGGG
Organism: uncultured Flavobacteriaceae bacterium; assembly: GCA_964419405.1. Classification (GTDB taxonomy): domain Bacteria; phylum Bacteroidota; class Bacteroidia; order Flavobacteriales; family Flavobacteriaceae; genus Lutimonas. The sequence continues at coordinate 7,605 of CAYQPI010000054.1, forward strand.
CCCCATAATCTTACTAAATTAAAATAAGTATAGGCTCTCACGAACTTAGCTTCACCTTCAAAAGTACCTCTTGCACCGTCACTTGCCGCTTCTAGATTTTCTAAAACTGTATTGGCTCTAAAAATCACATCGTAAGAACTTCTATAGTAGTCATATACTACACCATTTGTAGATTCCACAGAAAAACTTTCGAATTGTGCTGGCTCACCTTCACTAGATTTAGTTCTGGTGTTATCACTTCTCATTTCAGTCACCTGATACTCAACCTGAGTCCCGTGATTGCTTTCAGATCTGGTATCATTGATACCCTGAAGTCCGTCATACATGTTATTCACAGCCGACTGCAATTCCTGGTCGTTTGTATAATAAGAGCTCGCATCAACAGCCGCTGTTGGTTCGGGCGATAAAAAATCTTCACAAGAAGACACATAAACCGCTAATAACAATAACGTTAAATTTTTTATTAGTTTCATAATATTATATATTATTGGTTAAATTAAAACTGCAGGTTAAATCCTAATGAAACAGTGCTGTAAACTGGAGCACCTGCTCTCTGATAACCATATGCCGTAGAACTTGTATTGTCTATCGACTCTGGATTGTAACCTGTATAATCATCTGCTCTCCAATACAATAAGTTTTGGCCAGATACATATATTCTTCCTCCTGAGAACACACTACCTTGAGTCGTCCATCTGTCAGGGAAATTATATCCAAGATTCACATTTCTTAAAGACACATATGACGCATCCTGAATGATATCATCTGTAAAGATCTTCTGTTTGATGAATCCTTGATCAGGAGTAATTGCAGGATCGAAATCCTGACGACTGTTAAAGTGATTAAAAATGTACTGATCACCCATGTTTCTGATTTTTGCTCCATGGCTTCCCTGAAACATAAAACTTAGGTCGAAATCATGAAATTTAAACGTATTTGTAAAACTCCAAATAAAGTCTGGGTAAGGATCTCCCAAGATCGTCTTATCATCGTCATCAATTAATCCATCACCATTTAAATCTCTAACATAAACGTCTTGTGCTTCTGCACCAATTGGATGCCAGGGATTGTTGATATACTCCAGAGGAATATCTCTATCTACTACCCAACCATAAAATGAAGAAATTGGATTTCCTTCTAAGTTGATCCATTCTGCTGCTCTTTTTGAGTCAACGTTTGTAATGTTACCATTTGAATCAGCAAAATCTTTTAAGGTATTCTCGTTATGAGACATGATTACCTGTGATGACCAAGAGAAATTATCTTGAACAATATTCTTCGTTCTCAATTCAAATTCAACCCCCTGATTCTCTACTTTACCAATATTGACCAAGGCCTCAACAAATCCAGTTGTACTTGAAATATCGTTGTTCAATAATAATTGACTACTTGTTCTATTATAGTATTCAAATGAACCGGTGATTCTGTTATTAATGAAACCGAAATCAATACCTGGGTTAATCTCCACTGATTGCTCCCACTGCAACTGACTGTTTGCAATGTTTTGTGCACTAATACCAGTTACTTTTGTTCCGTTCACAATAGCAGTACCTGTTGTAAGTAAAGCATATGAAGGATAGTTATCAACTAAGAGGTCTCCAGTTGAAAGGTTGAAGTTACCACTTGAAACATTAGGATTCTGGTTACCAGTATTTAATCTGTCATTACCTGTAATACCATAACTAACTCTTAACTTCAAATAACTTACTGCCTTGCTATCTCTCAAGAAATCTTCATTACTGATATTCCAACCGGCAGATATTGCAGGGAAACTACCATATTTATTGTCAGGACCAAATATCGAACTTCCTTCTCGTCTAAAACTGGCCGACACTAAATACTTGTCTTTATATGCATAGTTAGCCCTTATGAAATAAGCCTGTTGTCTTTTTTGCCAGGTCATTGAAGTTGCATCCGAAATAACGGCTGCACCACTGATTGTCTTAACATCATCAGATTCATATCCAGTACCATCAATTCTTGAAAAATAAGAATCGAAACTTTCTACTGAAATACCAGCAATCGCACTTAATTCATGTACTTCATTAAATGTCTTGTTATAAGATAATACATTATCCCAGATTAGGTGGATACGCTCCTCCTGAGTCTCTTGATTTGATGCAGCTGAAGCACCATTTCTGCTTGACAGAACACCTTGCCATCTTTGTCTTCTTGTATTTTGGAAATCTCCTGACAATGCAGTTCTAAAACTTAATCCGTCAATAATGTTCCACTGACCGTACATACTTCCATTTAACTTGAATTTCTTATCTGTACGCTCTCTTTCTAAAACTTTTGCACCAGGGTTTGTGTTCGAAGTATTACTAATATCCGTTCCACCTGAAGCAACTGGCATGCCAGTTTCTAAATCCCAGTCATCAAACATTCTTTGAACTGCATAATCTCCAACCTGAGCATCTGCATACAATCCATTGTCTCTTAGCCTGTTTACAAACTGAATTGTATTTTCATCTAGATATAAGGGTAACCACGGCGGCTGTCTTGTAATGTCATGAGTAGAGCCATCCATTCTTCTTGTATCTGAATAAGAAGGAGTTAAACTCACACCTGCTGAAAACTTATCATTGAATTTTGTATCAACTCTTAACTTCAAATTGTATTTTTTGAAGTCATCTGTTAATAAAACACCTTCATCATGCAAATAACTCAAGGCTGTACTAAATTTAGTTTTAGCACTACCACCTCTAACACTTAAGGCAGTATTGGTAATAACACCTCCATCAAAAATAATATCCTGCCAATCTTGATCAACACCTAATTGCTGCTTTACAAGAGTCTGGTCAGATAATTCACCTGTTGCTGCCAATTCCATGGCTGCCCATTCTTCTACTGAAAAATAATAGGCATCACTCTTATGTGCAGATTTAACACCGGTATAATGGTTTAAGCTGAATCTGGTTCTTCCTTCTTTTCCTTGTTTTGTTGTAATCTGAATTACACCATTTCCTGCTCTGGCTCCAAAAATCGCTGAAGATGCAGCATCTTTCAATACCTCAAAAGATTCAATGTCATTCATATCCATGTTCGTTAAGAAATCATTATCAACAATAGCTCCATCCACTACAATTAGCGGCCCCTGAACACCAGTTACAGATCCATTACCCCTAATTCGGATGGTGGGTGCAGAACCAGCTTCACCACTTGTTTGCTGAATATTTACACCGGATACCTGCCCTACCAGGGCATCATCAACCCTTGGTACAGCTATTTGATCAAGGTTCTCGTTGGTCACCTTTGATATTGCTCCGGTTAAATGTGATTTTTTCTGTGTACCATATCCAATTAGAACAACCTCATCTAACTGATTTAGATCTTCCACTAAGGCTACATTTAAAGTAGTTTGACTTTCAATGGTTATAGTTTGTGCTACATAACCTAGATAAGACACCTTAAGTTGATCACCACTTTTTACGTCTATCTGATAATTCCCGTCAAAATCCGTGATAACACCATCTGATGTATTCACAATCAAAACACTAGCACCAGGAATTGGAGTACCATCAGCTTCGGATGTAATTGTTCCTGATAATGAATAAGTGTCCTGAGCAAACAAAGGAATATTTAGCAGTAAGACTACGACTAATATTAATTTAGTTTTAAAATTCATAATTATTTTGTTACGTTCTTATATAAAATTCAATGAAATATCATTCACGCGAGAGCGTTTCGATATCTATTCTGGTCTATTACCTTATAAAAACATACTTTCTTAAATACCAAAAAGAATTTGTACTTTTGCGAAAGCTTGTGATTATTCGTAATTACATGTTTAATTTTACTTCCCTCGACACGAAGTAAATTTTAGTGAAAGGATGGGTGTGCACCTGTCCTTTTTTTTTGTGGAGTCAAGTTTTCATGGTCTTTTGCTTTTTTGAGTTGTAAATTTTGATTCTTATTTTGGTTGACCAATTTGGTTGACCAATTTGGTTGACCAAATATATACTATTTTACCAATTAAAAAAACAATATTGATATTTTTTTTCTACTGCCCGTGATTTTTGCTCTAAAACGCCACTTATCTGGTTATAAATTGTCATTATAATCTTGTGGTCCTACTTTTAAAATAAAAAGAGCTATTCACTATTCTTTGTGCTTTATTTAAAAATCATAGACAATTTTTCTTCCTTTCTTCATTCTGGTTCTGTTTGATCTACTTTTTATCACCAAAATAAGACACTCCATCTCCGCTTAAGAAATCTTCTCTCACAGGGCTAAAAGTATCAATAAGCATTCCTTCTTCTAAACAAACAGCGCTGTGTAATAAATTAGGTTCAATGTAAACTCCGTCTCCTGCTTCAACAATTTTCTTTTCTCCGTTAATTTCAAATTCAAACTTACCAGAGATGCAATAGGTTGCCTGGGTATGAAAATGTTGATGTGGCGCGCCAAGGGCCCCTTTGTCGAACTTCACTTTTACCATCATGATTTGATTGTCATAGCCCAAGAATTTTCTTGATACACCTCCTCCAAGGTTCTCCCATTCTAAGTCTTTTGCAATGATGTACTTTTCACTAAATCGCTTCATTTTTCTATTTTTTATAATTAAACTATTTACATAAATAAGGTCCGGACCATTCGTAAAGCTCCTTGCCTATATTCAATGTATGCTTTGCCTCTTTCGAGGAATTTTTATTCGCTGATATAAACAATCTCACTGTTCCATTTACACAATGTATTGATATCGCCGTATAATCATCGGTATCTAAAACAACTTTTAACTCTTTTATACTGCTCTTTGAGTTGAGCGCAAATTCAGACACAGGACTATAACTTCCATGTCCTTCTATCGTTGAAACAAAAATGGTGCTTTTCGTATTCTTTCGTCTCAGCATCAGCGCCGGATCCCTCCTCAAATTAAATTCCGGATCATTTGCTCCAATTCTAACGAAAAGTAATTCGTCCGCATTTTTAGTAACTGTTGTCAGGGTATAAAACTTGTTATAGTTTAACCAAGACAACTTACTATTACCATTTGCTACTTCAGTCGAAGCTTCTAAAAATAAATGTTGATAGCCATTTTTCTCTCCAACTGGTTTCAAAATTTCAGGCGTTGTATATTCAAAATTTGTTTTTAATACCTGCCCCATAAAGTAATAAGGTAGGTCATATTGGTTATTTTTATTTGCGCCTATTCTTAGGATATCCAACAAAAATGGGTTTTCAAAACTTTCTTCGTGTATCAAGGCCATTGTTCTGTGCATCGCAGTTCCAGGATAGGCATTAGCTTCTTTGGCACTGATTATTTGAATCTCCGGATTAGCATCATCATAAAAGAATAGTTCTGAATGATGCTTACTACCAATCTCATACTTTCCACTGAAATGACTTATTTCATTTTGGGTGATGGTATTATGCGCAACGCTTTGTTTTGCCCAGGTCTTATTCTCTTTCAAGTAATTTCCACCACCTTTTTGCTCAATATTCACGAAACGTGCCAACCCATAGTCTTGAATAACTTCATCCCCATTTTCATATAAGGAATAGGATAATTTATCATAATGACCATGACTTAGTCCTTGAGCGGCATATTTGAAAACTAACTCTAAACCACCACTTCTCAACACAGCAACTCCTCCCTGTAAACCGTCCGATCCATCAGACAGATTGATCGATTTTTTTTCAAATGCTTGTTCTTTTCCATTTTTAATACCGAGCGCCACTGAAAAACCAGCGTCATCCAGGGTCACTTGATCTTGTTCTTTTGCAATACTCAGCAAACCAGGGGCCTCAGTACCGTGATGATATGCTATATCAACAGCAGTTACCAATTCTCGTGAATAATATGACATCCCTTTTTGACCGTCATTTAGTGGAAAAAACTCTCCATTTGCATCTGATAAATTCAACAATGCATTGACTGATTTTATAAGAACCCCGTCTTTATATTCAAAAATCTTCAAATCTGGTCTGACATTTTGCAAGCCTTCAGCAAAAATCAAGAAAGGGTACATGGCATACCTTTGATAGTAAGGGCCTTCTGTATAATAGCCATCAGGCGAAAATGGCTCCTCTAAATTTGCCAAAAAACCAGCCTTTCCTTTTGTATAGATGAACCCTCCATCATCATCCTTTTTGCTATAGTCAATTTCCGTTTCTTTCAGTCCGTATAAGGCGCGCTCAATTAATTCCTCATCGTTCATTGCCAAACCGATCATACCTACAGCTGCATTCCCCCAGGTACTATGATTATGCACTCTGTTATAAAATTGAGGATTCTCAATCGAAATATAATCAGCAAAAGGCCTGAACAAATTCGTTTCAAGTTTTTCACGCTCTTCTTCTGTCAGGTAATTATAAATACAATCATAGGCCTGACTCACATATACCAGCCAATTAGAATCATTCAAACATTGCCAAAATAACTTTCCTCTTGCATAAGACCTTGTTTTAGGGTGCACGGGTAATGTTTTATACATGGCCTCATACCGCATCAACATGTCTTTGACATATTTTGCATACTTTTCATCATCCAATATTTGATATAAAACGCCGGCCTTTTGCAATACCAAAAAGTTCCTTTTATGTCTTGCATGTGTATATCCACCTGAATAATCTATAGGTATGGGTGTTTCTATACCTGCTTCAATTTCTGCATCTATCTCATTTTGAACCTTCTCAAGTGTTTTGTCAAAAACAGGTATACTTCCTAACTGTGCTCTTATGTCTTTTACCCCTTGAACTGTCAATATTAAACTAGGATGCTCAAGTTCAGAATGAGCAGTGGTTTGGTTTTTTTTAATTGGCGATCCATTTTCTTTGCATGAAAACAAAGTGATAACAAGCGCTATCATTAACATTCCAAGAATACTGTTTTGCCTCTGCATCATATTTAGTATTTAGCAATAATTCCTATATCATTTCCGTCAGTTCCCTTTAACTTTAATTCAGAATCATCTGTTAATTCAGCGCTTCCATTCTTAAATGAAGATTTTACCTTATAGAGATTCTCAATGGTGTACTTTTCATCTCCCGTCACTTTAATATCCCCTGATCTATAATAATTATTATTGAAAATATGTACTATGGGTTCTCCAACCACCAAATGCATTTCTAAGCCTGAGGTATTTGTAAAATTGTTGTTCTGAATTTCATTGACCTGAACTCCATACAAAGACATAGCTGATTTATATTTGTTTTTCTTACCAAAGCCAACATTGGTAAACACATTGTGGTCTACTTCTAAAAAAGGGCCAAAGGTACTTTCATCTCTTCCTCCACGATACAGTCGTAAGGCAGCGCCCTGTACATCAACAACAGTATTATTCTTCATAATGAAGTATTCTACATTATAGGCTCCTATATCATCTGTTTCCTTATCCAAAGCTGTAATATGTCCTGAGATATTCTTAAAACTAGAATTGGTCATACTAATGGTATCGGCAAAGGTTCCTTTGGATACTCTTAAAACATCAAATGAATGATTGACAACCATATCTTTAAATTCACACTTGTCAATAAATAATTTGTAATTTTCGATCATCGATCTTTTACTTGTACTGATGACTGAATTACCCGCATAATCAGGTGATTTTGTACCATCAAAAGCAATATTTTCCAAACTCAGACTACCTCCATTTTGAATTTCAAAAGCCATCATGCGCTCAAAATATATCGTGGCCTTTTCCATTCCCACGGTCTTAAACGTAAGAGGATGTTTTACTTTTACAGCTTTGGTCAACAAATAGCTTCCTCCTTCTTCTAATTCAATAATGTCACCTGGTTTTGATTCAAGTACGATATCAAATAAGGTATTTATACCGGCAGGAGCCTTTATTGTATTTCCTGAATTCAGGGAAATGCTTTCATCTGTTTTTGAATACCAGCTCATTCCTGTATTCTCTTTTGTTGCTATTTCTTCACTAATTTGGATATCCCTTCCAATGTTGTCACCGCTTGGAATTAAAAAGCCTTGCTCATTTTTTACCAATTTCATTTCGGCATTTTCAAAACCATCATTAATACTTGTTTCTCCATTTTGATTGAGAAGATTGTCTTTAAAAGTGATTCCACTGATATCGTCATACACTGTAAAGAGATCCTTCTTACTATCGTGATAAAAAATATTCCCTGAGATTTCAGAGGTTCTGGGTGCCTGACTTCTTTCTGAATCGCTTCCTGCACACAACTGAATATGATCACAATTAATAAACATATTATTGCTCACTTTTGAATCGATAACAGGAACATATCTGTTTGGTGGTGAATTAGGAACTCCATTCATCATAACAAAAGCTCCTCTAAAACGATAACCAGTCAAGCCCATATGATAATTGTTGATAACGGTCTGCGTCTCATTGATCACCCTAACGCCACCAGTACTTGGCTTTCCGTTCCCAATAAACACATTGCCATCTACCAGCGTTTCATTTCCATGACGCATGGTCAACGTTCCGGTGCATTCGAAAAACGTATTGTACTTGAATGTATTCTGACATGACTTATTAGAAATAATTTCATGCTCACCATTGCATCGGTCAAAATAGTTAGACTGAACCAAGGTGTTAGAGTTTTCTAATGAATTATGACTCGTCCCTATTCTTAGAGTTTCCCCTCCGTTATTTCCGTAAGTTGGTCGAGGACCAAAATAATTATGATCTATTTTATGATTGTTTTCTATACTTCCTTTGGTGTCCAAACCTACGATCATGGTAACGCCCAAATTCTTTTTCCCGGCAATATGATTGTGGTCTATTCTATTATTCTTACCATAAATTGACACCCAATAATCTTGGACCTGTCTTTCAGGATTGTTATAGTTATCGATCACACATTCTGTCAATCGAGAATTGCTCGCCATTTCCTCTCTACTCTTTCGAAACGAAATCACTGTGTTGGTTGGCGTATATCCATTTTTAAAAACCAGTCCTTCAACCTTTAGAAAAGAACCAGCCATTCTCAGGTTAGAATTCCCTGTTAAAATCACCTCGCCCTTGGTTTCAACACCTAAAAAAATCGAATCCTTTTCTGTGCCTTCACCTTCAAAAATCAATTCAGCATTTTTCCATTCTCCATTTGACAAAATAATTTTGCTGCCAGGCTTTGCATTTTGAACTGCCTCATTAAATTCATCTATAGTCTTCACAATCTTAGCTTTACCTTCTTTATGAGTACAGGATGACATTCCGAAAAGAAGACATACAGCTGTTAAAATAATCCATGAAAATCGATTCATCATCTAAATATAAAATTGGTTGACCAAATTGGTTGACCAAATATATGTATATTTACCAACTATGCAAATCTTTTACAAAACAAATTATTTATCCAATACAGAATGAAACATCCATTAGCTACAGAAACACGCTTAAAACTCCAAAAGGTAAGTACAGCAACGATTGCAACAGCTCTCTTTAAGGCAGGGTTCAAAAACCAATTTATTCAGGATGTCCATCCTCTAAAACTGCAGGAAAAGAATATGGTTGGGCAAGCATTTACCTTACGCTATATCCCAGCTCGCGAAGACAGAAACGGAATTGAGGTTTTTAGAAATCCCGATCACCCACAGCGTGTGGCAGTTGAGACCTGCCCAAAAGGTCATGTTATGGTCATCGATAGTAGAAAAAATGCAAGAGCAGCCTCTGCTGGTTCTATCCTGGTCACCCGATTAATGAAAAGAGGTGTTGCTGGAATTGTCACAGATGGTGGTTTTAGAGATACTGCAGAAATAAAGGAATTGCCCTTTACGTCATATCAAAACAAAGCATCTGCCCCTACGAATTTAACCTTACATGAAGCTCTTGACATCAACATTCCCATTGCCTGTGGTGATGTGGCCGTATTTCCAGGAGATGTAGTAGTCGGTGACGCTGACGGTGTTATAGTGATTCCAATGAGTGTAGTTGATGATATTGCAAACCAATGTATTGAGATGACACTTTATGAAGACTTTGTACTGGAAAAAGTCAATGACGGTCATGCTGTTATCGGTCTCTATCCCATGACTGATCAAAAAATTCAGAAAGAATTCAATACCTGGAAATCTAAAAGAAATAACTAGTATAATACAAATTATAAAATCAAATAAAATTACTTGATTTGGTAACAAATTAACATAAAAAGCGTCTGTTTATTGAACCCTTTTTAATTAATGCCAAATCATGACAACAATAAATCAAGCCAAAAGAATTCACAGCGTTGATGCGCTTCGAGGCTTTGCTCTTGCAGGAGTAGTATTGGTTCATATTGTAGAACAATACATTGCCGGGCCTTCTCCAGAAGGATTTATGGATGGCGTCAATAGCATACCAGATAAAATCGTTCAAGGATTTCTGCAACTCTTTTTTGCTGGTAAATTTTTTGCTTTATTTTCAATTCTTTTTGGCCTGAGCTTTGCCATTCAAATGCAATCAGCTGAGAGTAAAAACGTGTCCTTTGGAATGCGTTTTATATGGAGAGCAGTCTTGTTATTTTTGATTGGTTATGTGCATCAATTATTCTACCGTGGAGATATCTTAACCATTTATGCAGTTTTGGCTCCCTTTATCATTCCGTTTTACAAGATGTCTAATAAGGCCATCCTAATTACTGCCGGCATCATATTTTTTGGAATTCCAAGGCTTATAGCCTTCTACCTTTTTGGAGCTGATAGTGCCACCGGTATTCATTCGATGATGGATAATAACAATGAAGCCATACGTCACTATTTTGATGTCATTCAAAATGGCAGTCTGATAGAAGTCTTTAAATTAAATGCCACCTACGGCATGTTGACAAAGATTGATTTTCAAATATCTTTTTTCGGTCGTTTTTATTATACTTTTGGTTATTTTCTTATCGGACTTTGGTTGGGCAAAATTGGGATATTCAAAAATTTACTGGGTTATTCAAAAAGAATCAAAACCTTTATGCTTTGGTCAATTGTTGCCTTCCTCGCCTCTCTTGCAATAATGATAACAACTTTTGCCACCATGCCACAACCATTTGACAATAGCTCCTTTCATTTTGTTCTTGGAATGAATTTCATGGATTGGGTGAACATGTCAATGGCAAGTATCATCTTATGTGGTTTCTTATTGTTATTTCAAAAAACAAACTGGGAAAAAAGATTGTTGTTCTTCGCGCCTTACGGGAAAATGGCACTCACAAATTATTTCTTTCAATCTATCATAGGAACATTTTTGTTCTTTGGCTGGGGATTAGGTTATCTGGGGCAAATTAGATTCTTATATCTTTTCGGTATTGGTATCATCATTATTATTGTTCAAACCCTTTTAAGTAAATACTGGTTACAGTACTTTAAATATGGACCACTCGAATGGCTCTGGCGTTCTGCCACCTATTTTAAATGGCAGCCTTTACTAAAAAAATAATCCTCATTTTATGCCAGAAAATAAATCATTTTGATCGAAATGGAGGACTTCTATCCAGCCTAAGCCCCTGTCATTCTATTGCCTGCATACTACTTGATATTGATATGATTAATTCGCATGAATAAGTGACAAATTAATATTGAATTCTTTTGGCCCTTTCTGCTAAATTTGAAGATCAAATCAGCGATATCCTAATTAAATTTCAGGCCATGAAAAATCTACTAGCACTATCTTTTATACTTGTCTTTATCTTGTTTTCCTGCACATCTCAGTCCAAGAGAGAAGTAATTGAAACTGATCAGATTCGATTGAATCAAATAGGTTATTATCCCGAAGCAACGAAAGAATTTGTCGTGGCTGATCTGACTGCCAAGAATTTTGAAGTCATTAATACAGACGATAAAGCGGTCTTTAGCGGTGCACTCACCGACAAAGGGACCTGGGACACTTCAGGAGAAAAGATCCTTATGGGAGATTTTTCAGAGCTAAAAACGCCGGGGATTTATAAGATCGTTTTAGACGGAACAAGCAGTTCTTTTAGTTTTGAAATCAAAGATAACCTTTACGGGGAAGCCTTAAACGCAGCCATTAAAAGTTATTATTTTCAAAGAGCTTCCATGGCCATTGATGAATCTTATGGAGGAATCTATAAAAGAGGTGCCGGACATCCAGATGACGCCTGTATTTACCATGCCTCTTCTGGCCGAACTGAAGGAACCCTGAATGCTCCAGGCGGATGGTATGATGCTGGTGATTATGGTAAATATATCGTTAACGCTTCCTTGTCTGTAGGTGAAATGTTACTTTTAGTAGAGCAATTTCCGGATGCCGTCAAGGACGGTAGTCTCAACATACCTGAAAGCAATAACGGAATTAGTGACCTTTGGGATGAATTAAAATATGAATTAGATTGGATACTGACCATGCAGGATGAAGATGGTGGCGTTTACTTTAAATTAACGGCACTGGGCTTTGGTGGTTTTATTATGCCTGAAGCCTATGATTTAGATCGATATATCATCGGCAAAGCAACAACCTCGACCTTAGATTTTGCAGCTGTATTGGCCCAGGCCTCACGCCTTTATAAAGATATAGACCCGGAATGGTCTGAGAAAGCGCTAAAAGCTTCTGTCAAGGCATGGAACTGGGCACAAACCAATAATAATATTGCCTTTAAAAATCCTGAAGATGTTAGTACGGGTCAGTATGGAGACGATGAGTTTTCTGATGACTTCTTTTGGGCAGCCAGTGAACTGTTTTTAGCGACTTCAGAATCAGATTATAAAGAAGCTATGAAAACATATGAGCAAGAGTATCAGCATCAATTAGCAGATAGCTGGATGCACTTTGTTAGAAATGTAGGATTTCATTCTTTATTAGAAAACAAAGAGGCATTGGATCCTGAATTGGCAGCCTCACTTAGCGAGGGTCATATCAAACTTGCTAATGATATATTGCAAAAAATCGACGCGCACCCCTATCATATTGCCTTAGATAGTTTTGTTTGGGGATCAAACAGCGACATTTTAAATCAGGCCTTATTATTATGTGTGGCTCACAGAATTTCAGGTGAAGAAAAATACCTTCACGGAGCCGAACAGATTACTGATTATATCTTCGGAAAAAATGCGACAGGCTATTCTTTTATGACTGGTTTCGGATCCAAAAAAGTAATGTTCCCTCACCACAGACCAAGTGGAGCCGACGGCATTGAAGACCCGGTTCCTGGTTTTATTTTAGGTGGACCAAACAATGACAGACAAGATGCCCATGAAGTAGACTACAAATCTGAATTTGCAGCAAAAGCCTTTGAAGATATAGAACCCAGTTTTGCATCCAACGAAGTTTGTATCAATTGGAATGCACCAGCTGTATACGTCTTGGGCTACCTACAACAGGTTCGAAAATAGATGCTATAAAAACCTTATTTTTGACAGCAGTTAGTTAAACTGCTGTTTTTTTATGGACAATTATCAACCTATTATCGATTATATCAACCGTGTCATTCAACTTGATCAAGAAGAAGAACAATCCCTAAGAAAGTATCTTTCATTCAGAAAATTACTTAAGGGTCAGTACTTTTTACAGCAGGGGGATATCTGCAAACACAGTGGTTTTGTTATCAAGGGTTGTACCAAAACCTTTTATGTAGACGATGAAGGACAAGAACATGTTGTCATGTTCTCCATTGAAGATTGGTGGACCTCTGACATGGGAAGCTTTATAACTCAAAAGCCAGCCGATTTCAATGTACAATGTCTTGAAAATACCGAATTGATCTACTTTTCTTATGACGACCAGGAACAAATGTTAAAAGAAATCCCAATAATGGAGCGTTTCTTTAGGATCATCATCGAAAGAGCCCTGGTGGCCTCACAAAAAAGAATTGTAAGAACCATGAGCATGTCTGCCAAAGATCGTTATCTGCATTTTAGAAATGTCTATCCCAAAATTGAACAGCGTATCCCTCAATATCTAATTGCTTCGTACCTCGGTATTACCAAAGAATTTTTAAGTAAAATTAAAAGCCAATTGATCTCAGAACAATAAATGTTAATCTAGATTAATATCATTTCATAAACTGCTTCATTTTCTAATACTCTCTTTCGCCTGATCTTTGCAGAGTTAATTCAATACAATAAGAATGCACACATTAATTGAAAAGATAAGTGATCTCAACGATTTAATTATGCAAGGCCAATTTAAGGAAGCCTTTGAGCAGTTTTACCATGATGAACTAATCTATCAATTTAATGATGAGCAACCTTTAAGAGGGAAAGAGACCATCAGAACGCTAAAAGAGAAGGAACTAAATGATATTCTCGAGTTCAATAGTGCGAAACCTTTGAAGGTTACTATTGGAGAACAGTCAACCATGGTTGAATGGGAATTAAACGACGAACACCGAATACATGGAGCCAGAACTTACACTCAGGTCACGGTTCAAGATTGGAATCAAGGTTTGATTATAAAGGAAAAAATGTATTGCGGAAGTAAAAAATTAGAAAAATGATGGTGCTTGTAATGAAATTTGAAAAAACCGTCAAAGCATTCTAAAAAAAACAGAATTAAAATAGTGAAATTATGAAAACGACAATATTCAACAACACGAAAAGAGTAAAATGGTCTGAGCGTAGAACCTATGCTGTCAGGTCTTAAAGAAAAATTATGATCTATAATTAAATCAATATTTATGAAATCTGAAGTATTTAATAATAGTAAAAAAGTACGTTGGTCAGCGTTTAGAAATCACGGGGTTGAGTCTAAATCTCGAAAAAACCTTCTCGCTGCAGCTTAAAAAAAAGAACAATCATTTTAATTTTAACCCTAATAATAACATAAACATGAAAAACAGAGCACAAACAATCATAGCAGCAATCATCATTGCTACAGTAACATTTGCATTTACCACTATAGAAGATGGAAAAAAGCAAATAAAAGTGGAAACAAGTAAAGTTACCTGGAAAGGATACAAGGTTACCGGATCTCATGAAGGTAGCATTGCTATTAAAGAAGGTGAACTAGAGTTTAAAGACGGAAAGTTAAAGGGTGGAGCTTTTATTATTGACATGTCAAGCATCCAAAATACTGACATGGAAGGTGAATACAAAGCGAAACTAGAAGGGCATTTGAAATCAGATGATTTTTTTGGTGTTGAAAAATTCCCAACAGCCAGCTTGAATTTCACAAAGGTGAAAAGCACTGGTAAAAACTCTTATGAGGTTACAGGGGATCTAACAATTAAAGACAAGACCAATTCTATCACATTTGACATTTCTATATATGGCAATAAAGCCACAGCAAATATCAAGATTGACAGAACAAAATTTGATGTTAGATATGGTTCTGCAAGTTTCTTTGATGACCTTCAAGACAAGGCTATTTACGATGAATTCGATTTAGTCTCTGATCTGGAATTCTAAGCTTGTGCAAATAAAAGAAAAAGACCGCCCTCCCCCAGCGGTCTTTTTTATTTTTCTACACTACTCTCTAAACAACTGACTGCCAAACCTTCTATCTACATTTGATATTTATGCTTTTTTGACTACCTTTAACTAATCAAGCCTAAATACAATCCAGTGAAACCATATCTTGTCATCATAAATCATCGTACCTGGATTGCATTACTCATCGCATTTATTACTCCTTATATATGCTTTACCTATCATATCAATTTTGACATTGACTTGACCTTAATAAGTATCGCCATGATTTTTCCGTTGGTTTTTACCATCAGAGGATCCTTTAGACGAAGAGAAAAAGCACTGGAACATCTAAGCGAATTTAGAGGGACCATTAAAGCCCTGGATTATTTTTTTAGAAGTAATAAATCCCTTACCGAACAATCCAAACTCGAAGTCAATCAGTTATTGATTCAAGTCAGTAATAATTTAATGAAGCAGTTAAAACGCAATAGCGCCCATACCGAAGAGTTAGACAAGAACATCGATGAACTTTATGAATTTGTTGAAAAGAATAGCGAAGCGATTTCAGGCAAAAGCAAGGAAAAAATATTTAAATTGATGAAAGATCTGCATGAAACAATTGAAAATGTACATGCCATTAATACACACAGGACTCCGATTAGTTTGAAGGCCTATTGCTTGATTTTTATCTATATTTTTCCATTTATTTATGCCCCTGCCATCATTAACAGGGTTGGACCCGAACAAAATCCCTGGATCACTTACTTTATTGTTGTCTTTAGTCAATTTATTTTGATCTCTCTTTATAATATTCAGAACCAATTAGAATATCCCTTTGATGACAAAGGCCTGGATGACATCCAATTAGATAATTTCAAAATTGATCGATAAAAAATCCATTCGATGATTATTGTCATTTTTAATGATGGCTTTCTTAAATGTATCTGGCCATTGTTAATTATTATTTTGATAGTAGAACCTTGTTTTTAGCCATCGCGCTTGACAGCGAGATCCTTTTATTTATAGTTCCTATCTATATAATGGTTATTTTAGAGAATATAAAATAGTATGAAGGCAGCAATTACAACAAACAAAGGCGGGCCGGAGGTTATAAAAATAGATGAGAAACCCGTTCCTGAAATAAAATCGGGGTGGATTCTCATTAAAATAAAAGCATTTGGATTAAATCGCTCAGAGCTTTTTACCAGACAGGGCCATTCGCCTGGAGTGGTTTTCCCTCGAATTCAAGGCATAGAATGTGTAGGGGTTGTCGAAGACGACCCCTCAGGAAAGCTCCGACAAGGGCAACAAGTCGCAGCTATCATGGGAGGAATGGGCAGAGATTTTGATGGCAGCTATGCTGAATATGTTCTAGTGCCAGAACAAATTGTTTTCCCTTTTAAAAGCAATCTTTCCTGGCAGGTATTAGGAGCAATTCCAGAAATGTTTCAAACCGTATCCGGATCTTTACATGAAGCCCTTGAATTAACATCGGAGGAAGTATTGCTCATAAGAGGAGGTACTTCATCAATTGGTATGTTGAGTTGTCAATTAGCAAAAAGCCTGGGAGCAACGGTTATTGCTACTACCAGAAATGAAAAGAAAACAGCTTATCTTTTAGATAACGGAGCAGATTATGTCATAATAGATCAGGGATCAATAAAGAATTCTATAAGGTCTCTATACCCAAAAGGTGTCGACAAGGTCCTGGAATTAGTTGGTACAAGGACATTAAAAGATTCTTTAAAATGTATCAAACCCAAAGGGATGGTTTGCATGACAGGAATATTGGGCAATGAATGGACCATGAATGAATTCACACCTATGGGAGACATTCCTTCTCTGGGAAGGTTAACCGTTTATATGGGTGAGGCCAACAATCTCGATTCTATCCGATTACAAGAATTCATTGACCTGGTAGAAAAAGGAATCATCCAGCTCAATATTGATAAGGTCTTCTCATTGGATGAAATAGTTCAGGCACATATATATATGGAGCAAAACCTAGCCAAAGGAAAGCTGGTCATTCTAATATAACAGCCTCAATTTTCTCTACAAAATTCACAAAAGTTAGATAATTTTATCTTAAAGTAAAATTTTTGATAATTTTTACAATTCCGCAATAGCCTGTTTTTCAGCTTTTTAAATTACAGATGTGTGAAATTATTGTTAAAATAGTACTTTGTTTTACATAGTACTGTAACATCTTTGAAGATGTGTCGTCTTATAAGTATAACCAACAAAACAATCAAAATGAGAACAACAGTATTTAACAACAGTAAAAGAGTAAGATGGTCAGCACACAGAAACTATGCCATCAAAGCCTAACAAGAATAAAACCTAATCACAATTATTAAAAATATCAAAATGAGAACTACAGTATTTAATAACAGTAAAAGAGTAAGATGGTCAGAGCACAGAAATTATGCCATCAAAGCCTAACAAAATAATAACCTAATAAACCATTTAATTATGAGAACTTCAACCTTTAAAAACAACAAAAGATCAAATTGGTCAGACAAAAGAAAATACGATTATTAAACCAATCTAAAAAAAACCTAATTCACAATTATTAAAAATATCAAAATGAGAACTACAGTATTTAACAACAGTAAAAGAGTAAGATGGTCAGAACACAGAAATTATGCCATCAAAGCCTAACAAGAAAATAACCTAATAAACATTTTAATTATGAGAACTTCAACCTTTAAAAACAACAAAAGATCAAATTGGTCAGATAAAAGAAAATACGATTATTAATAGAGTAAACCATTTTTCCTCATAACCAATTTCTTATGTTAAAAAGCAAAACAACAACTATTTACTACCTAATTGGTACTGCATCTTCAAGTACCGGCAGCCCTAATTAATCCTTAGGGTTTTCTGCTTTTCGCCATTCACCTATTTATTTCAATTCTTCACAAGTTCGTTGAACCAATAATTCAAGTTATTGAGCCAATCAAGAAAAAGTAATATTACTTTTCATCACATCTTTGCATAGAACCTATAAAAGATATTTAAGATGAAAAAATTAAGAACAGTCAGTGTTGATATTACGATCAACAGCAGCAAAGAAAAAGTATGGGACATCGTCTTTCATAAATTTGGAGAAGTCAACGCTTTTAATCCACTCATTGAAGGGTCTCATCTGACGCAGGGCTCAACAGGAGAATTGGGATGTGAAAGGCAATGTGATCTAGACAGTAAAAATTCTATACAGGAGAAAATCGTTGCCGTAAGAGAAAACCAAAGCTTTGATATTGAAATTATTCAGGGAGGTCTTCCAATGATGGATACAATGAAAGCCACTCTCGAAGTTGAAAAAATACATAAAGATCAGACCCTTGTGACGGCTATCATCAATTATAATACTTCACCTGCGTTTATGGGTGGCATCATAAAAGGAAGCATGGGTAAAATGTTTTTTAAACTTCTGGTTGGCTTAAAATACTACATGGAAACAGGTGAGGAAGTCACAAAACAAAACATCCGGGATATCATGAAAACCTATAAATTCATGGAAACAAATGAATCCTTTGCGATACAGGAATTTGCTACTTCATAAAATTGATTAAATAGTCGTAATACCTGACCGTGTGATACATGGATTTCCAGAAAAACACTAATGGCACATCTGTAACAGCTGTGCCGTTATTTTGTATCTCGGCATACCACTCACCGGTTTGCCCAACAAACCTTTTAGAAATAAAATCTATTTGATCTATCGCCAGCTTGTGATACTTTTCATCACCCGTGATCTTATATACATTTAACAGCCCTAAAACCACCTCTGCCTGAGGCCACCAGGACTTTAAACTATCTAATGGGACATTCCCGTCAATGGCATTAAAGCATCCTCCATTTTCCTTATCAAAAGCATTTTTAACCACCTCCTTCATCATATTGACTGCCAATTCTTCAGTAAGGCTAATCAGTGATGCATCGTTGATCGCCTTTGCGGCTTCACAAATCACCCAACTAAATTCTGCATTATGACCCGCCCAGTTTTCATTGGGCATTAACTCCCAACCTTCTGTGAATCGATGCAGGCACTCGAAGCTTTCCTTGTCAATAAACCGGTCAATAATCATTAATATTAATTCATTGATGGTCGTCTCGAGTTGTTTGGAATTGCATTGCTTATAGACTAAGACCATTGCTTCCAAAACATGAAAATGACTTCCAAATGATCTCGACATAGTAGCCGTTCTGGCCCAGTTTTGATCAAACCCGTCGAGGTAAAAATCATCTTTTACATCTTTCAAGTTTGCTTGAATAAATGTCAATTGTTCGTCTATCAGTTTCAAAACTGCTGGAGACGAAGCTTTAGTTTCATATTCTGACAGACCATAAAGTACAAATGCCTGAGCCATGTTTACATTATCAGCATCATGACTCCATTCCATATTGTATTTTCGAGACCAGTAATACCCTCCTGATGGATTCTTAAAGTCAGTCATTAGATTAAATGCTGCATCGGCCAAACCAAGTAGCTGGTCTTCCTTGAAAGTCTTTGATGCCCGCGTAGCTCCGTAAAGAATTCTTCCTAAATACATCACGCCCATATCGGCCAATTTATTCGGAATCAATTGCTGAGACAATTCTGGATAAATTTCCTTTCCATCTTTTGTCAGCATCTTGTTAAGCCAAAAACGAACATAATAATTGTATTCTTCGAGTATTTTTTTTCTTCTGTTCTCAATCATACCGGCAAGTTAATAAACAAGTCTTATATGCATCGAAATTATACAGAACAAAATGTTATAAAAATCACAAAAACTGTTAACAGACATGGCGTGTCGTGAACTTAGATGTTGACCTGGCTTACCTTTGTACCAGGTTAATAGTTTTTATTAATATTCCTAAGATTGATATATAATTTAGTATTTATTTGCCAAAATAAAAGGATTAGACACCAATTAGATTATTCGATTTAGGAAGTCCCAATCATGCTGAAAGTCATGTTCAATAGTAAATCAGGGGGAAAAAAGGTTTACTAGAATTAGGTTAAGTGCATTTGATTTTTGGTAGGTTGGGACATTTTTTTTTGCTTCACCCAGAACATAAAATGGTATACACAAATGAACATATGGCTATTGAAATCATTCAAAATGATTTTGATGAGCATGAAACATGCAGCATCATGTTGATTTTACCTTATGAGCTTTCTTCCGATAAAAAATTTCGAAAATTACCTTCCTGAAAGCGAGGATATACTTCCAGACCATATTCATTCTTTCCTATTTCTCCTTCCCATATTATTTTAAGACCAACCTGCTCACTCAAGTCTACATTGTCATATCTAATCGGTATGGAACAAAACAAATACTGCTGATTGGGTTTATCCCTTACATATCTCAACAACTGACTGTTTATATAAAAATTATTATCATTGCTATCTGCAGTAATATCAAAACCAAAAAAAATCGGTTGATCCAGTTTCTTATGATGAATCAGATCATTTACCGTGAGGTCCTGCTCATTCATTTCTCGAGATTTTAGTCTTTCATAGGCTTCAGGTCTCAAAGGGAACACCAGTGAATGCCCTGAGTAAAAACCTGAATCATCTGTGATGATAAGATTCATTTCAGGCAATAGCCTTACAGCCTCTTTTATGACAGCCTTTAAAGATTTTGTAATCTTTTTATGAAACTTCATATACCGCACGATATAATCGATATCAGCCTCATAATCCAAGGTCCTGATTCGTTGGGTTGCAATCTCTAAGTTTCTCCTGAACCACTCAGCATGTGGCAACTTATTCGTGAGCTGAGATAGAGAATACTTGCGTAAATTAAAATCATAGTAGGTAGGAATTGGAACACTGGCATTCAAATTACGCACCAATTGATAAGGCAGCAAGGTCTCCATGACTATTTCTTCTTCCTTATCAGGTTTGATCAAAGTTGAACCGTTTTCCCATCGCTGAACCGTCCTGATATCAACATTTAATCTCGAAGCAAACTCAGCTTGTGACATGTTCTGTAGCTTCCTGAAATCTATTAGAAGTTCGCCAATGGCATTGTATTTTTTCATTCTGTGCGGCATAAAGTAAAAATAGGTAAAAAAAAACCTTAAAACAATTTTCACTTAAAGACATAGCATGTCGGCATTGAATAGACTTGATGCCCCTACCTTTGTCTAAAATTAAAAGTTATGATCCAAGAATTACTTACCGATATAGAGATGGAAGTGAAGTATAAAATCTATTCTGAACAGAAAAATCTGGTAGCGGTAAAGAACTTGAAAGAACTTCTCAATCAAATCGATCATGAGGTTGAGGTAGTACCTTTAAAGGATAAAGAAAAATTATCCAGGTTGTTGGTTTCATTGAAAGGTCAAGCCCTGAGTGATAATGAACATCGAATGGTTGAGAAGCTAATCAAGAATTAAAAATTGAAAAAGGAAAAGTTCCCGATTGTAAGTATCGGAAACACACATTTGAAAACTTAGATGCAGAAGGCAGGTTGAATCTAGTGAGGGGTTATTAAGATGAAGAATTCCTGCCGCTGATGATGAAGTAGAATAGAAGGTTCAAATGTGATGTTCTTAAAAGGTCTCTGAAAAGAGGCCTTTTTTTTGGTTTCAATTGTGGGCAAAAAAGAAGCGGGTTCCTGAATAGATCAAGCCCCCGCTGGTGCAAATATTAAGCAATATTTTAATGAATCGTTTTACCGAGAAAATTACAAACTAACAACAAAGTTGTCATTTGCGTCGATACCGTTATTTACATAACTATCAGCCGCCTGATCATTCTCCCATTTTGTTTCATCAATTAAATACTTAAACTGGTAACTTTTAGAAGTTTCTAGATCTAATGTTGTTTTGTAGGTTCCGTTTTTGAATTTTTTCAAATCTATCGCCTCTTCAACATTCCAATCATTAAAATCTCCCAATAATTGAACTTTTGCTGCGTTAAAAGCCTCTTCTTTTGTTAAAGAAAAAGTTACTTTACAAACTGGTTTGCTCTTTAAAAATTGTTTTTTAATACTCATGACAGTAGTTTTATATTTTGGAACAAAAATAAAAATAAAGGTCTATTAAAAAGAACAACTTTTTTGCCCGATTTATGTAGTATATTAACCCTCACAATTATTAAATGTTAATTGAAGGTTAATTTTATATAAAACTTTTTTTATGCAACCAGTTCTCAAACCAAGCCAACTAACTAAACATCTTTTGATTAGCTGCATTTTTCATCTAATTATTCACTATCTTTAAGTATCCTTTCAACACCACCTTCTATGAAAAAACCATCTAAAGCCCTGGTTAACAAGCTTCAGGAATTTAGTTTTAACCAAAAAGACCTAGATCATACAGACATTTACCAGATTGACGAAAATGAATTTCATTTGATCTGTGATAACAAATCCTTTCATGCAAAACTAATTGAATCAGATTTTATGAATCGACGCTATTCTCTGCAAATCAATTCCTCGATTTACGCTGTGAAAATAAAAAGGCCCATCGATGATCTCATACAAAAAATGGGCTACTCTGACGGATCATCCAGAGTCATTAACTCAATTCATGCTCCTATGCCAGGTATCATAATTGACTTAAAGGTTGCCGCTGGGCAAACGGTTCAGGAAGGAGATACGCTGTTGATTCTTGAGGCTATGAAAATGGAGAATGCCATTCTCTCTCCCAAAGATGCAACAATCAAAGAAATTCATACAGCAATAGGCGACACTGTGGATAAAAACAAGCTTCTAATTGACTTCGAATAAGTTTTCTAAAAAAATTTAATTATGAGAAAAATCCTAATCGCCAATAGAGGGGAAATAGCATTGCGCATTATGAAAACTGCCAAGCGGATGGGCATAAAAACGGTTGCCATTTTTTCTAGCATTGACAGAAATGCCCCTCATGTTCTTTTTGCGGATGAGGCCATTCACATAGGGGATAACCCCTCTAATCAAAGTTACCTCCTGGGTGATAAAATAATTCAAAAAGCGATCGAATCAGGTGTTGATGGTATTCATCCGGGTTATGGCTTTCTGAGTGAAAATGAACAATTTGCCAAAGCAGTTGAAGAAAGTGGCATCACCTTTATCGGACCAGGTCATCAAGCTATCAAAATGATGGGAGACAAACTGGCTGCTAAAGAAGCAGTTAAACATTATAATATCCCAATGGTTCCTGGCATTGATCGTGCAGTTACAGATGTGGAACTTGCAAAAAACACAGCTGACCAAATTGGATATCCAGTACTCATAAAAGCAGCAGCAGGTGGTGGTGGTAAGGGAATGCGAGTGGTTCATTCATCGAATGATATTGAATCACAAATGGAAAGAGCGATTAGTGAAGCCAAGTCCGCTTTTGGAGATGGTTCTGTATTCGTTGAAAAATTCGTTACATCACCCAGACATATTGAATTCCAAATTATGGCTGATAATTATGGAAATGTCATACATCTCTTTGAAAGAGAATGCAGCATTCAGCGAAGGCATCAAAAAGTAGTCGAAGAGGCGCCATCTACTATCCTTACAGAAGAACTTCGAAATGCGATGGGTGAAGCCGCAATAAAGGTCGCCAAGGCCTGTGATTATCGAGGAGCTGGAACAGTAGAATTTTTGATGGATGCTGATATGAATTTCTATTTTCTTGAAATGAATACCCGCCTTCAGGTAGAACATCCGGTGACAGAATATATAACGGGTCTGGATCTTGTTGAAGAGCAAATTAACATTGCGCGAGGAGAAAAACTCTCTCTGGATCAAACAAGTGTTCCACTTAAGGGACATGCCATAGAATTAAGGGTCTATGCTGAAGATTCAATGAACAATTTTTTGCCAAATATCGGCAAGCTGAATAGGTATCAAATCCCCGTTGGCAAGAACATCAGACTCGATGATGGCTACAATGAAGGCATGGAGATCCCCATTTTTTACGACCCAATGATTTCTAAATTAATTACCTATGGAAACGACCGTGACGAGGCCATTCAACTCATGATTCAAGCTATAGATAACTATATCATTGAGGGGGTTGAAACGACCTTACCTTTTGGGAAATTTGTCTGTGAACACACAGCATTCAGGGAGGGCACATTTGATACCAATTTTGTTTCTACATTTTTTGATCCAGAACTTCTGAGAAAATCTAAAGAAAAGGAAGCTGAATTGGCAGCTTTAATAGCTTTAAAACTGTATCGAAAAGAAGGAACTCAGTTAAGAACTCCTAATTAGGCCTTAAACATTACCATAGATTAAACCAACAATTAGTTTTCCTTAAAACAAAATGATTGATATGAAAGACAAGCAAAAACAATTATTGCAAAAAATGGCGGAGGCCAGAATGGGAGGAGGAGAAAAAAGAATCGAAAAACAGCATCAAAAGAAAAAACTAACAGCAAGAGAGCGAATAGCATATCTGTTAGATGACGGTTCTTTCGAAGAGGTTGGTATGTTGGTAACACATAGAAGTACTGATTTTGGCATGGAAAAGCAATTGTTCTATGGTGATGGCGTTGTTACAGGTTACGGGACAATTGAGGGTCGAATGATCTATATTTTTGCCCAGGATTTTACCGTGTTTGGTGGAGCTCTTTCTGAGACACATGCAGAAAAAATCTGTAAAATAATGGATCTTGCTGTAAAAATGGGTGCCCCGGTTGTAGGTTTAAACGATTCTGGAGGAGCAAGAATTCAAGAAGGGGTTCGATCTCTGGGAGGCTATGCTGACATTTTCTATAGAAACGTACAATCTTCAGGTGTGATTCCTCAGATTTCGGCCATTATGGGGCCCTGTGCTGGTGGAGCTGTGTACTCCCCCGCAATGACAGATTTCACCATCATGGTAGAAGAAACAAGTTATATGTTTGTCACAGGACCAAATGTAGTGAAAACCGTGACCAATGAAACGGTCAGCTCTGAAGAACTGGGCGGGGCTTCAACACATTCAACCAAATCTGGAGTAACTCACGTCACTGCTGCGAATGACATGGCTTGTTTAGAAAATATCAAAAAATTACTTAGCTATATTCCACAAAACAATCAGCTTACAACACCAAAAATCCCTTTTGAACTGGGTGATGAACTAAGAGATGTATTAGAAAGTATTATTCCGGATGATACGCACAAACCATATGACATGCGACTTGTGATCAATGGCATTAGCGATCATGACTCTTTTTACGAAATACATAAAGATTATGCTGAGAACATTGTAGTCGGCTTTAGCAGATTAGCCGGAAGGAGTATTGGGATCATTGCAAATCAACCCATGAGTTTGGCTGGCGTATTGGATGTGAACAGCTCTAAAAAAGCAGCTCGTTTTACACGATTTTGCGACAGTTTTAACATTCCCCTATTGGTTCTTGTAGACGTTCCTGGCTTTTTACCTGGTACCGATCAGGAATGGAGAGGTATTATCGTGCATGGCGCTAAACTTTTGTATGCTTTAAGTGAGGCTACGGTTCCCCGTGTAACGGTGATAACCAGAAAGGCCTATGGAGGAGCCTATGATGTCATGAACTCAAAACATATTGGCGCAGACATGAATTTTGCATGGCCAAGTGCTGAAATTGCTGTAATGGGCGCCAAGGGGGCCAGTGAAATCATTTTCAAAAAAGAGATAGCTGAAGCAAAAGATCCAGAAGCCAAGTGGAAAGAAAAAGAAGCCGAATATGCTTTTAAATTCTCTGACCCTTATCGGGCTGCACGAAGAGGTTTTATCGATGAGGTGATTCTTCCTAAGGAGACGAGAAGAAAACTGATCAAAGCTTTTTCAATGTTAGAAAACAAACAAGTAGAAGGGCCAAAAAGAAAGCATGGAAATATCCCGCTTTAACGGCCTTTATAATAATGACTAAACAATTTCAGCGCTAAGACCTCTTTGAAGAAGTTGCGTGCATCTTGGTTTTAACTCTTCGAATTCACCTGTTTTAACCGCACATTTACCTTTATAATGAACCAAGTAGGTACATTGTTCTGCTTGTTCCAAGGTATGATCACATACTTCAATTAGAGAATCAATAACAAAATCAAAGGTGTTAACATCGTCATTAAATAATAAAATTTCGAATTTATCAGCCTCCTTTTCTGCCACATCAAAAGCCTCTTGTGTTTTTTCTTTTGATAAATTTATCATGTGATTTAGATTCATTTCTTGGGCTAATTTACATATTTTAATCCAACCCAATTATTTCTTTCCAATTTCTTATCAAAAATAAGGCCGTTTTTTTGGGCAGAAGCATCAATCATTTCAACATCTTCTGTGTAAAAACCACTTAATAATAAAACGCCATTTTTCCTCAGACTAGCCTTGTAGGTTGACATGTCGGCCAGCAAAATATTTCTGTTGATATTGGCAATGATCAGATCGTACTTATTTGGCTTCAATAGACTTGCATCACCTTCAAACACAGATATGGCCTTGCAGTTATTTCGCTCAACATTTTCTAAAGAATTCTCATAGCACCAATTGTCAATGTCAATGGCATCTATGCTTGAGGCACCTTTCATCTCCGCAAAAATAGCCAAGATGCCGGTACCACATCCCATGTCTAAAACATCCATTCCAGCCAGATTCATAGCATTCAAATGTTTTACCATGAGGTGAGTTGTTTCATGATGACCTGTTCCAAAACTCATTTTTGGTTCAATCACGATGTCATATTTTAATTTTGGATCTGCGTGAAACGGAGCACGAATACTTACCTCCTGATCAACAACAATGGGTTCAAAATTATTTTCCCATTCTTCATTCCAGTTCACTTGTTCAATCTCTTTTGCCTCATAAGAAAATTGAACCTCATCCGATTGTAGAATTTGTATATCAGATAGCAAGGATGCATTCCAATCCGCTTTTTGAATATAAGCCACCAGTCCATCAGGATTTTCGGTAAAACTTTCAAACCCAACCGCTCCTAATTCAGCGACAAGAATGTCTATGGCCGTTTGTAAATCCAGACTCCCTGAATCAATCTTAAAAAAACATCCTATATAATTCATAAACTTTTATTTAAAAAAAACTGTGATATCCACTCGTAAAAGGGATATCACAGATCTATGGATATACTGGTATTTACTATTTATATCGCCTTGATAATGGCAGTAAAATCATCCACATTTAAAGCAGCTCCCCCTATCAATCCACCATCAACATCATTTTTTGAGAAAATCTCTTCAGCGTTTGCAGGTTTTACACTTCCTCCATAAAGAATGGACACTTCTTCTGAAACATCACTTAAATACCGTTCAGCTACTAATTCTCTTATAAAGGCATGCATGTCTTGAGCTTGTTCAGGAGTTGCGGTTTCACCTGTCCCAATGGCCCAAACTGGTTCATATGCCAAGATGATCTTAGACCAGGCATCAGAATCTAAATGAAACAATGCATTTTTGATTTGAGATTCCACTACTTTGAAGTGATTTCCACTTTTTCTATCTTCAAGAACTTCTCCAAAACAAAAGATAATTTCCAGGCCATTTTTTAAAGCAGCATCTACTTTTTTGGCCAGTAATTCGTCATCTTCACCAAAATATTCCCTTCTTTCTGAATGACCAAGAATCACAGTTTCTACATAAATACTCTTAAGCATATCAGCTGAAATTTCGCCTGTATAAGCTCCAGCGGCTTCCTGATGCATGTTTTGCGCAGCAACCTCAATGGCAGATTTTTTCGTCATCTTAGATGCCTTCTGCAAATTCACAAAAGTTGGTGCAATAATAACACGAGTATTATCTAAAGATAGTTCCTTAACCGCATTTTTTAATTCTTTGACCAAGCCCTTAGTTTCTTTATAGGTCTTGTTCATTTTCCAGTTTCCTGCTACAATCTTAGTTCTCATTAAATTGGTTTTTTGGTTGAAATTAAAATGAAATACAAAGATAACCTAAACTGATAAATTGATTACTTTTGCTGCAATCAATTTTTAAAAAAAATGACAAAAGAACAGCTTGTTAACCAGATTAAATCAAAAA
The DNA here is from genome assembly GCA_964419405.1 of uncultured Flavobacteriaceae bacterium. Taxonomy (GTDB): domain Bacteria; phylum Bacteroidota; class Bacteroidia; order Flavobacteriales; family Flavobacteriaceae; genus Lutimonas. The sequence goes on from CAYQPI010000054.1 coordinate 35,790, forward strand.
AATCATTTTTATGCATTGGACTTGATGTAGATCTGGATAAAATACCTCTTCATCTCTTAGATACCGAAGATCCTATCTTTGAGTTTAACAAAGCAATTATCGATGCAACACATGAACTGGCCGTGGCTTATAAACCCAATACGGCTTTTTACGAGGCATATGGATTAAAAGGTTGGAACAGTCTTAAAAAAACAATTGATTATCTAAATACAAACCATCCTGATATTTTTAGTATTGCTGATGCAAAAAGAGGCGATATTGGAAATACTTCTACGCGATATGCACAAGCCTTTTTTCAGGACATGAGTTTTGATTCTGTCACCGTGGCCCCTTATATGGGTAGCGATTCTGTTGAGCCATTTTTAGCTTTTAAAGATAAATTTACCATTATGCTCGCCCTGACCTCAAACAAAGGCGGCCTGGATTTTCAATTACTGGAAGATCAGCAAGGACGTACCCTTTATGAAAAAGTTTTAGAAACATCGCTTTCATGGAATAACAGTGAACAGTTAATGTACGTGGTTGGTGCTACCCGTCCTGAATATTTTCAAAAAATCAGAAAAATCGTACCCGATCATTTTTTGTTAGTGCCAGGCGTTGGTGCTCAGGGTGGTGACCTCCAAGGTGTTTGTCAGTATGGTATCACTAAAGAGATCGGTTTGCTCGTAAACTCTTCACGCGGAATCATATATGCCTCTTATGAGTTGGATTTTGCAGAGAAAGCCAGAGAGAAAGCACTCGAATTGCAACTTGAAATGTCGCAGATTCTTAAAAAAAACGGATTCTAATCTTTGATCGATTTAAAATTTTTAAGGGCCTTGATCAATAAATTGTGAAGTCCCACCATTTGGTCATAACCAAATTTTTTACCCAGCTGGCCCACAAAATACAAAACAATCCAAAGCACCGGCATTAGTATACACATGATCATGGAAAAAAAATAATCTTGATCCAGGCTCCATTTTGAATAAAAGATTACAAAAAACACAAAAAACGCGACTGCAACCACAAAGTGCAGAAACATAAAAAATGTCCATATCTTAGGTTTGGGCCCGAGGATTCCTTTTACGATGGTAATTTCTTGCTCTTTTTCTATTTCAACATGTAATTGCGGAGACCAAAAATGCTCTTCTTCCAGAGGCACATCAATAACGATATGATGATCGACAATCTGACTTTTGTATTTACAATCTTTGATGGCCAGATTACCCCTGAATTCATTCAAAATTTCTTCAACAGAGGCCTTGTATTTTAATTTAAACCTCGGCTTTAAAAGAATGCGATTTAATTCATCGTCATGGATAGGATCATTCATGTGTTTTCATATAGAACGTAAGGCTTAATTTACGATGTTGTAAGGGATAAATATAGCTTTTTTTTTAAACCAATCCGGCTGTTTTAAAGTTCAAGTTTATAAGCGTATCTTTGCACCGATTTTATTTAAAAAAGGCATGGGAAATATTGTAGCTATCGTAGGGAGACCAAATGTAGGAAAGTCAACCCTTTTCAACCGATTGGTTCAAAGAAGAGAAGCCATCGTGGATGCTGTCAGTGGGGTGACCAGAGACAGGCATTATGGAAAGACCGATTGGAATGGCAGGGAATTTTCCTTGATTGATACCGGAGGTTATGTTGTTGGCAGCGACGATATTTTTGAGGCCGAAATAGACAAACAGGTTGAACTTGCCATTGATGAGGCAGATGCCATTATTTTTATGGTAGATGTAGAAAGCGGAGTCACGGGGATGGATGAGGAAGTCGCCCAGCTGCTTCGACAGGCTAAAAAACCAATTTTCTTGGCTGTAAATAAGGTTGACAATGCCAAAAGAGCGGCAGAGGCAGTTGAATTCTATGCCCTGGGTTTAGGCGATTATTACACCATTGCAAGTACCAATGGAAGTGGTACAGGAGAATTATTGGACGCCATTACTGAGGCCCTTCCTGAAAAAGAAGAAAGCATTGCCGATGATTTACCAAGATTTGCAGTCGTAGGGAGACCTAATGCGGGTAAATCTTCTTTTATAAACGCTTTAATCGGTGAAGACAGGTATATCGTAACAGATATTGCTGGTACTACCAGAGATTCTAACGACACCAAATACAATAGATTTGGTTTTGATTTTAATTTGGTGGATACTGCCGGCATTAGAAAAAAATCTAAGGTAAAAGATGATCTTGAGTTTTACTCTGTGATGAGGTCGGTTCGGGCCATTGAGTACAGTGATGTTTGCGTCCTGGTCATAGATGCTACCAGAGGTTTCGAAGGGCAGGATCAGAATATATTCTGGCTGGCCGAAAAGAATAAAAAAGGGATTGTTATTTTGGTCAACAAATGGGATCTGGTAGAAAAAGATACGCATACCACCAAGGAGTTTGAAGCCATGATCAGGAAAGAAACCGCACCTTTTACGGATGTGCCGATCGTATTTATTTCTGCCTTGACCAAACAACGAATTTTTAAGGCGATTGAAACAGCTGTCGAAGTATTTGAAAACAGAAAGCAAAAAATTGCCACGAGCAAACTTAATGAGGTCATGTTAGACATCATGAAACAAAACCCGCCTCCTGCCTATAAAGGAAAATACATTAAAATTAAATACTGTATGCAGCTCCCTTCCCCTACTCCACAGTTTGTGTTTTTTGCCAACCTGCCTCAGTATGTAAAGGATCCATACAAACGATATATTGAAAATAAGCTCCGTGAAATTTATGATTTTAAGGGAGTTCCAATTGTCATCTATTTTAGAAAAAAATAACTATGAGTCAGGAACATATTGAATGTGACATTTGTTATTCTCCAGCCACTTTAAAAGAGGAAAACATACAAGGTTACCAGCAAGGATCGACATTTAAAGTATATCATTGTCAAAACTGCAATACTTCTTTTAGTCTTCCCAGGGTAGATGCTTCAAAGATCTATGACGCCATCTATATGAATGGAAAAGATGTACCGGGTTATAGTAGGTATTGGAGGTATTTTTCAAACATAAAGAAGCAAAAACAGCCTATGGAATATCTGGCAAATTCCAATGAGGCTTATTGGGCGGTTCAAAAATCTTTATCCAATATTGTTGTGGATAAATCATCTGTAAAAATTCTTGAGATTGGAAGTGGCCTGGGCTACCTTAGCTATGCTTTAAGTAAAGAGGGATATGATATCAAAGGAATGGACGTTTCAACAAAGGCTGTTCAAAAAGCCAGGGAAAACTTTGGTGACCTGTACCTTGATGCTGATCTTTTTGAACATGCCAAAAGTCACAAAGGTCAATATGACATTGCCATACTCACAGAAGTCATTGAACATGTGAATCTGCCAGTTGCATTTATAAAAGCTATTTCTGAGCTAATTAATGATTCAGGAAGCATCATTGTGACAACTCCTAATCGATCCATTGCACCAGAATCGGTAGTTTATGATACTGAATCACCACCTGTTCATCATTGGTGGCTGAGTGAAGACTCCATGAAACAGATAGGGAGCCAGCTTAATCTTTCCACCTCATTTGTAGACTTTAGCGAGTTCTACGCTAAAAAACCTACTATCTATGATATAGACCGAGGACGTCGGAGAAAACGTGCTCCAATTTTAGACCAAAATGGCAACTTGTTAAGAAAGAGCAAATCAGGTTCAAATCCTTGGTTAAAAGAATCATTGAAAAAAATGGATGCAGTTTGGACGCCTCTTCGAAAGCTTAGTGTTGCCTTAAAAGCGGCTTCAAGCAGCGAAAAGGTGATTTGCGGAGAACGAGGTGAATTTCTTTGTGCCACCTATCAAAAGAAATCCAACTAAAAATTCTTACTATTTCAAAAGTTCATAATTAGTATCTTTAGCACTGGCTTTCTATAAAAATCATTTATCATGAAAAATATCTATCGAGTATTCGGTTTGATGCTATGCGCCTTACTTCTTTGGAACTGTCAAAAAGAAAGGGAAGAAAATACAGAGACTCCAAACTCAGATCATCATACTACTGAAATGCATTCAACATTTGACTCCGTAAAAGCTGCCGCCTATGGAGCCGATGCTTATGGAATGAAAAAATATGTGATCGCCTTTTTAAAAAGAGGTCCAAACAAGAGTGTTGATTCTATCGAAAAAAGCAAGCTTCAAAGGGCCCACATGGAGAATATCAACAGGCTAGCCGAAGAAGGAACATTAGTTTTGGCAGGACCTTTTTTTGGCGATGGAGATTTAAGAGGAATTTATGTATTTAATGTTGACAATCTGGAGGATGCCAAAGCATTGACAAATTCTGACCCTTCCATAAAGGCTGGAGTTTTGCGTATGGAACTGAAAGAATGGTATGGTTCAGCGGCATTAATGGCTATTAATGATCTGCATTACACCCTGTCAAAAAATGACATTATCGAATAATCTTAACCCTTTTAGCCTCCATACTTTATGAACACTATGGTATTTCCATTTAATTCGTTTCCCGAATTGAATACCTCTCGACTCTTACTCAGAGATTTAAACGATCAAGATCATGAAATGATGTACTTTCTTCGATCAGATAAAACCGTAAATGCCTATATAAAAAGAGAAGGGGCCAAAAAATTGGAAGATGCAATTGACTTTATAAACATGGTTCAGCTAGGTTTCAAAAAAGGAGATAACATTAACTGGGCTATTTGTGAAAAAGAGGACCAAAAAATGATTGGCTCTATATGCTTCTGGAATTTTTCAAAAAATTTGAAAACAGGTGAAATCGGCTATTCTCTGCATCCTGAATCCCAGCAAAAAGGCATCATGAATGAAGCGATGAGGGCTGTCATTGAATTTGGTTTTTCAGTATTGAATTTTGACAGGATTGTGGCTTACACACACCATAAAAATATTGGGTCCTTACAATTGTTAAAAAAAAACGGATTCATTTTACAAAAAGGGATGTCGGACCCAGGTGATGAAAACAATCGAATCTTCGCTCTGGAACGGGTTTGATCTTTCAATTACCAACCTCCACTGGCACCACCACCGCCAAAGCCACCACCGCCAAAGCCGCCGCCAAAACCACCTCCGCCGCCGAATCCGCCGCCGGAACTGCCGCCAAAACCACCTCTGCTGCCAAAGCCTCCACGACCAGCGTTACTGAGAATAATCGCATCCAATAAAGAAAAACCTCCAGATCTTCTGCCTCCATTCTTTCCTCCACCTTTGTTTCTTCTGGATAGCATCATCATGATGACAATAAAAACTAGTACGATAAAAAATGCCGGAATCTTTCCACCTGGTCCCTCATATGCTCTTTCCCCCTGGTATTCGCCGCTCATGATTTGCATGATTGCTGTAGTTCCCTGATCTAAACCCTGGTAATAATTTCCTTGTTTAAATGCCGGAGTGATGATCTTTTCAATGATCCTTTTAGACAAGGCATCTGTCAACAGGTGCTCCATACCATATCCGGTCCGGATGGTCATTTTTCTGTCATTTTTAGAAACAAGTAATAAGATCCCATTGTCTTTCCCTTTTTGTCCAATACCCCATTTATGGCCCAACTCGGCTCCGTAAAGTCCAATTTCATTTCCCTGAAGAGAATTGATCGTGATGACAACAATCTGTGTTGAGGTAGTATCACTGTAATTAATTAACTTCTGTTCAAGCCTTTTGGCATCAGCGGTACTCATCATCTGAGCCTGGTCATAAACACTGGTTTGATTTTTTGGCTTTTCAGGTAAATAGTCTTGTGCCTTTAAGGGCAGGGAGGTCAAAAAAAGGACCAAAATGAAAAAACCAGATAACTTAATTAATTTGGAGTGCATTATTATGACAAAATTTCTTTGTATTATTGATACGCAATATACCAAAAAACCTACAATACATAGTTATCCCACCAACAATTCTACTATGAAAAAACTACTACTTCTACTGGCCTTTATAAGTCTTTTTACACATGCTCAGCAAATAGATATTGAAAAATTATCAGGAATGAAAGCCAGGTCAATCGGACCAGCCGGCATGAGCGGAAGAATAACAGCTATTGACGTTGTCAATGACAAACCCAATGTAATTTATATCGGTGCGGCTTCTGGCGGTGTTTGGAAATCTGAAAGTCAGGGGATATCATGGAAACCCGTTTTTGACAAAGAAAATCTACAGGGAATAGGAGCTATTAAAATACAACAGAGCAATCCGGATGTCATCTGGGTGGGAACAGGAGAAGGAAACCCCAGAAATAGCCTGAACGGAGGCTACGGCATCTATAAAAGTCTTGATGGAGGTAAAAACTGGACGCTGATGGGCCTGGAAAAAACTAGAAATATCCATAGAATTATAATTGACAGAGACAATCCTGATATCGTGTATGTAGCTGCTATTGGCAGTCCATGGGGAGAACACAAAGAAAGGGGTGTTTTCAAGACTATAGATGGGGGTAAAACCTGGAAAAACATATTATTTGTCAACGACAAAACCGGTGCTGCCGATCTTGTAGTAGATGCAAATAATCCGAACAAATTGATCGCAGCAATGTGGGAGCACAGAAGAAAACCATACACCTTTACTTCTGGTGGTAAAGGATCTGGTATCTACATCAGTTTTGACGGAGGTGAAAACTGGTCTAAAAAATCGAAAGATGATGGTCTTCCTGAAGGTGATCTGGGACGGGTTGGACTGGCCATTTCAAAAAGTAATCCAAAGGTAGTGTACGCCTTGATCGAAGCTAAAAAAAACGGACTCTACAGATCTGATGATGGTGGCTTTAACTGGAAGCTAATCAATAGTAATTCATCTGGGAGAGGCAGTACAGGTATTGGCAACCGTCCATTTTATTATTCTGACATATTTGTGGACCCTACTAATGAGCATCGTTTATATACGGTTTTTACCTATGTGAATTACAGCATTGACGGAGGCAAAAGTTTTAAACAACTGATGCCAGCATATAATTCAAACGCTGGAATTCATCCAGATCACCATGCGTGGTGGATTCACCCAGACAACCCGGATTATATGATCGACGGGAATGATGGTGGACTTAACATTACACAAGACAAGGGTAATTCATGGCGATTTGTAGAGAATCTTCCCGTAGGGCAGTTTTATCATATTAGCGTAGATCATGAATTTCCCTACAATCTTTATGGAGGCATGCAGGATAATGGGTCATGGGTAGGACCTGCCTACACCTTCAAAGCTCAAGGGATTAGAAATTCCTACTGGCAGGAAATTCTTTTCGGTGATGGTTTTGACGTTATTCCTGACCCCAAAAACAACCGTTATGGTTACGGCATGTCGCAACAGGGTTATGTTAGTCGCTACGATAGAAAAACGGGGGCCTCAAAACTAATCAGGCCCGTGCATCCCGATCCTGATATCAAACTCCGCTTTAACTGGAATTCAGCTATTGCCATTGACCCTTTTGACGAGTCAACTATTTATTTCGGAAGTCAGTTTGTTCACAAATCATCAAGTCAAGGCCATGAATGGGAACTGATTTCTCCCGACCTGACAACAAACGACCCGGAAAAGCAAAAGCAGTATGATAGCGGCGGACTTACTATGGATGCCACAGGGGCCGAAAACTATTGTACGATTTTGGTTATAAGTCCAAGTCAACTTGAAAAAGATGTCTTATGGGTGGGTACAGATGACGGAAAAATTCAACTCAGTAAAGATGCGGGTAAAAACTGGTTAGATATTAGTCCAAAAATCGGCAATTACCCATCTGATGGTTGGGTTGCTCAAATAAAGGTATCTGCCCACGATAAAGGAGAAGCCTATGCTGTGGTAAATAATTATCGAAATTTTGATTTTAAACCCTATTTGTTCAGAACCAGAAACTATGGTAAATCATGGGAATCATTGCTTGACGCTAAAGATGAAACTTTTGGCTATAGTCTTTCTTTTGTTCAGGATCCTGTGGAAAAAAAATTACTTTTTCTCGGCACTGAAAATGGTTTATATGTAAGTATCGATGAAGGAAATTCATGGACAAAGTGGACCAAAAATTATCCTAGCGTCCCAACTATGGATATGGTGATTCATCCAAAAGAACACGATCTGGCCATTGCCACTTTCGGACGCTCTTTTTATGTGTTAGATGATATAAGACCCTTAAGAGAAATGGCCAAAACCCAAGCCGCAGCACTAGACAAAGGTTTGGCAATCTTTGAACCTCCCACAGCCTATTTAGCACAATACCAACAACCTTCTGGAACAAGATTTGGCGCCAATGCCATTTTCAATGGAGAGAACAGAAAATCCGGAGCGATGATTTCCTATGTTTTTAATGAGGAGAAAAAAACGGATGAGACTAAAAAAACGGATTCAATTCAAAGCAAAGGCGATACGCTCAGACTCCAGGTTTATGATCAAAAAAACACCTTGATCAGAACACTAAGTATTAAAAAACCAACTGAAGGTGGTTTACACCGCACCTATTGGAAGCTGGACGAAAAAGGTGTCTATGGTCCGTCAAGAAAAAAGGTAAACAGGAAAAAAGAACCCTCAGGAGTCAAGGTTTTACCTGGTGATTATAAACTTGTTCTTCAATATAAAGATCTCACAGACTCAACGAGTATTTCTGTTCGCTATGATCCAAGGTTAAATGTTTCAACTGAAGTTCTGGAGACACAATACAAGATGCTCAAAGAACTGGAACTTAAAAAAGATCTTGTTTTCAGAGCCATTGAACGGTTGAAGGAATCTAAAACTACGGTCTCTAGCATTAAGAAGCAAGCCTCAGACCAAGATAAAGAAGCCTTTAAGGAATTGCTGCAATCAAGTGATAGTATCAACAAATCAATAGATCTATTAATCGATGGAATTATGGGTAAAGAAGATAAAAGACAGGGCATCACTTCTCAGAAAGAACCCAGTGCCATTTCATATTTGAACAATGCGATGTATTATGTCAGCTCTTTAAGAAGACTTCCCGGGAAAACAGAATCGCAACTTATTGAGAACGCCGATAACAAACTGAGACCTGCAATATCAGCAATTAATGCGTTTTATGATACAGACTGGCCAGCCTATAGGAAACAGGTTGAGGGGGCAAATCTCAGTGTCTTTAAAGAGTACAAACCTTTAAAGTAGCTTAATTTAATTTTAGTATTTAAATGAGGAAATAAGGCATTTATCATTTTCCCAAACACCCGTTAATGAAGATGGCTCTATGATGTTCCCTTGGCAATCCACAAAGTCTTTGCCTTTCTTTTTGATCATTCTTAAATCACCATTGTCTAAATAATTCATTACTCGTTCTATGGACTGATTTTGAGTTTCCTGAGGGTATTTCTTAAAGATGCTTATACCTATCTGGTTGTTGAATAAATCCATCTCTGAGGACGCTTTATCCGGTAAAAATCCATCTTCACTACCCCCTTTTTTAAAGGTTTTATAGTTTCCCTTTTCATGCGCCCGTCCAAGAGAAGATGCGGCATTTGGTCCTATCTCCTTACTTAACAACAGCATCCAACAGGTATGTTTAAAGGCATCTAAATGTCCTCCATTATTGTCCTTTCCGATAACACCAGTCTTTTTTATTGAATCGGTGAGCCTTAAGGTTTCTAAGGAAACCGCCAAAGCTCGTTTCGCTTTAAAGGGATGAAAAACAACCCACCATTTTTCATTTGAACTTAATGCAGAAAATCCTGAGGACGAATTTTGAGCCCTTAACTTAGGCGTCAAACACATGATTATAAAAACAAGAATGGCCAGTCTTTTCATGACCTAAATATACTAAAACCAACAATGCTTAATTTTCTTTTTTTAGCTCTTTGTTCAAGTTAAAATTCCTAATTTTGGTAAACTAAGATTAAACACATCAAAGCATGAAATACCTTCCGATCGACAAAAATTTATTTGTCAAAAACAGAGCTAAATTCGCTAAAGAAATGGCAGCAGACTCTATGGCCATTTTTAATTCAAATGATATCTATCCAATTAGTGCAGACAGCACCTTACCATTTGCTCAGCACAGAGATATATTTTATTTGTCTGGAGTTGATCAGGAAGAAAGTGTCTTGGTACTATTTCCTGACTGTCCAAAAAAAGAGAATCGAGAGATCTTATTTCTAAAGGAGACGAATGAACATATCGCCGTATGGGAAGGGGAAAAACTAACAAAAGAAAAGGCACTTGAGACCTCTGGAATTGCTACGGTTTACTGGTTACAGGACATGGAAAAAGTTCTGTTTGAATTGATGACCCAGGCAGAAACTGTTTATGTAAACACCAACGAACACTACAGAGCGAGTATTGAAACTGAAACAAGAGATGCGCGTTTTATCAAATGGCTGCAAAAAAAATATCCGGCGCATAGCTACAAACGCTGTCAACCTATCATTCAGAGATTGAGATCTGTCAAAGAACCTCAGGAAATTGAAATGATACAAAAGGCCTGTGATATTACTGAAAAAGGATTTAAAAGGGTCCTTGGCTTTATGAAACCAGGTGTTATGGAGTATGAAGTAGAAGCTGAATTCATACACGAATTTTTAAGAAATCGTTCTGCTGGCTTTGCCTACTCACCTATTATTGGCTCGGGATATAATGCCTGTGTATTGCACTATGTAGAAAACAATCAGGCCTGTCAGGCCGGAGACCTTGTTTTGATGGACGTAGGTGCAGAATACGCAAATTACGCCAGTGATATGACCCGCTGTGTCCCTGTTTCAGGCACATTTACTGAAAGACAGAAACAGGTATACAATGCTGTTTTAAGAGTAAAAAATGAGGCAGCTAAATTGCTTATACCAGGTACCATCTGGGCTGACTACCATGTTGAGGTAGGAAAACTTATGACCAAAGAACTTCTTGAGCTTGGACTTATCAGTAAGGAAGATGTAGCCAATGAAGACCCTGACTGGCCTGCGTATAAAAAATATTTTATGCACGGAACCTCACACCACATGGGGCTTGACACACATGATTACGGTATCTTGACAGAACCTATGGTTGCCGGTATGGTCTTTACGGTCGAACCAGGTATTTATATTCCTGATGAGAATCTTGGTATCAGACTTGAGGATGATTATGTGATTCAGGAAACGGGAGAACCTGTCAATTTAATGAAAAACATCCCGATTGAGGTTAAGGATATCGAAAAGTGGATGGCTTCATAAGCCAGCAAGAGAATCAATTCATGAGGGTTAGACCTTGCTTTTTTGGCTCAATACATACATATTTGAGAGAAAAAAACCAAGGCTTACAGGAACGATCCAACCCAGGCCTGCTCTGGAAAAAGGGACTATATTATAAATAAACTCGAGGTTTTCTGCAGGAATCAAAAAATTCAAAAAATCAGGAATACTGAACAAAAAGGCCAGTCCAACTACAGTTTTAAAAACTACCGGGCTGGCATATTTCTCTGATAATAAATTTAACATGATCAGTGATATCCCTAAGGGGTATATAAACATCAAGGCATAGACTGCTAAATCAATAATAAATTTTACCGGAAACTGACCCATTAGTATCCCGAAAACACATGACACTGCAGCCGTAATGATATAAGTCAACGGGCTTCCATGAAACAAGCCTTTGAAAAAATCTGCTGTACCTACTACAATACTTACTGCCGTGGTAAAACAAGCAACTGACACCAGAACGGCTAAAAAGATAGAACCAACATTCCCCAAGGTAATCTTTGCCAGAGCACTTAAAAGTTGTGGCCTGCTGATCTCATCAGAGAATTCCATATTAAATTTCGCCCCGATAAAGATGAGTCCTACATAAATTACAAAGAGACCCGTCAAGGCAATCAGGCTTGACTTTACAATCATTGCTTTCTTATCTGAAGGCGCCTGTTTTTTATTCAGATTGTTAACATTGACTACAATGATACCTCCTACCACCAGTCCGGCGATTGCGTCATAGGTCTGATACCCTTCTAAAAAACCGCTAACCATCGGCACTTGATATTGACCAGGATTCATGACTTCAGAGGAGTCCAAAAAACCTATACAAATAATGGCCAGTAAAATAATCACAATAATGGGTGTCAAATATTTTCCCAAAAAGTCCATGACTTTTCCCCGATTAATCGCAAAAACAAACACTGCAGAAAAATAAACTGTACTGGTCAGCAAAGATCCGGAATCAAAATAGGGTTGTATGGCCATTTCATGTGTTACGGCTGCTGTTCTTGGGCAGGCCAGAATAATGGCAATAAGGTAGACGCAAACACTAAAAAAGACGCCAAATCTCAAAGACACTTTTTTTCCAAAATCGATCATTGTTCCCTGCAATTTTGCGTGACCGAGCAGGGCCAGCAAAGGGATGATCGTCGCGGAAATCAGAAAACCGATAGCGACCTGCCACCAATCAGCACCTGCTTTTACCCCGAGCATCGGAGGTAAGATCAAATTGCCTGCCCCAAAAAATGAAGCAAAAATGGCAAAGCCTAAAATAAAAATTTGTTTGGTTCTGTTCATGGATAAAGAATGTCATAAATATAGTAATTTAGCTCAGTAATTCTCACAACATGCCACAGCAAGTGTATAAAAATGCGAACATTCATTACAGCGATGAAGGAAATGGCCCTGTAATTATTCTTTTACATGGCTTTCTGGAAGACCTTAGCATGTGGAATTCTATTGTAAAGGAGTTTCGAGGTCAGCATCGTGTTATTTGCCTTGACTTGTTAGGTCATGGAAAAACCGACAATTTGGGCTATGTTCATCCCATGGAAGATCAGGCTAAAATGCTCAAATTCCTATTAGACAAATTAAAGGTTTCTCGAGGTTTTTTTATCGGCCATAGTATGGGTGGTTATGTAGCATTGGCTTTTGCCGAATTATTTCCTGAAATGATGGCTGGCCTGTGCCTTATGAATTCGACGTCATATGCTGATACAGAAGAGAAAAAACAAAACCGTGACAGAGGCATAAGAGCGGTTAAATCGAATCATAAAACATTTATTAGAATCGCCATTCCAAATCTCTTCTCTGAAAAGAACAGAGCGATTTTTACCGACGAAATAAAGCAGGTAACCGATACCGCACTTCAAATGAGTAAACAAGGTATTATCGCCGCTTTGGAGGGAATGAAAATTAGGGAAGACCGAAGTCATATCCTCCAAAATCAAGACTATCCAATTATAATGGTTCTCGGGAAAAAAGATCCTGCCTTGAATTTTGATAGTCTTATAAAACAAACAGAAAACACCAAGGTTCAAAGAATAATTTTTGAAGACGGTCATATGAGTCATATTGAAAATGAAGCTCAATTAATTCAAGAATTTAGAAAATTTCTGTAAATTGATTATTTTTTGAACTAAATTGATTCATTTAATTACCCCCTCTGCTATGATTTATAAAACTACTCTTCTTTTTTTTTCTCTACTATTTACAAGTAATATAATAGCCCAAGATTGGAAAAAGTACCCTTATGAACCTACTGGCAAACTAATTGCTTTCCCAGTCGATGAAGGTGCACAAAAAGACGAACCAACTGAATGGTGGTATTCAACCGGTCAGGTAGTTGGAAATACCACTGGTCATACATACACCTATGTTGTCATTTATTTTTATGGTCCTCAACTGGGTTTTGACGGATTTCGCCTTTTAAATATTATGAATGAAAATACCGGTGAAAAATTTTTCGATTCCAAACCTGTTAATTACTCTAAGCTAGGAGAAGACAGACTTCAAATTGAAGCAACTGGATTACTGCTGCCAAAAACAGAAACTTTTGAAAATCAATTTGACTCAGGTGGTCAGATTATACCATTCCAATACGATCTTTTTGCGGCAACATCCAATACAGAATTGGAACTGCGGTTGAATACCGTCAAACGGCCTTTAATACTTGGAGAAAACGGTCTGTTTGAACAAGGTTCTACCAGCTATACCTATTACTATTCCCAAACAGGCATAGAAGTGAATGGCACGCTAAGGTTTTTCGATGTCACGGAAACTGTGAATGGTACTGGATGGATAGACAGGCAATACGGTGATTTTGATAGAAATGCCGGTGAAAGATATGAATGGTTTAGCGCCCAGCTATCGAATGGTATGGACCTGAATTTATGGAATGTTTTCGCCAAAGATTACAGCATTCCAGATAATTTAAAGTTTAAAATGTTATCTGCTTATGTAGATGAGAATACGCAATATTCTACCCTGGACTTTACCCTTGAAAGATTAAATTATTTCTGTACCCCTGATGGTGAAATGTGCTATTCGAAAAAATGGCGTCTCGTATCAGAAAAAAATAAGATTGACCTGATCATTACAGCAAACAAAGAAAATTCAGAAGCATCGCTCCCAATACGTTTTTATGAGGGTGCCACTTCCATTACCGGTACTGTAAATGGTCTCAGCGTCTCAGGAATTGGATTCGCCGAATTATTACATTCATATGAAGATCCTGAACTTGAAATCACTTATCCGGATAATGGGGCCTATAACACCGCTCAGGAAATTAGCTGGAATGTATTGAATCCCGATGATGGGAACCCTTTATACTATGACATCGAATATAGCGTAGATGACAAAGAGACTTTTACGACTATTGTTGAGGGTATACAAGATTCTTCTTATTTGTGGCCGAATCCTGATATAAAAGAAGGTGAAAATATTTGGTTCAGAATTACTGGATATTCAGTAGACAAAACGCTCGCTTCTAACATTGTTAGTGAATCTTCTTCATCCATAACACTGTCTTTGGAAGACATTGAAGGTGACCAACTAAGCATCTACCCAAATCCGGTAAATAACTTAATCAAAATTAAAATTCCAGGAATTCCGGACGACGTTAATTACCAGGTATATGATACAAACGGGAGAATTTTGGCACAAGAACTTGTGAGAAATACTAAGGAACTGGAAATAAATACTCAAACTTTTCAACCTGGCTTGTATATATTAAAACTGAGCAATGGTAAAAAGGTACTTTATTCAAAGTTTTTGGTTAATTAATCAACATGTCTGATCGCTGTCCTTTATGTCAAGGGAAATCACGTCGCTTTTATGAAAGTTCAAAGCAATTATTTAACATTTGCTCACAATGTGATGGAATCTTCAGAGATCAAAGTCAGTTATTACGTTTTCAAGAAGAAAAGGAGCGTTATATCAACCATGTCAGCAGCTTGGAAGATATGGGCTATTACCTTTTTATCAGCCCAATCATTGACGAAGTGAATGCTCATTTTTCTAAAAACAGTTTAGGCCTCGATTTTGGTTGTGGCCACACTCCTGTACTATCAAAGCATCTGTTAAAAGCAGGGTTTAAGGTCTTAGAATATGATCCTGTCTTTTTTAAGAACCACGATGTTTTAGATAAAAAATATGATTTCATTGTTTCCTGTGAAGTGATTGAACATTTTTACCACCCTAAAAAAGAATTTAAGCAGCTTTTCCATATGCTGAAAGACGATGGAAAATTAATTTGTAAAACACATCCATATAATGATGGTATCAATTTTGCAGATTGGTATTATAAAAACGATCCTACCCACGTATTTATTTATCAAGACAGCACTTTTGAATGGATTCAAAAAGCATTTAATATTAGAAGTGTTAAAATCAATGACCGCTTGATAAGCTTTACTAAATAATCCGTAAATTAAGGACACGCTTTTTAAAACCGAGATTCATGAAAAAATCAACCCTTCTTATCGCCTTGATAATTTTATACTCCGCTACTGCTTTTTCCCAGTCTAAAAAAGAACTGAAAGCTGAAGAATCTGCCAAAGAATTTAAGGCGATGAATGATTTAATTGACAGTAAAAACTATGAATTTCAAGCCGACTGGGCGACGAGTCAAAATGGGCGACGTTTCAATTTGAATATAAACGCCAACATGCTCATCGTAAAAAACGACAGTGCAAATATCTACCTTCCCTATTATGGAACCATGACTTCAGGTGGAGCGGCCATGACCAGTGATGGCGGCATCAAATTCTATGGACCAATTGATTCTTATTCAAAAACCATCGATGAAAAGAAACAGAAAATAAATGTCAAATTCAATGCAAATACGGCCACCGACCGTTTTGAATTTAACATTACTGTATTTAAAGGGGGTAACACTTTAGTAATTCTCAATAGCAATTATAGGTCGGTCATCAAATACGACGGCAGCACCAGAGAAATTAGAGAAAAGAAAAAAAACAACTAAAGAAGGTACATATACCATTAGTTGTCATTAGTCAAGGGCATTCCATCCCTGAGCCTCAATGTCAACCTTTTGTCCACCTCGAGTCACCAATTGAACAATACCGGTATCTTCGGTCATATGCCCGATAATACTAAAGTTTGGATTTGCCTTTATTTTTGGGAAATCCTCCTGTTTTACCGTAAATAATAATTCGTAGTCTTCACCACCGTTTAAGGCAATTGTGGTACTGTCCATATTAAATTCTTCACAAGTCGATATCACTTCCTGATCTAAGGGGATCTTGTCTTCATATAACTGACAACCTGTGTTTGATTGTTTGCATAAATGCAATATTTCTGATGAAAGACCATCTGAAATATCTATCATTGAACTAGGCGTCACTTCCAAATCTGCCAGTAATTTTACGACATCCTTTCGGGCTTCAGGTTTTAACTGACGTTCAACTAAATAGGTGTAATTGTCGAGTTCATGTTGCGCATTTGGATCAACCTGAAATACCTGTTTTTCTCTTTCAAGGACCTGTAAGCCCAGATAAGCCGCTCCCAGATCTCCGGTAACCACCAAGAGATCATTAGACTTGGCCCCGTTTCTAAAGGCAATATCTTTTTCTTTAGCCTCACCAATTGCAGTAATGCTGATTAACAACCCTTTCGTTGAAGAAGTTGTGTCACCTCCTACAAGATCAACTTTATAGGTATTACATGCCAGGTGAATGCCTGCATACAATTCTTCTAAGGCCTCTAA
Organism: uncultured Flavobacteriaceae bacterium; assembly: GCA_964419405.1. GTDB lineage: Bacteria > Bacteroidota > Bacteroidia > Flavobacteriales > Flavobacteriaceae > Lutimonas. The sequence goes on from CAYQPI010000054.1 coordinate 52,597, forward strand.
AGGAAATCTATTCGATACCGCCAATGATACTGTAATTTGCTTCGCTTCTCCATTCATGGCATAAATGTCTGATAAGTTTACCATGACCGCTTTATAGCCTAAATGCTTCAGTGGCATATAGCTCAAATCAAAATGAACTCCTTCGATCAACAGATCAGTAGTGACCAAGGTTTTCACTTCTCCCTCACCTAGAACGGCACAATCATCTCCAATTCCTTTTACAGTATTCTCGTGATGAATAAGTGTTTCGTTGGTCAGGTGGTCTATTAACTTAAATTCTCCCAAAGAAGATAGGGAGGTCCTCGATTGATTTTTGTCTTCTAACATGCTGCAAAGATAGGCCATATTTAAACATATTCAATCTTATTCTTATTTAGTTCTTACACTGTTTTTATATCACCGAAGGAACCTATTCCATCACCTAGATATTGCCGTTGGTTAAAAATTGCTACATTTAACTGATAATTTAATGAATCCTTTTTTTTTAGCTGATAATGAAAAATCTCTCCCTCTCTACCAAAGTTTTACTCGGTGTTATTTTAGGTATACTTACAGGACTTTTCTTTGGTGAAGATGTTGCCTGGCTGGGGATCATTGGAGATGTGTTTATTGGCTTATTGCAAATGACTGTTTTGCCCTATATCATGTTCTCTTTGATTGTGAACATTGGTAGGCTATCTTTAGAAAATGGAAAAAAAATCATTAAATATGGCTTGATATTCTTATTTCTGCTACTGAATATAGGTTTGTTATATCTGATCATTCTCCCTTTGAGTTTCCCGGATTGGACCAGTGGTAATTTCTATAGTTCTGACTTTGTTCAACCTACAGTCCCTTTTGATTTTGTAAAATTATATATACCGGCCAATCCTTTCGAATCTATGAGCGACAACGTGGTTCCGGCAGTGGTCTTGTTCAGTATTTTTATCGGATTAGGTGTGATGAAGTTGCCTAATAAAGAGGCCCTGTTAAAACCACTCGATGTATTGACCGATGGCTTGAATCAGGTCAACAAAATGATCGTTAAAATAACTCCTATTGGTGTTTTTAGTATTGCAGCCGGCGTTGTTAGTACGCTAAGCTGGTCAGACCTAAGCAGACTTCAAGGATACCTTTTGGTCTATCTGCTCGCGGTCATTTTGATTACTTTTCTGGTCTTACCTTATTTGATTTCAATTTTCACACCATATTCATCGAAAACCATATTCAAGATAACACGATCTACCTTGATTACTATTTTTGCAACCGGAAAGATCATTGTCGTTTATCCCCAATTGATTGAAAATATAAAGGAGATCATTAAAACTGACGAACATGATTCTGAAGAAAGCCGCGACAGGGTAGATATTATCATGCCGCTGGCCTACCCCTTTCCGAATCTGGGGACCTTTATGATCTTTATTTTCGTGCCCTTTGCCGCCTGGTTTACCGGCGAAGCTATGGAATTTTCAGATTATCCAGTATTCTTAAGCTCTACTTTTCTAAGTAGTTTTGTGGCACCCATTACCGGGCTGCCATTTAGTTTGGACCTGCTTAAAATCCCTAAAGAAACCTTTCAACTCTTCGTTGTTTCTACTGTTATTACCGACCGTATTCGTGTAGTACTGGGAGCTTTTCATTTAATTGCCCTTACCCTGTTAACCATTACAGCCTGTGGTAGTTATTTAAAATTTAACAAGCGAAAATTCATTCAGGCATTGCTGGTGATCTCAATCACAACTGTGGTTTCAGTAATTGGTTTACGGTCGCTTTTAAAAGCGAGTATGAAGAACATTCCGACCAACCTTGAAATCGTTAATAATTTTAAAATCATAAGTCCGCAACAAGATTTTGTCATTCTGGATAAATCAAAAAGAAATCCAAATCCTAAATGGAGAGGAGAAAATACCTTGAGTCGAATCAAACGTCGTGGAAAGCTACGTGTAGGTTATTTTAAGCATGCTGCTCCTTTTTCATTTCACAACCAGGATAGCTTATTGGTAGGATATGGCATAGATCTTGCTCATCAATTGGCAAACGACCTGAATGTGAGCCTTGAGTTTGTTCCGATCATCCCCGGAAAACTTATCGAGGGAATGAACAAAGATCATTATGACATCATAATGTCAGATATATTTTTATCCAGTCGTTATGCAGAAGAATTGGAACTTTCTAAACCTTATTTAGATGTTTCTCTGGCCCTGCTCACCAAAAAAGAGAATAAAATGTTTGACAACTTTGATGCTACATCCAAATTAGACACTTTTACGGTTTCCTATATTGATCGCAAAGAGATCGCTAAAGATTTTCTTTCCTTTTTCCCAAAAGGAGGGTCACATCCTGTTCCTGAAATTCAGGATTATTTTGAATTCAGCAAAATAAAAGAAGTAAAAGACAGCATTCAAATGGATTCCATAGTGATTGATGCCCATCTTACCTCGGCCGAAAGAGCAGCTTCCATTACAGTTCTGGAATCAGGGTATAAAGTGGTAAACCCTTTGCCATATCACATCAATAACTCCTTGGTTTTTCCGATAGCGCGTGACAATGTTTGGAGAGCCTATATTGACAAATGGATAGATTTTAGAAAACAAGACGGCACATTTGATAAAATATACGATCAGTGGATTTTAGGAAACCCCTATGAACCAAAGCAGAAAAAGTGGAGCATACTTGAAAATGTGATCAAACCCCAACTCTTATCAAGCAAAACGATTGAAAGTGACAGTTTGGATGTTAAAAATGATTAAACTGGAGATGTATTACCCGGGAAAGAAGTTTCATTTATTCCTTGCCCTATTCATCGGGCTTAGCAGCTTTGCTCAAAATTTTGAAAGCAGTTTTGACAGTATCCAGGTGGCAAGCACCAATGACAATAAACTTGAATTCACATTAAATCATGCAACATTAAAGGAAGTAAGTTTTAATACCTATCATCCGAGGCATTCAAAGGTCAAAGCTAACAATGTTTTAAGCGGTTTAGGAAAAGGAATACTAACATTGATCTCAGGGGTGGGTCTGGAAGACAACAAAGATAATGTCGATTTAAAACTGACAACAAAAATAAAATCGAATGATTCGAAAACAAGCTGGGAGCTCCACCTCTATTGCAAGGGGCAGATGGATAAGGATATCAGCCGTTATCGAAATGACGACGGAGGATTTTCCCTGTCGACGAGTCATTATGCTCATATTGACTGGAACCAGGGAATTACAGCTGAAATATTTAAAAAAAATTCGAAAATTGGAGAGTTTGTATTGATTAAATACGCTGCAAATTCAGATAGTTCGCTTAAAGGTCCTATTGAATTTTTAGAAGAAGTTAAAGCCAAAAGCCTTGATGAAAACAACTTTGCATCCGACAATTCTTCTATGCATTCTGGAAATGATTTCGCGGTAATTGGTGAGCTTTATGGAACCGATTTTAAAATCGTTACCAATATGAAAATTCAAAAATTCTGGATTTTTCAAGATGAAACGATTAAAACCATGATTCAAATCTCAGATAAGAAAAAAAATTCTTTTGTTAAAAATTATGTCGTATTATCAAATCCGGAGATGTCTTCCGGCGAAGCTCCTTATTGGATAAAAATGGCCTTAATGGCAAAATTCCTGAACAAAACGCTTCAAAAAAGCAACTACAAATGGTGATGTAGTATGTTATAATCCTCGCTCCTTTTGAATATGTTCATAGGCTGATTGCACCTGCCTAAATTTATCTTCTGCACCTTTCACGTGCTCAGGGCCTAAATTTCTCAACTTATCCGGATGGTATTTCTTAACCATCTTTCTGTAAGCGTTTTTGACCTCAGAATCTGATGCTGATTTCTCAATTTCAAGAATCTTATAAGAGCTATCAACCTCATTATAAAACATAGCCTTGATAGAATTGAAATCGTGCTGGTTAATGTTTAGGTATCCGGCAATGGTACTAATCTTCTGCAGTTCTTTTTCGGTTACCGTACCGTCTGATTTTGCCACGCCAAACAAAAAGTGTAAAAGTTGCAGTCTGGCCGAGTGATTCATATGCCTGTTGATCTGTAAACAAACCTGACGCGTTGAAATTTTGTTATTTTGTATAATTCCTTTAAACAACTTAAAGGCATGATTTGCTCTTTCCTTTCCATACATCCCTACGAAAGACGATCGCACAAAATCGAGCTCTCGCTTGTCTACATTTCCATCAGATTTGATTACGATGGCAGCAAGTACAAGTAAACTAATCTCAAAATCCCCTGACTGAGTAGATTTTCTTTCATTAGAACTATTGTTGAAATCCATGAGTTCTGTCTCAGAGAAACCATCAACAAAACTGCCTACTACGAAGCCAAGAATACCACCAATAGGTCCTGCAAAGGTCCAACCTAATCCGGCACCCAACCATTTCGAAAAATTTGCCATATCAAAAATTTAGATGGACAAATATAAGCTTATAGGTACATTTACGCTTCATATGAGCCTTAATTTTTTGTGAAAACAAAGGCCTGAACATTCATACAAAACCACTTAAATATAAGACCT
>CAYQPI010000055.1:0-11115 GCA_964419405.1 uncultured Flavobacteriaceae bacterium
CCTGATCTTGCTGCTATTGTTTTATTTTTTGAGGTTTGGGAACTTCATTCTATACCCTACATCTACCTTACCTTTAGAAATATTTTCAAGCTTCTTTTTCAACAACCGTTTTTTGAGGCTTGAGAGTTTATCTGTAAACAGGATACCTTCAATATGATCATATTCATGTTGAAATATTCTGGCCGCAAGCCCTGATAAGGTTTCGCTCTTTTTTTCAAAATTTTCATCGACGTACTCAATATGAATGGTTTCATTTCTGGAAACATCCTCATTGATATTTGGAATACTTAAACATCCTTCATTAAAGGCCCATTCTTCACCTTCTTCTTCAATAATCTGGGCATTGATAAAAGTTCTTTTGAAATCGAGTAAAAACGACTTTTCTTTTTCGTCTAATTCGTCACTTTCGGCAAAAGGGGAAGCATCGATCAGGAAAATCCTGATATCCCTTCCAATCTGAGGGGCTGCAAGGCCAACTCCTTGCGCATTCTTCATGGTATCCTTCATGTTTGCCAGAAGTTCATCGAGTTTAGGATAATCTTTTGTTATATCCTTTGCTACTTTTCTCAATACTGGGTCGCCATAGGCTACTATTGGTAAAATCATCAATCACTATTTATTTGTTATACAGATAACTTTGCAAAATTATCGTGGCGCTGATCTCATCGACCAGGGCTTTGTTTTGTCTTTGTTTTTTCTTGAGACCACTGTCAATCATGGTTTGAAAGGCCATTTTTGAGGTGAATCTTTCATCAACCCTTTTAATAGGAATGTGTCCAAACTTATTTTTTAGCTGATCAATAAAGGGCACAATGAACTTTTCACTTTCAGAAGCCTCATTATTCATTTGTTTTGGTTCTCCGATTAAGAACAATTCTACGTTCTCTTTGCTGGTATAGTTGATCAGAAAATCAAAGATGTCTTTTGTAGGAACCGTTGTTAGACCTGAGGCAATGATTTGCATCTCATCCGTTACTGCGATTCCAATTCTTTTTTCTCCATAATCCATGGCAAGAATTCTAGACATAGCTTTGAATTTTTGCAAATTTACCTCTTTTTTGATTTAAAAGAATGTAAAAAAAAAGGATTTTTTATTTCGTGCTTTTTATATTTGCCTCTTAATTTTAACCTTATGAATGAATTAAGACAAATAATTGAGAATGCCTGGGAACATCGAGAAAAACTCAGTGAATCGGATGTTCAGGATGCGATAAGAAAAGTGATAGACCTGCTCGATTCTGGCAGCCTAAGAGTGGCAGAACCTATAGAAGGCGGATGGCAAGTCAACGAATGGGTCAAAAAAGCAGTTGTATTATATTTTCCAATCCAGAAAATGGAAACACTCGAAGTGGGCATTTTCGAATACCATGATAAAATTCCATTAAAGAAAGGTTATGAAGAAAAAGGAATAAGAGTCGTACCTCATGCTGTTGCTAGACATGGCTCTTATATTTCGAAAGGAACCATCCTCATGCCAAGTTATGTGAATATAGGAGCTTATGTAGATGAAGGAACGATGGTTGATACCTGGGCAACTGTGGGGAGTTGTGCCCAAATTGGAAAGAATGTACACCTTAGCGGAGGTGTAGGGATTGGCGGTGTGCTAGAACCTTTACAAGCAGCACCGGTTATCATTGAAGATGGAGTATTTGTAGGGTCTCGTTGTATTGTTGTTGAAGGAGTTCACGTAGAAAAAGAAGCCGTTCTAGGGGCAAATGTAGTGCTTACGATGAGCACTAAGATCATTGATGTTACAGGTGATCAGCCTGTTGAAATGCGTGGTTCTGTTCCTGCGAGATCAGTAGTTATTCCTGGAAGTTATACCAAGACATTTAAAGCTGGAGAATATCAGGTGCCATGTGCCTTGATTATAGGAAAAAGAAAAGAGTCCACCAACAAGAAGACCTCTTTGAATGATGCCTTACGTGAATATAATGTGGCTGTTTAAGGCACATTTTTAATGATCCTTTTTAATTCCATACGGGGTATAACTAAGCCTGTTCTTTTTTACATTTTCCCGTATGGAAAGATTCTTTTGGATTGATTCAGGGGTTTTATAACCTCTTTTATGATCCAAATGAATGCATATGGCACTGTATCTGTGTTGCTTTCCTTTGATGCCAAGATTCATTAGTCTTTCACCTAGTTCTCGGTCTTGACCACCATACTGCATGCGTTCATCCAAACCATTAACCTGAAGGATGTCTTTTTTCCAGCCCGAAGCATTATGCCCGTTCCATGTGGCATTGGTCGTTGTAATTTTGTTGAGAAACTTGGCCTTGGCTTTTTTTGTAGTCAATTTGTTATTCTTAAAAGACTTTTTAAGTCCACGCTCTTTCAGCCAGGTTGTGTTAAAGCATCTGCCTGATAAAATATCTTCTTTGGTGATGGATTTTGAGATTTCCATGGGGAGTTTAAAATAGCCGCCAGAAATAAAAAAGCCCTGTTCTTTATTGTCCTCATGAATTTGAAGAAAATCATTTCTTGGGATACAATCTCCGTCACTCATTACGATATATTCAGAAGAACAGGCCATAATGGCTTTATTTAAGATTCTCGATTTCTGAAAACCGTCATCCTCCTGCCATACATGTTTGATCGGATAAAACACCTGTTCCGCGATGGATGCGATCATCGTCTTCGTTTCAGGGCCCGATCCATCATCAGCGATGACCATTTCAAAATCTTTAAAGATTTGATTGTCATAACCCCAAAGCACTTTTTCTAACCAGTCTGTTGCATTGTAGGTGCTTATTATAACGGAAAGCTGCATAAATTTTAAATAAAAAATTACAGAGAATTTATTTCTTTTAATTTTACGACAAATTTAAGTATCTAAATTTTGATACAATAATTGTGTCTAGGATAATTAATGGAAACTCAAGTTTAACCCCGTGAGTTAATCTCGCATAGAATTAGAAACAAGTATCGGAATTCCTGGTAATTCCTACCTTATTCATTAGTAATTATGAAATGATAAATTGACATGAGACATGAAATAACGAGGGCTTTAGAAACGATACGGAAGGACGGTACTATCGTATATCCAACAGATACCATTTGGGGCTTGGGCTGTGACGCATCAAATGCCAAGGCAGTGGAAAAAGTATATAAGATCAAGAATAGGCCAGACAGCAAGAGTCTGATCATTCTTGTTGATGGAATGGAAATGTTGAAAGCCTATATTCCTGATATTCCAACAAAACTTATTTCGTTTTTGAAGACGGCCACCAGGCCAACCACTGTCATTTATACCCATCCTCAAGGTCTGGCTCAGAACGTAGTTGCTGCAGATGATACCGTGGCCATCAGAATCGTTCAACAAGATTTTTGCCAGGCCTTGATCAAAGAATTCGGAAAACCAATAGTTTCTACATCTGCCAATTTTAGCGGAAGACCTGCGCCGGCTGGTTTTGATGAAATTGATCCATTACTTTTGAAGAAAGCAGATTATATAGTAAATTTGCCGGCAGTTGAATCAAAAAAAACGGCTTCTCAAATCATTAAACTAAATGAACTCGGAGAGATCGAGTATCTTAGAAAGTAACATGCTGAATCCTAATACGAATTTACAAAAGGCGGTATCACTTCCAGTTTTTGAATATATCTCTGAGGCGGCAGCTTCATTAGGCTTACACACTTATGTCATTGGAGGCTATGTGAGAGATTATCTTTTGGAAAGAGAAAAGGCAAAAGATATTGATATAGTGGCTGTGGGTAGTGGTATAGATTTGGCCCATAAGGTAGCAGGCTTACTTCCCTACACACCTAAAGTGCAAATTTTCAAAACTTATGGCACTGCCATGCTTAAGTATAGAGATCTTGAGATAGAATTCGTCGGAGCCAGAAAGGAATCCTATGTGGAACATAGTCGAAATCCGCTGGTAGATAAAGGGTCTTTACAAGATGATCAGAACAGGCGAGATTTTACGATTAATGCTATGGCAATTAGTTTAAATCATAGCGATCATGGTGCCTTACTCGATCCTTTTGATGGGATTCAGGATCTTCAAAATAAGATCATCAGGACTCCCTTGGATCCTGATGTTACTTATAGTGATGATCCTTTAAGAATGATGAGAGCAATTCGTTTTTCGAGTCAATTGAACTTTCAGATTGAGTCTGCCTCACTAGCGTCTATAAGCAAGAACTCTCATAGGATTCAGATTATTAGTAAGGAGCGAATCGTCGATGAGCTGAATAAGATACTGATGAGCAATAAGCCATCTATCGGTTTGAGACTATTACATGAAACAGGTTTGATGGTCTATATACTACCTGAATTGTCAAAACTTCAGGGAGTTGAACAAATCAAAGGGCAGAAGCACAAGGATAATTTTTTCCATACCTTACAGGTGGTAGATAATATTGCTGTCAAAACTGATAATTTATGGTTGAGATGGGCTGCTTTATTGCATGATATCGGAAAGGCACCGACAAAGAAATTTGATAAAAAAATAGGATGGACCTTTCATGGGCATGAATTTGTTGGCTCTAAAATGGTTAAGAAGATCTTTAAACGTCTTAAAATGCCATTGAATGATAAGATGAAGTATGTGCAGAAGATCGTGATGATGAGTTCGAGGCCGGTTATTCTTGCTGAAAATGTGACAGATTCGGCGGTAAGAAGGTTAATTTTCGATGCAGGAGATGATCTTGAAGATCTGATGATCCATTGTGAAGCTGATATTACGACGAAGAATAAAACAAAAGAAAAGCAATACCTAAATAACTTTAAGCTAGTTCGTCAAAAGGTGAAAGAGGTGGAAGCCAGAGATCATGTTCGCAATTTTCAACCGCCGGTATCTGGTGAATTGATTATGGAGACCTTTGATTTAAAACCTTGTCGTGAGATCGGCATCATAAAAGATGCTATTAAAGAGGCCATTCTCGAAGGAGAGATCTCTAACGATTTTGATGAAGCCTATGCTTTCATGTTGAAAAAGGCTGAAGCAATTGGTTTAAAGATGAATATCTAATTCAGGATATTTCTGGAAATGACAAGTTTTTGAATTTCTGTAGTTCCTTCACCAATGGTGCATAATTTCGCATCACGGTAAAATTTCTCTACCGGAAAATCTTTAGTATACCCATAACCTCCATGAATTTGCAAGGCTTCATTGGCAACTTTTACCGACACTTCTGAAGCATACATTTTTGCCATTGCTCCAATTTTGGTCATTTTGATTCCTTTAGTTTTGTCATGAGCGGCTTTGTGCAACAGTAATTCTGAAGCTTCAATTTCAGTTGCCATATCTGCTAATTTGAAACCGATCGCCTGGAATTTACTAATTGATTTTCCAAATTGTTCTCTTTCCTGAGCATATTTTAAGGCAGCTTCATAAGACCCTTTAGCAATGCCTAATGAAAGGGCGCCAATTGATATTCTGCCGCCATCCAGAATTTTCATGGATTGGATAAATCCTTCTCCAACGTTGCCCAGAATATTGTCTTTATGTACACGGCAATTGTCAAAAATCAATTCAGCGGTTTCAGAAGCTCTCATTCCCATTTTATTTTCCTTCTTTCCTGATGAGAATCCAGGAGTACCTTTTTCTATGGCAAAGGCTGTCATTCCTTTTGAATCACCTTTCTCACCAGTTCTTACAATAACAACTGCTATATGACCACTGATTCCATGAGTGATGAAATTCTTAGCGCCGTTGATCACATAATGATCCCCATCCAATACGGCAGTTGTGCTCATGCCTCCGGCATCACTTCCAGTATTGTGCTCAGTAAGTCCCCAGGCACCAATCCATTCTCCATGGGCCAGTTTAGGCAACCATTTTTGTTTCTGATCTTCATTTCCAAATTCCAGAATATGATTGGTACAGAGCGAATTGTGAGCGGCCAAAGACAGTCCAATAGAGGAATCTACTTTCGAAATTTCTTCAATAACGGTTATGTATTCATGATAGTCCATGCCGCTACCTCCATAGACTTCAGGAACCAATACGCCCATAAACCCCATTTCTCCTAATTGATGAAAAAGGTCTTCTGGGAAGGTTTGATTTTCATCCCAATCCATCATAAAAGGTTTAATGTTTTTTTTGGCAAATTCTCTTATAGAATGGGCAATGGTATTTCTCGTTTCTGAAGTTTCGAAATTCATAGTAGGCTTTTTATTCCGCCGACAAATATAAAGCTATTCTGTCAAAATTGTTCAATGGAAAAGAGTCTATTTTTTTCAATTCTTCAAGGTCTTTAAAGAATACATTTTGGTCTCTGTATGTCACGATCTTTTTCGTTAAATCATAATCGATATAAGGCAGGGCCAGCAACTCTTTAAAAGTTGCAGTATTGAGATCAACCTTATCAATGACGTTGGCATGATTCACCTTGTAATAACGAAGAATACTGTCAGCAATGGCCTTATCTAGATGAAACACTTCATATAATTGTTCGTCCACTGAATACCCTTTCAGCAGTTTTCGGTAAGAGAGAATCCGTCTGGCTAATTTGGCGTTTACGCCACGAATTAACAAAAGGTCCTGATAGGTGATCTGGTTCAGGTCTTTTTCTTTTAATAAATCAGTTTTACTTAGACCAGGAGCAGCTGTTGCTGAGTTTTTATGCCTAAATTTTGGGAATGTAAACAATGGAGAAACCTTCTTCAGGAGACTGTCGCTTATCCCTGTGACTTTTTGAAATTCTATGGCTGAATTGATAAACTTGCCTTGTTGTCTAAAGGCAAATAATTTATCAATTTCAGCTGTAGTCATTCCTAAGCGGTAGGCCCTGAAATCATTTAGGTAATTTGGGTTAAACTGGTAGTTAAATGATTCATCTGTTTTTTCTTTATTCTTTTTTAAAGAATCTAACCTAGCTTCAAAAAGAGCAAATTCATGCGCATCCATATATTTTTGCTCAGTATTATTTGAAAAGTAAAGGAAGAGCTGAACCACAAAGAGCAATGCGAGCAAAAACAAAATCCCATTTCTTTGGCGTTTTGAATACCAGAAATGGGATTTCAATATGTTTTTAATTAGGCTTATTTCGTTTTCAAGATATTAATGGCCTCTATATACCTGTTGATTTCTTGCTTGACCTTTGGGAACAATATCACAAGACCGATCATATTAGGAAAAACCAGCGCAAGAATCATTGCATCCGAGAATTTGATCACAGCGTCAAGCGTGGCAGAGGCACCAATCACAACAAATATCAGAAACAAAATTTTGTAAGCGATATCTGCAGCTTTTCCTCTTCCAAATAAAAACTTCCAGGACTGAAGGCCATAGTAAGACCAAGAAATCATCGTTGAAAAGGCAAAAAGAATGATCGCTATGGTCAGGATATAACTAAATCCTGGCAATACTGAATCAAAGGCCATAGAAGTTAAATCTACACCCCCAATGTATTCACCTGTTGCGTTGATCAAAACAGCACTGTTCTGAGAATTTCCATAATCAAAAGCACCCACATCCATATTAAAGAATATAATAACCAAGGCCGTCATGGTACATATAACTACCGTATCGATAAAAGGCTCTAATAAGGCTACAACACCCTCACTGGCCGGATATTTCGTTTTTACAGCAGAATGTGCAATAGCTGCTGAACCTGCACCCGCTTCATTTGAAAATGCCGCTCGTTGAAAGCCAACAATGATGACTCCAAGAACTCCTCCAAGACCTGCCATAGGGGTGAAGGCACCTTCTAGTATCAAGGCAAATGCCGAGCCGATATGCTGAAAGTTTGAGAAAATAATAATCAGAGCCGCAATCACATAAATAACAGCCATAAACGGAACTATTTTTTCTGTGATCTTAGCAATTCTTTTTATACCGCCAATAATTACAATTCCAACAAGGACTGCCATGATGATTCCAATGATAAAACCTGAAGCACCACCTCCTAGTCCAAACATACTGACAATCTGCACCGCTGCCTGATTTGACTGGAAGGCATTTCCGCCTCCAAACGAAGCTCCTACACAGAGGATGGCAAATATTGCGGCTAATACTTTTCCGAGGATAGCCTTATTCTGACTTTCCAGACCTCTTTTTAGATAATACATCGGACCACCGTAAACCGTACCATCTTCACCAACATCACGATATTTTACACCAAGAGTACATTCTACCATTTTCGTTGACATACCGATCAATCCACATACAATCATCCAGAACGTCGCACCAGGACCACCAACTGCAATGGCAACGGCTACACCAGCGATGTTTCCTAAACCAACAGTTCCCGAAACCGCTGTAGCGAGGGCCTGAAAATGACTAACCTCTCCTTCCTGACTTTCATCTTTTATGGTACCTACCAGATCTCCGTCTATGATATTCAAATCAGCTTTTTCAACACTATGATGATCAATTTCATCATATTTTCCTCTTACCGTATTGATGGCAAGTTTGAATTTTGAAATAGCCGGAAATCCGAAATAAATGGTGAACATGGTTGCTCCAAATACCAATAGCATCAATACGATCGGAATATCATATCCGGCAATAGGAACTGAGGTGAGTACCGTATTTTCCCACCAGGTGGCAATAGGCATAAACTCTTCATTAATTATTTCATCAACTCCCTGTTCTTCCTGTGCGAAACTTAACAGGGGACTGAAAATCATCGAAAATAAAAGTACTTTCTTCAACATAATTCGTATGGGGTATTTTTGGTTGGGAACGCAATATCCAAAAAATAATAGCTTATGGCAAAAAAAATGTATGAAAATGTCAGTTTTCCTTATTGATTGGATGCTATTTCCTTTGTGTATTTCTTTTCCTATCCAATCTGTAAAAATGACCTGAATCAAATTCTTGTTGGAGACTGAAATCGTAGATGGTACTTAAATGCAATGAAGATTTAATTACATTTGGTGTTCAATAGAATTAGTAATTTAAAAAGAGCTGTAAATTGAATCACATAAAAAATGTATTGGTGCTGGGAGCCTCTTTTAATGAAAACAGGTATTCAAATAGGGCCATTAAAAAGTTACTGAAATATGATCATAAAGTCATTGGCCTGGGTGCTGTATCCGGGAATCTGGATGGAGTAAGAATCATATCAAAGCAAGAGGAGTTGGAGCAGGTACATACGGTTACGGTCTATTTGAATCCTATACATCAGAAGTTGTATTACGACTATATCATTGGCCTAAATCCGGATCGAATCATCTTTAATCCTGGTTCTGAAAATAGAGAATTTGAACAATTGTTACATGAAAACGATATTGGGTTTGAACGGGCCTGTACCTTGGTAATGCTAAGTTTGAATCAGTTCTAGTTCTCAAGGTTAATTTGCATCCCTGCCTCAGCCAAAACTACTGGATTGTACAGTTTTTCTGCTTCCTCCTTAAAAAGTGCTAAAGATTCGTATCGGCTGGAATAATGACCCAATAGTAATTTTTTTACAGCTCCTTTTGCAGCAATATCTGCAGCTTGAGCTGCCGTACTGTGTTTCGTTTTACTGGCCAGATCAGTATGTTGCTCTAAAAATGTTGATTCATGATATAATAGATCTGCTCCTTTAATAATAGGAATGATTGACTCAGAATATGCCGTATCGCTGCAATAGGCATAGGAAAGTGGTGCTGGAGGATCTGTAGTTAAAAGACGGTTGTTAATTTGACTCCCATCTTCCTTTGTGAAATCTTTTCCATCCTTTAAATTTTGATAATCGCAAATGTCAATTTCAGGCTGAGACCGTATGGCATCCATGTCTAGTTTCCTCGGTTTGGTTTTTTCCTTAAATAGAAAACCATTTGTATAGATGCGATGTTTTAAGGGAATGGTATATACTTCAATTTTGTCATTATCGAGTATCAGTTCAGATTCTTTAGAGTCTAATTCATTAAAATAGAGGGGGTAGTCAACCCATGACTTCGATAATTTAAGCTGTAGTAAAATGATTTCTTTAATTCCTTTGGGACCATAGATATGAAGTTCGGCTTTTCTGTTTAACAGGTTAAATGTTGATATTAAGCCGATTAGCCCAAAGAAATGATCCCCATGTAAATGTGAGATAAAGACGTGTTTTATCTTCGAAAATTTAACTTTATATTTTCGCAATTGTCTTTGGGTTCCTTCTCCACAGTCAATTAAAAAACGTTCATTGTTCATCTCTACAAACTGAGATGTGGTATGAGCCGAAGTTCTTGGTGTAGCAGAATGACAGCCTAATATGGTCAGCTTAAAACTCATTTAATCACAATCCTCTTTGAAATCACTTTAGTCTTGGTCTTTAACGAATAAATATAAATACCTGACTCTAGTTCATCACGAAAGAAGGGGATCGAATTATGTCCTTTTTCTGCTTTACGCTTTTCAGCATAGACTGTATTTCCCAGCAAATCTTTGACGATAAAATCAATATCAAAATCTTCATCTGCTTCAAATCTAATCCTGGTAGACACGCTGAATGGATTAGGAGATGCCACAACCTCGTGGATTCCTATCAGAGCGCCTTCAAGAATTTCTAGATCCTTAGCATCATCTTCTTGTGCAAGAAGTGCTGTAGAAAAGGTTAATAAAAAAATAATAGAGAGTAGTTTTTTTACCATATAGTGTATTTAAAATCCTAAATCGCGTTCAATATCTTCAATTTCAATGATGTCTTCTGCTTCTTTAAACGTAGGAACGGCTACAATTTCATCTGGTATCTTATCAAACTCTATTCCTTCACAAACAATGACAAAAGACTTGTTATTATTTCTATGCTTTTCACTTAGTTGCGAAAATAGCAAGATTTTATTTAAATCAATGTTAATTAAACCGGAAAAATCTAAAATCAGATTTACGTTCTTAAAGTTAGTATTATTTTTTAAAAAGGCATCAAAAAAAACCGTAAAACCTTCTTCTCCCGTACTGACTTCATTTCCCGAAGGTTTGACGCTGTAAAATGAATCTGTTTTGTTAATATCCATATAAACGTAATTTTTTAATCTCTTTTTATTTGTTGGGCAAGGAGGTATATGACCGCCATTCTCACCGCGACTCCGTTTTCAACCTGATTCAAAATAATGGACTGTTTTGAATCGGCAACATCACTTGTCAATTCAACACCGCGGTTAATAGGACCTGGGTGCATGATCACGATATCTTTATCAATACTGTCTAGCAATTCCTTATTGATACCAAATAACTGAGTGTATTCTCTAAT
>CAYQPI010000056.1:0-1811 GCA_964419405.1 uncultured Flavobacteriaceae bacterium
AATTGGGAAGCTTGGAGCAATTACTTCTCCACCACCATTATCATCACCGGCTACTTGCTTTAAGTTATCAAAGTAATATACGGCGTCATCACATGCATTGTCTCTATCAAAATAAACGATGATACTCTTAAATGTTTTATCAGTATGAGCTGAAAAATCAAAAGTCAATTCTTCCCACTCTCCTACTTTTGTCATTTCCTGATCAATAGCTACCAACGGATCCGTATTTGGGAAAGGTTCAAATTCCAATTGTAAAGTTACTTTTGTCGTTTTGGCTTCACCATACACCATAAGTTTAAAGACTTTATTTGGTGATGTAGTCAAATCAATGGCATTGGTCAATCCTTTACCAACACCTGACCAGGTTTCACATCCTGCTGTTTTAATGTAGTTTTGAACATTACAACTGGCATTGATTCCTGTAGTATTTGGATTCACTACTATTTGAGATGAAATATTTCCAAATGGCTCAAAACTATGCGCTATATCATTGGTCATGAAGGTCCAGTTGATATCACCTTGAGCCGGATCAATATTCTCTTCCATTTCAGCCGTACAATCTAAATCCGGAGCTTCTTGTTCGATATCATCTAAATAGAACGTACCTGCTGCAGTTCCCGGACCATCGACAAAAATTACCATGGTACTATATTTACCTGTCGGTACGAATGGTTCACCAGCTCCCTGATTTCCATCGATATAGCTCTTCACTGCATCAGTGGCAAAATTAAAGCTTACAACTTCCCAACCGGTACCACCGTGTGTTGCTGTAACCTCATTCTCTCTGGCATCCTCTTCTCCATTTTCAAATTTCAACAATATTGGCAACTCAACATTTGACCAAAATTTTATGGTAATGGTTTTGTTATCACCTCCAAAATCAACAGGTGTGCCCAAATCTGCAGCAATACCCTCCCAGTTTACACCGGAATTCGTAATTGCACCAACTTTGGTTTCAGCCTCATTGGCACCTGACATGTCAGGATTATCTACCACTTCAAAGGTTGTACCATTGAAAGTTCCAAAAGCATAATTTACTGCAGGGTCATCAAAGGTAATTGGCAACTCCATGGCACCAGACGCCTCTCCGATCGTAATATCTTGAGAAGACTCAACTGTTTCAGCACTTGCCCCTATTGCGACAACTCTAACCGTATAGTCACCTGCTTCTGCATAGATATGCTCTACTTCACTACCAGGCATCAACGGTGTAGCTTCTTCATCTTCAACATCACCAAAATACACATCGAACATCGTTGCATTGTCGGCAGTCGCACTTACTTTAATAAGTTTGGGATTTGGATCGCTTTGATCTATAGTAACCTCCAGATTTTCTGGTGCACTAAATGATATATTGATCACTTGTGTAAACTCGCTGGTAAGTGCAGTTGATCCTACACCCACAACTCTTACTTTAAATTGTCCTTCCGGATACACGTGTTCCAGCGAACCTCCCGGAGTTACTACTTCCGGTTCTTCATTGGCTACATCACCATAATATACGTTAAATGACTGTGCTCCTTCTCCAGACGGTGTAATGGTTACCAGTCCTGAATCGTCCTGAGCTATGTCAAAAACAGCTTCAACATTCGTTGGCGCCGAGATTTCTTGAAAAGCATAGGAGACTTCGTTTTTTTCGCATGCAACAAATGCAGCTCCAAAAATAATTAATACTAAAAGGGTTTTTAAATAGTTCATCTTTCTTCTTTTTAATGTTTTTAATATCCTGGGTTTTGGGCCCAGCGACCTCCTGCTAAATCAATTTCTATTGATGGAATAGGAAATAATTCATGTTTCCCACTCGTAAATCC
>CAYQPI010000057.1:0-46912 GCA_964419405.1 uncultured Flavobacteriaceae bacterium
TTGTTATTGATCCCTAAATAATACCCGAAATGTATTTTTCTCTTGTCAAAATTAGGTAAGTATTCTATGCGTTCCTTCTGAGCCAGTGCCGAAGGAATGGTAAGAAATAAGATAAGACCTACTATAATGAAATGCCTGTTCATAGCTTTATTTTATTGCATGATAAATGGTAGCGACGCCGAGGGTTTGAGGGTATACTTTAGAACTATTAAACCCCGTTTTAAGTAAAATATTGTTGAACCTTTCTCCAAAAGGAAAAGCTGCAGCCGATTCAGGTAAATAATCATAGGCTTTCTTGTCTTTTGAAAAGAGTTTTCCTACAGTTGGAATGATATACTTAGAATAGAACTGAAAGCCCTGTTTTACAGGAAACTTACTAGGTTGTGAAGTTTCTAAAACAGTTAAGGAACCCTTGGGTTTTAAGACCCTTAGAATCTCTTTTAAACCCAACTCTAAATTTTCAAAATTTCTCACTCCAAAGGCGACAGTTATGGCGTCAAAGGTCTGATCTTCAAAAGGCAATTTTTCAGAGTCGCCAATAATCATATCGATCTTGTCATGTAATCCTTCTTCCTTTACTTTTTGCTTTCCGATATCTAACATTCCCGGAGAAATGTCAAGTCCGGTGACATCATCAATATCGGCCTTGGCCAGCATGATAGCTAAGTCACCGGTTCCGGTAGCAATATCCATCACTTTTTGCGCCTTGCCAGCCTTGACAAGCTCTACGACATGTTTTCTCCAGCTAATATCGATTCCAAAGGTCAAAACCCTATTTAGGAAGTCATAATTAGAAGAAACCTTATCAAACATTTCGGTTACCTGCTCCTTTTTACCAAGCTCAGAATCCTTGTATGGCGTCACATTTTTTGACATCGCAAAATTTTGCGTAAAGATAAGGATTCAAAACACAATTCACATCATTGGTCTAAAAAAGCAATTTTATTTGCAAAACACTTGACAAAGGGTAGTTTCAGATTGTATATTTGCAGGCATTTTAATCAAAAAAAACATCTATGAAGTTATCTAATTTCCAATATGAATTGCCTGAAGGACTTTTGGCTGAATACCCATCTGAGCATAGAGATGAAGCTAAATTGATGGTTCTGAACAGAAAAGAAGACACCATTGAACACAAATCCTTTAAAGATTTGGTTGATTATTTCGACACTGAAGATATTTTGGTTTTTAATAATACCAAGGTATTTCCGGCGCGTTTATACGGTAATAAGGAAAAAACAGGTGCCCGAATTGAAGTGTTCTTGTTGAGAGAGTTAAACGCAGAGAGTAGGTTGTGGGATGTTTTGGTTGATCCTGCGAGAAAGATCAGAATCGGAAATAAATTGTTTTTCGGTGAGGATAGTGGATTGGTTGCAGAGGTGATTGATAATACAACTTCCAGAGGAAGAACGCTCAGATTTCTCTATGATGGTTCTTATGAAGAATTTAGAAAGAAACTGAATGAAATGGGTCAAACTCCCCTTCCAAAATATATTAAAAGAGATGTTGAAGAGTCTGATGAAGAGAGATACCAGACAATTTATGCCAAGCATGAAGGAGCGGTTGCAGCTCCAACTGCAGGACTTCACTTTTCTAAGCATCTTTTAAAAAGACTTGAGATCAAAGGAGTAGATTTAAAGGAATTGACCTTACATGTTGGATTAGGGACATTTAACCCTGTTGAGGTTGAAGATTTATCAAAACACAGAATGGATTCTGAAGAGGTATTTATTCCTGATACTACAGCTGATGCTGTGAATAAAGCCATCGATCACAAGAGAAGAGTATGTGCTGTGGGCACAACAGTGATGCGTTCAATGGAAAGTTCTGTATCTGCCGACGGGCATTTAAAACCATTCGAAGGATGGACCAATAAGTTTATTTTCCCTCCTTATGACTTTAGTATTGCGAATTGCATGATTACTAATTTTCATACACCTAAGTCAACTTTAATGATGATGACTTCTGCCTTTGCTGGTCATGACTTACTGAAAAAGGCCTATCAGGAGGCAATTGACAATGATTATAAATTCTATTCATATGGTGATGCCATGTTGATTATATAATTGAGTAAAAACTGATTTAAACGTCCGTACGGCCATTTTCTGATTGGTTGTCGGACGTTTTTTTTACCAGATGAGCGAAAAAAAAGACATAAGATCCTTATCCAAAGAAAATCTCAGAGATTTTTTTCTTGAGCATAACCAGAAAGCCTTTAGAGGCAATCAGGTGTATGAATGGTTATGGCACAAAGGAGCTCATGACTTTGACAGCATGACCAATATCTCAAAAGAGACCAGGCAATTTTTAGATACTCATTTTGTCATCAATCATATCGAGGTTGATGATATGCAACAATCTTCTGATGGCACTATCAAAAATGCGATCAGATTGCATGACGGCCTGGTGGTTGAATCGGTTTTTATTCCAACTCCAACCAGAACAACTGCCTGTGTTTCTAGCCAGGTAGGCTGTAGTTTGAACTGTACCTTTTGTGCGACAGCCAGGCTAAAAAAAATGCGAAACCTGAACCCTGACGAAATATATGATCAGGTGGTTGCCATTGACAGGCAAAGCCGCGTATATAAGGGACATAAATTGAACAATATTGTCTTTATGGGGATGGGAGAACCCTTGCTTAATTATAAAAATGTACTCAAGTCGATCGAGATGATCACTTCAGAAGAAGGCCTTGGGATGTCTCCAAGAAGAATAACTCTTTCGACTGTTGGTCTTCATAAAATGATCAAGAAACTGGCGGATGATGGAGTAAAGTTTAATCTGGCAGTATCACTGCATTCAGCTATAGATGAGGTTCGATCGAAGATGATGCCAATCAATGATAAATCTACCTTGGATGATTTACTACATTCTTTACAATACTGGTATGCCAAAACTGCTAAGCTGATCACTTTTGAATATGTGGTTTGGAAAGGGATCAATGATAAGAAAAAAGATATTGATGCCTTGGTGGCCTATTGCAAAAAGGTACCTTCAAAGGTAAACCTGATCGAGTACAATGCTATAGAAGAAGATGGATTTGAACAGGCTGATCCAGCTGCAATTGCTTATTACCAAAGAGAATTGGAAAGAAACAATATCACCGTTAACATCAGACATAGCCGTGGCAAAGATATTGATGCGGCCTGTGGTCAATTGGCGAATAAGACAACTGCTTAAAATTTGAATTCAACGCCAATCGGGCAATGATCGCTGTGTTTTGCTTCGGGTAAAATAAAGGAACGTGTGATCTGCTCCTGAAGAGGCTCACTGGCCATGCAATAGTCGATTCTCCAGCCCTTATTATTGTTTCTTGAATTGGCCCTATAGCTCCACCAACTGTAATTATGAGGTTCCTTGTTTAAAAATCGGAAGGTATCAATAAATCCACTATCAATAAATTCACCGATCCATTTTCGTTCTACAGGGAGAAATCCTGAAGTATTCTTGTTTTGTTTCGGATTGTGAATGTCAATTTCCTCATGACAGATATTGTAATCTCCACAGATCACTAAATTAGGTATTTCTTTTTTTAATTGATTCACATAGTCTTGAAACTCATCCATATAATTCAATTTAAAGGCTAATCTGGCAGAATTGGTTCCAGATGGCAGGTATAGACTCATCACTGAAAGTTGGTCAAAGTCGACACGCAGGTTTCTACCCTCAAAATCCATGGTCTCTATACCCGTTCCATACACAACATTATTTGGTTTGACCTTCGATAAAATGGCAACACCACTATAGCCTTTTTTTTGGGCTGAGTACCAGTAGTTATAGGTGTATCCGGCAGCTTCGAAAAGGGTGAGATCCAACTGTTCTTTTTGGGCTTTGGTTTCCTGAATACATAGTACATCCGGATTCGCGGCCTGAAGCCAATCTAAAAAACCTTTTTTTATAGCGGCACGGATGCCATTGACATTATAGGATAGAATTTTCATAGATACTAATTGACTGTGGTAAATATCGTAAAAAATAGAGAATCAATTCTCATGATCTAAGAATAGATCTCTTAATTTTCTTCTCATTACTTTTCCAGAAGCCGTTCGGGGCAAGCTGTCGATTTCGAGAAGTTTTTCAATTTTAAAAAGAGGGTTTAAGCGTTCCCTGATCATTTGTTTTGCCCTTTTTAGTTTCTCTTCAGTACTTACATCTGTGGCTTGGCAAACAGCATAAACGACCAATTGAGAGGGGCCACCGCCTTTTGGAGAAATGGCGATCGCCGCACTTTCTTTGATATAATCAAGTTGGTTAATTACTTCCTCTATCTGTATAGAGCTCACTTTGATTCCTCCCAGATTCATGGCATCATCCGCCCTTCCCTGGGCTTTATAATATCCGTTCTCCAAACGTACAAGTTCGTCTCCATGCTTTCGTAATACCTGGTTTTGATATGTCGGAACATCTTTGAAATAAACTTCATGGTGATCTCTGTTAAGCAATGAGTTTGACAGCCCTATGATGGGAGGGATTAAAAACATTTCACCTTGGTTAGCCAGCTGTCCATTGTCATCGAGCAAAACAAATTCTCCGCCTAGGGCTTGACTTGAGAAGGTACTGGCAATATTCGCTTGAACTACGGTACTTGTTACATAGCCCCCACCAATTTCGGTTCCTCCACAATATTCAATCACAGGTTTATTGTCTGCCAGTTTCATCAGGTACTCCATTTCTTCAGGATTTGAAGCTTCACCAGTTGAGCTAAAACACTTGATTTTCGACCAGTCAAATTCTTCCATGGTCTTAGTACTTTTCCATTGTCGTACGATACTTGGTACAACACCAAGCATATTGACTTCGGCATCCTGAACAAAAGCTCCAAATTCGTTTCCCATAGGAGCGCCATAGTACAGTGCCATGGTTCCTTTATTGATAAGGCTGGCGAAAATAAGCCAGGGCCCCATCATCCATCCTAAATTGGTAGGCCAGCACACAACATCATTTTTTTGAATATTATGATGATAGAAGCCGTCAGAAGCGCACTTTATAGGTGTGGTATGCGTCCAGGGGATAGCTTTGGGCGCACCAGTTGTACCGGAAGAAAATAAGATGGTAATGATGTCTTCAGGTGACTGACTTACAGTGTCGAAAATTTCATTATCTGATAAAAATTCAGAATAATAGGAATCACCTTTTCTAAGCGGAAATTGTTCTTTTCCTGAATTAATCACAATGGTGGTGGGAGCTCCTGCTTCAACTATTTTAGTGTAAAGAGGCAAGGTTTTCCCAGCTCTTTGTATCACATCTTGCGTAAATAATAGCTTGGGCTTTGTAATGCTCAAACGCACGGCAATTTCATTTTGACTAAAGCTATCGGCAATGGTGACTACGGTAATCCCTGCTTTTAAGGCGGCCAGATAGATAGCAACAGCTTCAAAGGTCATAGGCATATCTATGGCCACACGATCTCCTGGTTTTAGCCCGAAATCGACCAGGCTGTTAGCCATCCTGTTGACATGGCTTTTTAGTTCAGACTGAGAAATTCTTGAAATAGCTTCGCCTTCTTTCTGATAAATAATTGAAATGGCCTCCTCGTCATTTTGAAAACATGAATCTGCGATATTTAATGCAGCACCTTTTAGCCATGCAGCTTGTTCTACTCCTTTTGAAAGATCGAGGAAAGTAGTATACGGTTTGTCTAAATGAATGTTGAGGTTTTCAACTGTTTGTTCCCAGAAATCTTCTCGATGGGAAGCAGACCACTCCCAAAAATCGTGATAAGCATCAAAATCATTTGCCAGCATCATCTGATAGATATTGCTGTTTTTAACTACTTCAGCTTCTGGTTGCCACGATGCTGTCATAAGCCTAGAAATCTATTTCTTCGTTTAGGTCTGGTTTCTGTTCTTCTTCTCCTTCTTGCTCTTCTTTTTTAACAGATCCACAATCTACATTGATCGTGAGGTCTTCAGGAACTTCAAAATCTTCGGTACTGATGTTTAAATCTTCGTTTTCATAATTGCGTTTCATATAAAGCGCCCAGATAGGCAATGCCATTGAAGCACCTTGCCCTCTGGTAATATCAACAAAGTGCACGGCACGATCTTCGGCCCCTACCCATACTCCTGTTGATAAATTAGGGACAAGACCGATAAACCATCCATCAGACTGGTTTTGTGTTGTACCGGTTTTTCCTGCAATTGCATTGTCAAATTGATAGGGATATCCGGTCACTACTTTGTCAGGGTAATTTCCTCCGGTAGTTCTTAACCTGATCCCAGATCCATAGCGGGTAACACCCTCCATCAAATTAATGGTTGTATAGGCAATGCTTTCACTCAACACCTCTTTGGTTTCAGGAGTGAATTCTTCTAAAATAGTCCCATTTTTGTCCTCAATTCGAAGGATCATCATAGGTTTCACATACATCCCTTTATTGGCAAAAGTATTTAGTGCCCCAACCATTTCATAGAGGCTCAGATCAACAGTTCCGAGGGCTACTGAAGGTACGGCAGGAATTTCTGTTTCTACCCCAAGGTTTTTGGCCATTTTAACCACATTTTGTGGCGTGGTTTGATCGATCAGATTCGCCGAAATAACGTTGATTGAATTCGCCAAGGCATTTTTTAAGGTTCTCAGGCCTCCATACTCATCCCCTGAATTTTTTGGTGTCCAGTCTTCATCCAGATGGTATTTTCCGGCAGGAATGGTATAGGGTGTATTCGGATATTCATCACAGGGAGATAAACCTAATTGATTGATGGCTGTGGCATATACGAAAGGTTTAAAAGTAGACCCTACCTGTCTTTTTCCTTGTTTTACATGATCATATTGAAAATGTTTATAATTGATGCCACCAACCCATGCCTTTACATGACCTGTCGTTGGATCTGTCGATAAGAGACCAGATTGTAAAATATGCTTGTTATACCTGATAGAATCATAAGGGGTTAGCACAGTATCAATGTCTCCTTTCCAGGAAAATATTTTCATAGGAGTCTCCACAAAGAAGGACTCTTTTATTTCTTTTTCTGAAGCACCGTTCTTTTTCATTTTTCTCCAACGTTCACTGCGTTTCATGGCAGAGAGCATGGTGCTTTCGATCTGTGATTTTTCAAGATCATAGAAAGGAGCCGTTTTGTTCTTTTTTTGCTGTTTAAAGAATACCCGTTGAAGATTGCTCATATGCTCTGACATAGCTTCTTCAGCATTCTGTTGTAGTCTAGAATCAAGGGTTACATAGATTTTTAATCCGTCGCGGTAAATATTATAACTCTCACCATTCGATTTTGGATTTTCTCTCATCCATTTCCGCATGAATTCACGCACATATTCCCTGAAATAAGTGGCTGTTCCATCGCTATGACCTTCCAGGTTAATATCTAATTCAAGTGGTAGTTTTTGAAGAGAATCTTTTTCTTTTTCAGTCAAAAATTCATTTCTCACCATTTGACCCAGTACCACATTTCGTCTTTGCGTAACCATTTCTGCTCTTCGCATTGGGTTGTACAACGAAGAGTTTTTTAGCATCCCAACGAGCATGGCTGATTCTTCAACTGTCATTTCATTTGGCTCTTTTCCAAAATGAATCCTGCTCGCAGATCTGATCCCTACTGCATTGTGACCAAAATCGTATTTATTAAAATACATGGTGATGATCTCGTTTTTGGTATATTGAGTTTCAAGTCGAATGGCAATGACCCATTCTTTTACCTTTTGAATCAACCTTTTGGCAATGTTCCCAGAAGCCTGTTTGGTAAATAACATCTTGGCCAACTGTTGTGTAATCGTACTGGCCCCGCCATCTCTACCTAATTTTATCGCAGCTCTGGCAGTACCTTGAAAATCGATACCTGAATGTTCATAGAACCGTTCATCTTCAGTAGCTATCAGTGCTTCAATCAGGTTGTCTGGTAATTCACTGAATTTAACAGGGGTTCTGTTCTCCCGATAATACTTCCCTAAGGTTTCGCCATCAATAGATATGACTTCAGTAGCGAGATTATTCTCAGGATTTTCCAGTTCTTCAAAGGTTGGAAGTGTTCCAAAAACACCTAAGGCCGCCAGCATAAAGATCAAAAATACGGTGATTATTCCTCCAAGGAATAGCCTCCAAATCCATTTGGTGAATTTACTCATGCCAGGTTTTTGACTTTTTTTAGCCATTAATTTAATTTTTCAATTTGTAAACCGACGTCTGTTATTCCGTTTAAGGTGGTCAGGCCTTCAATATCACGTGTTTTTCGCATTGCCTGCTGCACTGAAATATCGTAATCTCCCACCAAGGAGAAAGTCACATTGGTCTTATATTCTAATTTATTCTCTTTAATATCTGTCATACCAGTACCAAGATACCTTCCCTCAGGACTCGTCATTTCATACTCAAGAGTATCGACAATCTGGTAATTATTAGGAAATTTAATTCCAACGATCAGAAACAAGTTGCTAAACTCATAATCTTTATTGTTACGCAAGGTTACATAGAGGTTGTTTTTTGCAATTGTGTCTGTTGAATTTACCGTAAAATTTATGACGGAATCCTTATGCCATTGACCTGATTCAATAGGCTGGTATTGATTATAAACAATATTGTTAGAACAGGACATCATATAATTCATAACGACAAATACCAAAAATATTTTAATGGATGTAAAACCTATCTTCTTTCCTTGAATTTTCATTATTAAGTGTTCTTTTTTTGAAGATTCTTTCTGTTATTTTTTGAATTACGGTGGCGGTTATTTTTATTTCTTTTCCTCTTTTTCTTGAATTTTGGTTTGTCAAATCGTGTCAGACTATCCTGTCCTACGACATCAGTAAAGTTCGACGGTTCTACTTTTTCAAATTCAAGTTCTGAAGCATATTCTTCGAGGCTGGTAGCCTTTTTATGTTGTTTATTCAGCTGGATGATCTGATTGGTCTGTTCAACGGTTAACTTGTGCCAAGAGATAGGGTTTTCTTTGTAGGCATACCATATCCAGCCTTTAAAAATATCCATTTTTTGAAAAACAGCAGGACCCTTTTCGGTTTGAAGCCAGGTATTTGGTTTTGGAAACTCTTTTAAAGCATCCATATAAGAATCTAGCTCATAGTTCAAACAACATTTAAGCTTCCCACATTGACCGGCTAATTTCTGAGGATTTAAAGAAAGCTGCTGGTATCGCGCTGCAGAGGTGCTTACTGATCTAAAATCAGTTAACCAGGTAGAACAGCATAATTCTCTTCCGCAAGAGCCAATACCTCCTAATCTCGCTGCCTCCTGACGAAGACCAACTTGTTTCATTTCAACCCGCAAACTAAACGTCCCTGCTAATTCCCTGATCAATTGTCGAAAATCTACACGGTCGTCAGCAGTATAATAAAAGGTTGCCTTATTTCCATCTCCCTGATATTCCACGTCAGAGAGCTTCATTTTGAGACCTAATCGACTAATGATCAGGCGAGATTTTCTTTGAACCTCTTTTTCTTTGTTCCTCGCTGTTGTCCAAATCTCAATATCTTTTTGAGTCGCTTTTCTATAGACCTGCTTTATATTTTCATTGTTTAGAGAAATCCTTTTTTTACGCATTTGAACTTTAACAAGTTCTCCTGTGAGCGACACTACTCCGATATCATGACCGGGAGAAGTCTCCACAGCAATGACTTCACCTATACAAATCTGAAGTTCTTTTGAATTTCGATAATAGCCTTTTCGCCCGTTTTTAAACCTGACTTCTACAATGTCAAAAGGCTTTTGTCCATTAGGGAGAGACATGTTTGAAAGCCAGTCAAAAACGTTCATTTTATCACAACTTCCAGATGCACAAGCACCATTATTTTTACACCCCAAGGGCAGTCCATCTATAGAGGATGAGCACGAATTACAGCCCATAATATGTTTATATTTTGAATTGAGAATCAGTAAATACCTGACTTATAACCACTCCACACTTCATAAAACCCTAAGTAAAAGGCAATTTCGATTCAGGTAAAATCTCAATATGAGTTCGAAAAAATTTAGGTAAATATACTCAATAATGATAAACTAAAAACATGGTAGGAGATTATTCCCCTCTGGGCTTATTTTTCCTTTACACTAATGATGTTCACCGGACATGCTTCTTTAGCTTTAACAGCGTTTTCGAGAATGGACATGTCTGGGGATTTAATCGTGTGAAATCCCTTTTTATCATTTGAATGAAGTAAGACAGATTTGCCGTCTTTTTTAGACATTTGAAATTGTTTGGGAGCTAGTTCAACACAATAATTGCAACCGATACATTTTTTTCTCTGTAAAGTAATGATGACCATGTGTCGTTTTGTGCTAATGAATTTCACCCTGTTCCAAAAGGAGGTTTTAGAACCAGGGTTGTTTTTGATTTTTTGCAAAAATAGGATTTTTTGCACAATCTGATGGCTTGAAAATAGTGGTTCTTTTAAAGTGTAAATCCTAAGATTTTGTTTTCTTTGTAATCTAAGAATTACAAGGATGCTATTTACAGACATCATCGGGCAAGAACATATCAAACATCATTTGGTAAGGACAGTGGAAAATTCACGAATTCCGCATGCCCAATTGTTTATTGCGCCGACGGGTAGTGGTGCTTTGCCACTTGCCATTGCCTATGCACAGTACATCTTATGTCAAAACCAGGGAGGAGAGAATACGAATGGAGACGCTTCCTGTAATATAAAATTTGACAAACTGATCCATCCTGATTTGCATTTTGCCTTTCCGGTGACTACGAACGAAAAAGTTAAAAAGCACCCAACCAGTAATTCGTTTCTCAGTGAATGGAGACAATTTGTTAAAGAAACTCCTTATGGTAGCCTGTTCAACTGGTATCAGTTATTGGGTATTGAGAACAAGCAAGGCCAGATTGGCGTTGACGAAGCAGAGGAAATCGTCAAAAAATTGATTTTAAAGCCGTATGAAGGAGGATTCAAGGTGATGATTATTTGGATGGCAGATAAAATGAATACCTCTGCTGCCAATAAATTATTGAAGTTAATTGAGGAGCCACCTGAAAAAACCCTGTTTTTGCTTATCGCTGAAAATGAGGAGCTGATCATAAAAACCATCTTATCCAGATGCCAGGTCTTGCATATACAGCCCTTGAGCGAACAGAATATCATAGATACGCTTACAGCAAAACACGGTCTAGATGAGAATCAGGCCATAAAAATCGCCCATCAATGCAATGGGAATTGGAACAAGGCCTTGCATTTACTCAGACAAGATGACAATGAGTTGGCTTTCGAGAAATGGTTTATTGCCTGGATTCGTTTTGCCTTTAAAGCAAAAGGAGATGCCAGCGTGGTTCAGGATCTTATCAAATGGAGTGAAGAAATCGCAAAAACGGGAAGGGAAACTCAAAAACGCTTTTTAAAGTATTGTTCCCACTTTTTTCGCCAGGCAATGTTGACAAATTATAATGCCCGATCACTGGTCTTCTTTGAATCACACGAGAATAATTTTGATCTCGAAAAATTCGCTCCTTTTGTTCATGGAGCCAATATTGAAGACATCAATCAGGCCATTGAGGATGCTATGTATCACATAGAAAGAAATGGGAATGCAAAAATCATTTTACTCGACCTTTCCATGCAGTTGACAAGATACCTTCATCAAAAAGAAGAAAAGTAAATTACTGTTGGGGAAGCACGTATAAGAAGACGGCCATAAAATGGCAAAAGCTTCCGAGAAGTACAAAAACATGAAAAATGGCATGGTTAAAACGGATTCCTTTGTAGGCATAAAAAAAAGCGCCAATACTATAGGCCAGACCGCCTCCAAACAGCCAGATCAATCCTGGAGTTGGAAAGTTTTCGATTAAAGGTTTGATGGCAAAGATGATAACCCAGCCCATCAACACATAGGCAATGGTAGAGAGTTTGTCATATTTTCCAAAATAAAACACTTTGAAAATGATTCCGGCAAGGGCCAGTCCCCAGGAAACGCCAAAAATGGTCCAGCCAACCCAACCTTTTAAAACAACCAGGGTGAAAGGGGTATAGGTTCCGGCAATAAGC
Organism: uncultured Flavobacteriaceae bacterium; assembly: GCA_964419405.1. GTDB lineage: Bacteria > Bacteroidota > Bacteroidia > Flavobacteriales > Flavobacteriaceae > Lutimonas. The sequence goes on from CAYQPI010000057.1 coordinate 11,953, forward strand.
ACATAAATAGCAGCGTGATCAAAAATATTAAGTTTAAGTCTGGTCTCAGGGTTTTTTGCATAGTGATAAAGGGTAGAAGCGGCATATAATACAATGAGACTGCTGCCAAAAATGGCAAAACTTGTGATGTGTTTGGCAGTTCCGTATTTTGAGGCTGAGACAACAAGAATCACCAAAGCCGCAATACTTAATAAAAAACCAATACCATGGGTAATGACGTTTAATGTTTCTTCTTTACTGTCGTAAAAATTCCCATTCTTTTCCATCTCATCAAAATTAGTAAAATTGCTATAACCTTATATTTTTTATTGGTTTAATTATTGAAATGTGTTAAAAATAAAATCATTAAATTTAAAAGAAATTAACGAATTAAACTTTTGATTATGAGCTTTATCTATTACATTATTATTGGTGCCATCGCGGGTTGGCTGGCAGGAAAAATTATGAAAGGCGGAGGCTTCGGGCTCCTTATGAACATGGTATTGGGTATCATTGGTGGTGTAGTTGGTGGATGGGTATTTGGGCTTCTTGGCTTAAGCGCAGATGGAGGTACTATTGGCTCCTTAGTGACTTCTGTTGTTGGAGCCGTTTTAATTCTATATGTTGGACGTTTGATAAAAAAATGAGGATTGCCGCTTGATTCATTTTTGGGATGACATTCATGAAAGAACTTATGTCGATATCATTATGATTTCAGGCTTATTTCCTTATTTTTGCCTTTGAATTTTTAACCATAGTGATGTCAAGAATACTTACAGGTGTCCAAAGTACCGGAACTCCTCATTTAGGAAATATGCTGGGTGCAATTATCCCTGCCATTCGTATGTCGAAAGAGTCAAAGGAAGAATCTTTTCTCTTTATTGCCGACCTTCATTCTTTAACTCAGATTAAAGATGCCAAAGAATTAAGGCAAAACACCTATAGTACGGCCGCCACCTGGCTTGCGTTTGGAGTGGATATTGAAAAAACGGTGTTTTATCGACAGAGCGATGTACCTCAGGTGACTGAATTATCATGGTACCTGAGTTGTTTTTATCCTTATCAGAGGTTGACCCTGGCACACAGTTTCAAAGACAAGGCCGACAGACTTGAAGACGTAAATTCAGGACTTTTTTCCTACCCTATGTTAATGGCCGCAGACATTTTATTATACGACGCTGATGTGGTTCCTGTGGGGAAAGATCAATTACAGCACCTTGAGATGTCAAGAGATGTGGCCAACAGATTTAACCATCAGATGGGAGATACCTTGGTACCGCCTCAGGCAAAAATTCAGGAAAACACCATGTATGTGCCTGGCACCGACGGTGAAAAAATGAGTAAATCTAAGGGAAATATCATTGATATTTTTCTTACGGATAAGGCATTGAGAAAGCAGATCATGAAGATCAAGACAGATTCTACACCGATGGAAGATCCCAAAGATCCGGATACGTGTAACCTTTTTGCCTTATATAAATTGATTGCGAGCCCTGAACAAATTGAAGAAATGCGTGCGAATTATGCTGGGGGAAATTATGGTTACGGACATGCCAAGCAGGCCTTCTATGAGTTGTTGATCGAAACCTTCAAAGTCGAAAGAGAGAAGTATCATTACTATATGGACCATTTAGATGAAGTGGATCAGATTCTAAAACAAGGTGCTGCCAAGGCACATAAGGTTGCCGACAAGGTTTTAGAACGGGTAAGATTAAAACTCGGATATTAATAAACGACACCTAAAAATGAAAAGAAAACTCATTTCTTCCGGTTCTTCGTTTGAAGAGAAAATTGGTTATTCAAGAGCGGTGGTAGCTGGAGATATGGTTTTTGTATCAGGTACTACAGGGTATCACTATGAAACCATGGAGATCTCAAGTGACATCGTTGAACAGACCGAACAATGTATCAAGAATATTGAAAAAGCCCTCCTAGAAGCCGATGCTTCATTGGCTGATATTGTTAGAGTAACCTATATACTTCCTCAGGCTGATCAATTTGAACTTTGCTGGCCCGTATTAAAAAAGTATTTTGGAGCTATTAAACCTGCGGCGACAATGATTTCAGCCGGCCTTGCCGACAAGAAAATGAAGATCGAAATTGAAGCCACGGCAGTAAAAACGATCTGATCGGCTTTTTTTGCGAAACTTTTATTGAAGTTCCAGTACGATGATGGTATCGATCGGATCTAATTCATCGGCGGGTACTGAAAAGGTCAACCCAAATTCATTTACGGTATGTTTGACTTTTTGCCCACTGTTAAAAAACCGCATTTTTTTTATTTTTTCATGAAACTTTGGAATTAAATAGGTGTCCTTGTGATCATTTAAAAGATGTAAATATACAAGTCCGTCCTTTTGGGTTGACACCATTGATTCACTGGGCGAAACCGGTCCTTGTCTTGTCCCATAGATGGTTTCACCATTTTGTTTCAGCCATTTCCCAATAGATTGCAAGGATTTTTTGTGCTCAGTTTGAATTTGACCGTTTGGCATCGGACCCACATTAAGTAATAAATTACTACCATACCCAGCTGCATTGACCAGGTATTGAATCAGTTCCTTGTCTGATTTGTGTTTTTTGTCCTGCAAATTAAACCCCCAGGAACCATTGATGGTTTCACAAACCTCTTTTGGTAAGGCACCTATGTCATTCGAACTTGTTCCCCAGCCAGTGGTATTTTTTCCCGGTAGGTCTTTTTCAAACATTTGAAAATCTTCACCTGGAATGGGAGCTATATGATGATTGTTACCAATAAGACATTGAGGTTGTAATTCATGTATTAAGGAATAAATTTCATCATAATGCCAATCAACTTTTACTTTTCCAAAACGCTTTCCATTCCATTCCTTTTGATCCCAGTGACCATCAAACCAAATACCGGCAATATCTCCATAATTTGTTAAAAGCTCGGTAAGTTGTGCTTTCATAAAGGCGATGTATTTATCCCAATCTCCGGTTTCAGCACGACCTTTTATGCCCGTACCCGTTCTTCCTCTGGGGAAATAATCATCACTGCGCCAATCAAGAAGGGAGTAATAAAAAAACAGTTTGATTCCTTCTCTTTCACAGGCGTCTGCCAGACTTTTTAAAACATCTTTTTTATAAGAAGTTCTCTCCATAATATTATAATCAGATGCTTTGGTATCAAACATTGAAAACCCGTCATGATGCCTGCTTGTGATGGTAATATATTTCATGCCTGCATCCTTTGCCATAGAGACCCATTGGTCAGGTTTATAATCTATAGGAAAAAAAAAGGCAGGAAGTTTTTCATAACTATCTACTGAAATATTTTGATTGTTCATCACCCATTCTCCATCGCCAAGAACACTGTAAACACCCCAATGAATAAACAAACCGAATTTGGCATCTTCAAACCATTTCCTGGCTTCCAGGTTCTCCTGGGTTGGGACATACTTTTCCTGGCCTAAAAGAGGTTGAATACTCAGTGCTATCATTAGGATGAAGGTTCGGATTTTCATTGGTTGGCCTTTTGTTGATATACGTTTGAATCTATGGTGCAGGATTGGGTTGTAGGTTTTGTAAGTGATCAATCTCCTTAAGGAGTTCTTCTGACAGCTCAACGTCAATACTACTGATATTCTCTTTGAGCTGTTCCATGGTCGTCGCACCGATAATATTACTAGTCAAAAAGGATCGTTGATTTACAAAGGCCAGACTCAATTTTGTGAGACTCAGTCCACTTTTTTTAGCCAGAGCTGCATAGGCTTCTGTAGAAGCAATCGCCTGCGGATTACTATACCTTGCATATTGAGGAAAGAGTTTTAATCGAGAATTCTCTGGCATATTTCCATGAAGGTATTTTCCGGATAATACACCAAATGCCAGTGGAGAATAGGCCAATAGGCCAATTTCTTCTCTCATAGCAACTTCAGCCAGGTTAATTTCAAAAGTTCGGTTTAACAAGGAATAGGGGTTCTGAATGGTTTTACATCGGGTTAACTCATTGTTGTTGCTTTCAGCAACATGCCTCATAAGTCCCCAGGATGATTCATTGGATACCCCATAATGCCGGATTTTACCTTCTTTGACAAGTCCGTCAAGAGTTTCGATCACCTCTTTAAAATTGTCTTTCCATTTTTCGTTCGGATTATGCGTGTAATTTCTCTGTCCAAAGAAATTGACATTCCTTTCTGGCCAGTGTAATTGATATAAGTCAACATAATCAGTTTGAAGACGTTCTAAACTAGCGTGAATAGCCTCGTGAATAGCCTCTTTAGAAAAGCCAAGGTTAGGTCGTATATAATTAAAGTAAGGCATAGGGCCAGTCACTTTAGTGGCAACGACAACATCGTCTCTTTTTTGGTCCTTTAGCCAGGTGCCTATGAGACGTTCAGAACTTCCCTGTGTTTCTTTTCTGCCAGGGATCGAATACATTTCAGCGCAATCTAAAAAATTGACACCTGTTTCTTTCGCATAATTAAGCTGATCATGGGCTTCTGACTCCGTATTTTGCTGACCGAAAGTCATGGTGCCCAAACAGATTTTACTAACTTTGATATCGGTTTTAGGAATATGTGTGTATTTCATAAAATGTGAGATTCTATTTATTTTATTCGTAGTCTTATAAGAAAAAAGGTCTAAAATCTGTATTAGATTTTAGACCTTTAAATTTATGAATTAAAATCGATTTATTTTACTCCAATATTGCTTGGATTCCTGGCAAGGTTTTACCTTCAAGCATTTCAAGCATCGCGCCACCACCGGTAGACACATAGCTTACCTTATTGGCAAATCCAAATTGTTTCACAGCCGCTACAGAATCACCGCCTCCCACGAGTGAAAAAGCGCCGTCGGCTGTTGCATCAGCTACAGCATTACCCAATTCAATGGTTCCTTTTGAAAAGGTCTTCATTTCAAAAACACCTACAGGTCCATTCCAAAGAATCGTCTTTGATTGTGCAATCACAAAAGAGAAACCAATGTTTGTTTTAGGACCTGCATCCAGTCCTTCCCATCCTTCAGGAATATGATAAATATCTACGACCTGTGTGTTGGCGTCATTGCTAAAATCATCTGCTGCCACAACATCAACAGGCAAGTGAACCTTCACACCTTTTTCTTCAGCTTGCTTTAAGATACTTAAGGCTAGGTCCATTTTATCATCTTCGCAGATAGAGTTTCCAATCTCACCGCCTTGTGCCTTGATAAAAGTAAAACTCATTCCTCCTCCAATGATCAAATGATCTACCTTATCCAGGATATTTTCAATAACGGTTATTTTTGAAGACACCTTCGAACCACCTAATATGGCTGTCACTGGTCTTTCACTCGAACCTAATACTTTTTCCAAACTTTCAATTTCTTTTGCAAGAAGGAGCCCAAAACATTTTCTGTCTGGAAAAAACTCAGCGATGATGGCAGTAGATGCATGTGCCCTGTGTGCCGTTCCAAAAGCATCATTGACATAGACGTCTCCATTTTTACTCAATTTCTCTGCAAATGCTTTATCTCCTGCTTTTTCTTCGCCATAGAAACGAAGGTTTTCAAGGATGAGCACCTCACCATTTTGTAGATTAGCAACTGCCTCCTCAACTTCCTCGCCAATACAATCGCTCACAAACTTTACCTGCACACCAATGATATCACTAACTTTATCAACGATATTCTTAAGAGAAAATTTTTCCTCAACTCCTTTTGGTCTTCCCAGGTGCGACATGAGTACAGCGCTTCCACCATCTTCTAAAACTTTTAAAATAGTTGGTTTTGCTGCTTCAATTCTGGTTACGTCAGTCACTTGTAAAGCATCGTCGAGAGGGACATTAAAATCTACTCTTATGAGTGCTTTCTTATTTTCAAAATTAAAATCGTTAATAGTTTTCATCTCTTTAATTCAAAGGGTTTTTAAAGGCTCGGAAAAGCAATTCATCACAGAGCCAATTCATTTTTAATAATCCCTTTTAAATAATGATATTTCATGTCTTCAAAAGGGATGACAAATATACTAAAAAGAAGTGCTTTTTGACCTCGTATAATGCAATAATTGAGGTCTTTTTTTAGCAATTTAGAAATTAATTTCAGTTTTTACCAAAATTGCATCATTCGAAATAAAAGGCTTAGGCATCTGCCACGATTCGCGCCCTTTTATTTCGGGCTGAATTTTTTGAATTATTGAATTGGTCAAGAGATCGTAAGAATATTCTACCACCACAAATGAAGGGTTTTCCTTGAGTTCTAAGAGAAATTCAAGCAAGAGTTCTTCGTTTTGATGGGTATAGTAATACTGAAAAAGGCGTTTCTCTTTCGAGATGTTGGTAGCTTTGTTTACCAGCCTCTGCTTGTTGACCTTCAATTCAAGCATTTCAAAGTCCTGCTGACAAAATAGTTCTACTTTGTCAATGTTTCGATTTGGTTTGATACGTATGGAGAGCGACCTCAAAGAATCGATCATAGTGTCTTTTAACACTTGAAAAACAGTTTTGGGAAAAAGAATGGTTTCAGCTTCCTGGTGCATTGTGGCGCCTTCTATCGACCGCACTAAAGCCTTATTAATGTCAACACCACTTTTCTTATAATCTGTACCTAAGAACTGTTTGGTAAAACTGTCAGGTTCTTGATCATAACTGAGCCAATAGGCTTTGCTTTCTTCATTCAACAACACATAATTGATACTGTTAGGCTTTTTTTGATCCTCATTAAAGCCGGCCGAGAACCAGGCGGAGCCAAAAGACAATACACTAATGATCAAAAAAACTTTGTTTAGATTCTCCAACCCTTGGATCGAGAAAAGCACCGGAATGAAATTAACAAGAATCAAAATGCTGAAAACGGCTGCTATGACAATCATTTTGGTGCCTAAAGCAATCGGGAATAATTCAACGAAGGGAACAAATATCGGAATAAGAGGGAGCAATAAAAAAGTGGCAACTACGATTGGGTTGAGTGATGAACCTTGATAAAGTAAGATAAACAAAACTGCTAACAGGCACAGGATAGGGGCGATCACAAAAAAAGCGCCTCCAGGTAAATACGTTAAAAGAAGGATGTCTAACAAGAGCCAAATAAAAATCGGAGCCATACTATAACTTACTAGTTTGGACTTGACATTGAATTTCAGATAGATAAAAATAGTCAGCCAAATACTCAAGGCAACGAAAGCCGTAATATAATATGGGCCGTTGTAGGTAAAGCCCTGGAGGATCTCTTCATACTCCGGATGTATTTTCAATACTAATTGCCATCCAAAAAAGGAAATCAGTCCTACTGAAACAAGAGAAGTTAATAAGGATAAGAAACCTTGAAATAGGTGTCGTGTATTTATTTTCTTTTTACGAAACCCTATGAAAATTACAAGGAAAAAAAGAGCAAAAGCAAGGATTAATATAGGTAGACTCCATTGGAAAGGGTAGGTGATCAGCCCAATTAAGGGGAAATTGAAATAATTCCAATCATCATCTGATATGACCGTATGCAAATCTTCCTGCGATAACTGTGACAAGAGAGCAGTAATATAAGACCCCTGATGTTTGAGAGAATAAGGATTTAATCTTTCATAACTGTCTTGAGCCGTATGATAGTCAAAATGATCTTCAATAAAGGCAAAATTAAAACCATTGACATCTAATTCTCTTCTTAAAATGGTCAGATCCATGTCATTCGGCATGGTTTTATAAATACTGTACATGAATGAATTGGCAACCGGATGGCTTGGTTTTGCAGCCTTAAACTGCTTTAAGAGACCGCTGTTACCTCTGTTGGTTTCCATCAGCATGATACTGGGTCCGCCACTGCCTCGTGCCTCAAAATTTAAGGAAAGTGAGACTTCTTTTGCCCAGGGATGTTTATCTGCGAATGCCTGAGCACCTAAGAGACCAATTTCTTCTGCATCAGTTATTAATACAATGATATCATTTTTTGGTTGCTTCCCTTTAGACAGAAAAGCCCTAAGCCCTTCTAATATTGTGGCAACACCACTGCCGGCATCGCTTGCTCCTAAGGAGGCATGAACGGCAGCGTCATAGTGACTCATTAAGAGCAATGCCTGGCCTGGTTCACTGCCTTCGATCCTGGCATAAATATTTTGAACTCTGCACCCTATTCTCAGATCATTTCTAAATACAACTTCGGATTGAATTTTGGCCGTTAATCCTAATTTTTCAAGTTCAGAAATGATATAGTTTTTGACATCATCATGGCCGTCACTTCCAACGAAATGCGGTTTTTGTGACATCATCTTTACATGTTTCATTGCCCTGGCCGTTGAAAATCCTGATTCCTGTAAAACAGAATGTTCAATGGCAGAAGGCATCAGCGACTTAAAGCTCAAGATGCTGGTAAGAATGATCAACACTATGATGACTATAGATGCTGATGCTTTTTGATTTTTCATTCGGTCAGTTTGGACCTTTAAATGTACTCAAAAACTATTTGATAAAAACATCATTATTGTTTTACGGGAGTTCCTCCTTTCAGATAGGTATCTAAAAATGTCAATATTTGCCCATATCCTTTAATTTCATTTTCCTTTTTTCTAAAGCCATGTCCCTCATCAGGAAATAGAACATATTCAACAGGCACATCATTCTTTTTTATGGCTGCAACAATTTCATCTGATTCCACCTGTAATACCCTTGGGTCATTAGCTCCTTGTAGCACCATGACCGGTTTTTTAATGTTTTCAGCGTGAAACAGCGGAGATATTTCATAAAGTCGTGTTGAATCTGCCGTGGTTGGATCTCCTAATTCTTTATATAATGCTTCCCGAAAAGATTCCCAATGAGGAGGAATGGATTTTAAGGTTCTCAACCAATTGGTCACACCAAAAATATTTACACCTACATTGAATTCGTCTGGTGTAAAAGCCATGGCTGCCATGGTCATATATCCACCATAGCTTCCTCCGATGATCCCGATTTTGTCACCATCAATATACTCCTGTTCCTGAAGCCATTTTTTACCCCAGATGCAGTCTTTTAAATCCTTGTCACCATGATTCAAGTCATCCATTTTATAAAATGTTTTCCCATAACCGCTGCTCCCTCTATTGTTCACGGCCAGGATGGCGTAGCCATGATTCACTAAATATTGAATCAGTCCAAAATAACCCACTCTTGACTGACCTCCTGGTCCTCCATGCACCCATACAAGGGCTGGAGTTTTGTCGTCAGCAGAAGCTGTTAAAGGCTTGTAATAAATAGCGGGTATTTCAAGTCCGTCAAATGATTTGTATCTGACAACCTCAGCTGACACCAGCATATCCGGGTCTAACTCGCTACTCATCGTATTGGTCAAGCGGTTCAGGGTTTTGTCTTCAAAGTTATACATATAGATGTCATTCGAAGATTTAGAACTACCAACAACCAATCTCATTAATTTTTCACTTTCAGAAATGTTCACACCCTTAATATCAGCATCGGGGATGTCAGGAAAATCAACCATTTCATTGGTTTTGGTATCAAGAATTTTTAAGGTGTTTTTACCGTCTTCGTTGATGCCAATCACACGATAGGTTTCATTTTTGCTTAGATAACTGTACATTACATCCCATGAATCTTCGAAGATTACTTCTGTTTCTCCTGTGGCAATTTCATATTTTACCAAATAGGTAAATTCTTTTCCAACATCAGTGGTATAAAAGAAAAATGCGTCATCCTTGCTAAAACCCGAACTACTATAGGTTCCTTTCTCGGTTGAAATTTCAATTTTTTTCCCTGTTTCATGAAAGAGTAAAAACAGCTTATTCTCACTAGTGGTGATGCTCTTTGAAATGGAATAAATCTTTTCATCATGAGAAATGGACCCTATATTTAGTCCTTCGTCATTTTGATAGATCATTTCTGATTCCCAATTAGAGAGCTTCATTTTATACATGTCAAAATAACGAGGGTCTCTCACATTTGACATATAACGCATGTATTCTTTATCTTCTGACCAACCGCTAAAACTTGTTTTTACTTTGTCACCAGGCGTCAGATCAACTGAGTTCCCATCCTTGTCTAACAAATAAATATGGTTGTTCTCATTTCCGCCTTTGTCGGCTGAATAAATGATCTTATCAGAATTAGGGACTTCATCTATCCCAAAAAAAGATTCTTTCTCTGAAAATGTTCGCTGTGTTTTTTTACCTGTTGCGATATCAATCTCAAAAACATTAAAGATTCCCGTAGTATTGCTGCTCACGATCAAACGTTTTTCATCATTACTAAAAGACCCTCCGGTGATGCTTTCATTTTTATAAAACTGTTCAATACTGTACTGGGTAATTTCCTTTGGAGCTTCAGCTACCTTGTCAGCGTCTGACTTTCCACAGCTAATGGCCAATGCCAAGAATGGCAGGATAAATAATTTTTTCATAATAGAGGTTTTGGTGAATGCTATTTTTTTAGCGAAAGCTAAATTTACGAAATATAAATTTTATCCTATCAACTTTTATTCGATCTACCTTAGTCTTTGATTATATTTAGTTCATTCCATTCCAGGTTTAAGTCATTGAAAACCTGTTCTCCCATATCTTCATCTTCGTTAAACCTGTGTTCATCAGAAATGGGTGTGGCAATCGAATCGAGCTGGTTAATAAAAAATACCTGACCTATATTGATATCCGAATTTTCATTTGGATCGAAGGTGTGCTTTTTGGTGAGCTTTACGTTTGCGTCCCATCTAAATAATTGAGGATACCATTTGTCTTTGTATTTCTGGTAATTGATAACAGTGTTAAATGTTGGGTTCTGAATTTTTAAACCGATAACAAAAAGTATTGGTTTGACGATAAAAGGAATACTAAACTTCCCTTGTTGTTCAATTGAAACGATGGCGTAATCTTCTGTATTTATAAGTATTTTGCCCGAATCTTTCTTGTGATCAATGGTTCTTTTGGCTTTGAAATTTATGGTAACAAGCCGTTCACCATTTAAAGAAGTTTCTTCGCCAAAACTATATTCATATTTTTTAAAATGTTTCGGATTCAGGTAATTATCTCTTTCATTATTGATGTCTAGATCAATAACAGATTCTGGCCCACCCAGATCCATGTCAATTTCACTGTCGTATTCATCTTCATCAAATTCTTCTCCCTTTTTTATGGCCTTCTTTTTCCTTTTTTCCTGTTTTTCTTCATACCACTCTCTCATGAATTGAAATTGCTGGGGATTTTCTTCAGGTTTGTACAATAAGAGTTGGTGCTGATTTTTAGAAGAATCGCTGGCTTTGGCATAGTAGGTCTTAAAAACACCTTCTTCCTTATTGATCACAGCACCATTTTCTATAAACTTTTCTCGGTAGTAAGCGATAGACTGATATTCATTTTGAGGATAGTTTTCAGCCAGTCGCTCTAAGGCTTTTCTTATGTAATCCAGGGGATCTTTTTCGGTCAGGATAACCTCGTCTAAGACATTGCTGCTTGGTGTTAAAACGATTTCTAGTTTACGATTGATATTTGATAGAGGTACTTCATAGCTATTGAATCCAATAAAACTAATGCTCAGGGTGTCGTTTCGTTTCGATTTAGGAATATAAAAGTCAAAGTCACCATTCTCATTACTGATGGTTCCGATGGGATGGTTCTTTAGTCGTATAGAAGCAAAAGGGAGGGGCTCCTTGTCTTCTCCATTAAATATTTGCCCAGTCACAACGCTATTATCTTGTGCATAGGCTCCTTGAACCAAGGAAGTCAGAAATAAAAAAAAGAAGAAGTATAAATTCAATCGCATGGGGGTAATTTTATCATTCGACGAGTGAAGTATGATATTGTTACAAGTCAATGATTTTATGGAAGCACGAATTACAAGATTTAATTCTTTTTGATCAGAAGAAAATAGTCATTGTCTAATTCAAGGTAGCCTTGATCATAGACATAATAATAGACATTTCCGGTTTTCGTGGTATAGATAGAAGTAAATAAAGAAAAGTCAAAATTATGACCAATGAGTGTATTTCTTATGACTTTGCTTTTCCCTGTTTTGTTCAATTCTGTTAAAATCTTATAGTTTTTTTTCAGTCGATTATTGGTGTTTCTTATCAGGTTTTTACTTTCGACATTTACTTTATTATTATAAGAATTACGACAATAGTCGCTGCAAAACTTTTTGTCACTTCTGCCATGAAGGACATCTCCACATTCTAAACATTGTTTTTGACTCATTTGTTAGTTTTTAAGGCAAAGAGGTATAGTGCCCATGAATACATAGCCACTTCCCGTATTCTTTAACGAATATTCTGGTTGATTTTCCACGGGTAGCAAAAGCCTCTCCATTAGTTATTCCATGATCTTTCCAATAGTAAACAATCCAGGCAACATCATTTTTAATGGTAATTCTTGGATCTTCCATTTCGGTATGGATATTTTCGGAGTCCCGGATCCATGCATCAATGCCTTTTATTTCAGCTTCTTTACCAATTCTCAAAAGAGAATCATTTTCGCCGAACTGTGTAAAGTCTGGATGAATAAATGCAGCATATGAATCAATATCTTCTTCTTCAATGGCCGCCCACATTTTTACCAGTGTCTCTTTTACCAGTTCCATTTCAGCCTCAGCAGCGTGCTTTTTATCGATCTGACAATTCAAAAATAGCCCTGGGCTAATTAATAATAGTACTTTAAATAAAAGGGTTCTATTCATAATTACTCTATTAAAATGTAATTCCATTTGGTAATACCAGTCTAAAGATAGCCACCAATATAACGAATACAATTAGCAGTATCCATGACAGCTTTCCTATCTGTTCCGACGATGAAAGGCGAACATTTTTTATGGTGACAGCATTTTTCCATGGATAAATAAATAGCATACCACTCATAACCGGATAAATGATGCTCAATAGATTAATTACCGGGAGGTATAAAAAGGTAATTAGAACCGATCCAATTAGATAAGGAAGGATGATCATTTTGAACGAAAATTTAGGGGCAATTGTTTGTGGAGAGATCCATTGTTTTTTATAGGCGAATTCTAAAAAAGGTCTTGTCAATCTGTTGGCTACAGCGAGAAGTCCTAAGGCGGCAATCAGCGCAAATGAGATTTGCATAAAAAGGGAAGTTTCGTGCAATTCGTACATTTTACCAATATCACCGATTTTAAACATAGGTGCCGTCATGACATAGCCTAAAAAGTTGTTGAAACCTAAAACAGCCGCCCATAAAACAAACAACTGAACCAGGCCCCTTTTAGATGTTTTAAAAAACCAACCTCCCATAAAAAACCCTTGGATTAAACTAATAAATGGCCCGGCGAGGGCGATTCCGGTTTGTTGTGACACTGATAAATTCTCAGGTGTTAGATGGGATACATAATTATGATGCATAACAGGATGACTATTTGAAAGCCAACCGGCGAAGGCATGAGCGAATTCATGAATTACCGTGGTAAACATAAAAGCCAGCACATAGCAAAGTGTTGAATGCAGGATTATGGTTGTTTTTTCTGACATTATTCAATGCTTTTTTTTCCCTGTGAAAAACAGATTACAGCCTAAATGTAAGTAATATTATTCGATTGCAAACGACTACATTCATTTACATACGAAAGTAATTATTTAATTGAGCAACCTTTTCAGTATCTCATCACAAATTTGCAGAAGCGAATCAATACAGTTTCGCAAATGTATAATCACTGTCTTAAGGCAGGCAAAATTTTTAAAAGATGAATAAATTAAAAAACAAAGTGCAATTAATCGGACATTTAGGTATGAACCCAGAAATTAAGACTTTAGATTCAGGACATAAGTTGGCTAAATTTTCCTTAGCAACTAATGAGAGCTTTACAAATTCGAATGGTGAAAAGGTGGATGAAACGGAGTGGCATAATATTATCGCCTGGAACAAAACAGCGGACCTTATTGAGTCCTATCTTGAAAAAGGAAGGGAGGTTGCCCTAGAAGGTAAATTGGCAACCCGTTCATGGGAAGATGAAAAGGGTGTAAAGCGATATATAACTGAAGTGGTTTGTAATGAAATTTTGTTTTTAGGAAAGAAGGCCTAATTGAAGGTTGAGAATAGTTTCTGAGTGTTACTCGGCCAGATATTTTGTAATTTTAGCTACTCATAGACAACATTCTATTCAGCCAGGATTATGAAAACATTTCAAAAGGAATTTAGATTGCAGGCACGTCATCGAGGATATCATTTGATTACAGATGAAATTCTGATGCAGATGAAGGAGGTGAAAGAAATTCAAATGGGATGGATGCAGGTTTTTATTAAACATACTTCGGCAAGTTTAACCATCAATGAAAATGCAGATCCGTCAGTTCGGGTTGATTTTGAAAGTCATATAAATAAAATGGTTCCAGAAAATGCACCTTACTATGTGCATACCTATGAAGGTGCTGATGATATGCCCGCGCATATCAAGGCATCTTTGATGGGGGCCTCCGTTCAAATACCTATTAGCAAAGGGAGAATTAATCTTGGTACCTGGCAAGGCATATACCTGTGTGAACACAGGAATCATGGCGGCCCAAGACAGGTGGTTGTCACCCTTATAGGATCCTAGATTCAACAACAGGTTATTTATTATGCTTGAAAATCAGCTTAGCATTTACCCTTGATCTACCTGGATGAATTTCAAGTTGCTGTTTGGCAAGCTGGATGTTAATTTCCTCAGTGAGTTCAGCCAAGGCATTATGTTCGACAAGTTCCTTTTTAAATCTGCTAAGCGTGCTATGGCCTGGAACACTCTCTTCGAGACTTAATCCGCAAAACCTAAGTGCAGAAATACTATCATAAACCATGGCTTCTGTCTGTGTATCAGAAATTTGATACCATTCAGAGATTAGGTGCATTTTAAACAATAATACTGGAGAATAGGCCTTCGCACCTCTGTCTGTTAATCCTTTGGTGTATATCTTTTTCAGTTTTGCTCCGATTGGTTTCCAATCTATGCGTTTGTTTATTTCAGAAAAAAATTCATTTTTCTTACTGTGCTTATCGACGAATGGAGCTACAAAACTTCGTTGAGGGTCATTAATGTTCTTATAACTTTTCACTCTTCTAAGTTACAAAGTAATGACTTGATTTGCAAGATTCAGACGGCTTATTCTGCAGTCTTTGCCTAAGGATTAAAACCATTTCGCTAAAATAGAAACACAGGATATTAAGATGAGAAAAGGTTTCTTTTTTACAAATAACTCATTGGATTCATTATTGGTCTCTGTTGCTCTTATTAATATTGCTAAATTAGCCTATTATAAATCCAAACCATGAGAATCAATACGAGTATTAAAATCGTTCTGTCAGCGCTGTTTGTTTTTACCATCAGCCATGAGGCCTGGGCGCAGAGGAAAAAGAATAAATCTGACAAAGAAACAGTATCATATGAAGAATCTCTTTATGAAGGGTTGGAATACAGACTTGTAGGTCCTTTTAGAGGAGGTCGATCGGCAGCTGTGACAGGTGTGCCAGGTGAACCGAACTTATATTATTTTGGCGCTACCGGTGGAGGTATTTGGAAAACAATTGATGGAGGACGAACCTGGGTTAATATTTCGGATGGCTTTTTCGGTGGAAGTATCGGTGCTATTTCAGTATCAGAATCAGATAAAAATGTCATCTATGTAGGTGGAGGAGAAAAAACGGTACGGGGAAATGTATCATCAGGTTATGGAATTTGGAAAAGTAAGGATGCAGGAAAAACTTGGGAAGCTGCAGGATTAGAAAATTCAAGGCATGTTTCAAGAATTGCCATTGACCCAAATGATCACAATATCGTTTACGCTGCAGTAATGGGGAATATTTACAAACCAACAGAAGAAAGAGGTGTGTATAAAACATCTGATGGAGGTAAGTCATGGAAGAAGGTTCTATTTGCAAATGAGTATGCCGGAGCAGTAGATTTAAAACTTGACCCTAATAACCCAAGAATCATGTATGCCTCGACCTGGAGGGTTCAAAGAACGCCCTATAGTTTGAGCAGCGGAGGAGTTGGTTCTGCCCTCTGGAAGAGCAATGACAGTGGTGCATCATGGAATGAAATTTCAACGCATAAGGGATTTCCGAGCGACACTTTAGGAATTATTGGTGTGACGGTGTCGCCTCAAAATTCTGAAAAAGTGTGGGCCATGGTGGAAAATAAGGAAAAAGGAGGATTGTATAGAAGCGACGATGGAGGCGAAACATGGGACAGAGTTAATGAAGAACGAAAATTAAGACAGAGGGCCTGGTATTATACCAGACTTTATGCAGATACAAAGGATGAAGATGTGGTCTATGTTTTAAATGTTCGATATCATAAATCTAGTGATGGTGGTAAAACATTTACAACTCATAATGCCCCCCATGGGGATCATCATGATCTATGGATAGACCCTCAGAATTCTAGTAGAATGATCATTGGAGATGACGGAGGCGCCCAGGTAACCTACGATGGTGGAGAAACCTGGTCGACTTATCATAATCAGCCTACTTGTCAATTTTACCGCGTGACAACAGATAATAGCTTTCCCTATAGAATTTATGCGGCGCAACAGGATAATACTACCATTAGAATTAACCATAGAAGTAGTTCTTCAAACATTGATGAAGGCGATTGGGAAAGTACTGCTGGAGGGGAGTCGGCACATATAGCGGTGGACCCCCTTGACAATGATATTGTTTATGGGGGGAGTTATGATGGTTTTTTGACCAGAAAAAACCACAAAACAGGCACAGTCAGGGCGATCAATGTTTGGCCTGATAATCCCATGGGACATGGAGCCGAAGGAATGAAATACCGGTTTCAATGGAATTTCCCCATCATTTTTAGTAGGCACAACCCAAAAAGGCTATACACTTTTTCGAATCATGTGCATGTTTCAGAAAATGAGGGGCAAAGCTGGGAAGTTCTAAGTGAAGACCTGACAAGAAATGATCCGGAAAAGCTTGTTTCAAGTGGAGGTCCTATTACCCAGGACAACACGAGTGTGGAGTATTATTGTACCATATTCGCGGCCAACGAAAGTCCTTTAAAAGAAGGTTTACTTTGGCTTGGAACTGATGATGGTCTGGTTCATATTACAAAGGATGGCGGAAAAAGCTGGGAGAATATAACCCCAGCGAATATGCCTGAGTGGACTATGGTCAACAGTGTTGAGCCTTCAAACTTTGATGAAGGGACCTGTTATATCGCCGGGACTCGTTATAAATTGGGAGATTTCAAACCATATCTGTACAAGACCAGTGATTATGGAAAAACCTGGACTGAGATTACAAATGGAATTGATAAGGAGCATTTCACCAGGGTGCTTAGAGAGGATCCCACACAAAAAGGCCTATTATATGCAGGAACGGAAACGGGGATGTATATTTCATTTAATGATGGAGATTCCTGGGAGAAGTTTCAAAGGAACCTGCCTATTGTTCCGATCACGGATCTTAGCATTAAGGAAAACAGTCTGATTGTTGCTACCCAGGGGAGGAGCCTTTGGATGTTGGATGATTTGGGTCTCCTGCACCAACTGGACGAAGCAAAAAAAGCCAAAGGGAGTTTTCTTTACAAGCCAAAAGACACTTATCGAACCAAGGGTAGTGGAGGTAAAGAATCTAAAACAAGCGGAACAAATTTAGAAAATGGCGTGATAACGTATTTTAATATTCCCGTATATGAAGAGGAAAAGGACAGCGTAACCCTAAGTTATTTGACCATAAAAGGAGACACACTCGCTTCTTTTAATTCCTTTAGTAAAGAAAAAGAGAAAAAATTAAGCATCGAGGAGGGCGCGAATAAGTTCGTTTGGGATACCAGAACAAAGGGAGCGGAAAAATTGGATGGAATGATCTTATGGTGGGCTAGTTTAAGTGGGGCAAA
Source organism: uncultured Flavobacteriaceae bacterium (assembly GCA_964419405.1). Classification (GTDB taxonomy): domain Bacteria; phylum Bacteroidota; class Bacteroidia; order Flavobacteriales; family Flavobacteriaceae; genus Lutimonas. The sequence goes on from CAYQPI010000057.1 coordinate 29,673, forward strand.
AGTCGTTCCGGGAACATATCAGGTTAGTTTAAAAGTGAATGAAGAGGTTCAGACTAAGGAGTTTACTGTGCTTACAGACCCAAGAGCAGAGGCAAGTATTGAACAGATGAAGCAGCAGTTTAAATTTGTATCTGAAGTCAATGAAACCATTGACAGAGCCCATCAGTCGATTAAAAAAATAAGAAAAATAAATAGCCAATTGGAGTCTTTTGTACAGCAATACAAAGGCGAAGAAAAGGTAAAAACATTGGTTGCAAAGGCGGAGGAACTTCAAAAATCTTTTTCAGAAATCGAGAAGAATTTATACCAGACCAAAAACAAAAGCAACCAAGATCCGTTGAATTTCCCGATAAAACTGACCAACAAACTTGGACATTTGAATAGCCTTGTTACGATGGACGATTTTCCTCCCACGGCTCAGGATGTTGAGGTTAAAAATGAATTGACTCACTTAATTCAATCCGAATTGGATAAATTTGATAGATTGATAGATGAGGAGATCGAGTCATTTAATGATTCATTTAATGCCTTATCTTTAGATTATTTAATACTTGAAAAAAAGTAGCCATTGATTAAACGACTAAAATATTTGTTTGTGTTTACCCTGCCATTGGTAGTGTACTTCTCTTTTAATAGTCAGGGTATAGCAACTTTTAGCCCAGTGGTTTTTGCATTTTTGATCATTCCTTTTTTTGAATTGTTTTTAGCACCCGATAAAGGGAACTTAGACAAAGAAACCATGTTATTAGAGAAGAACTCAAATTGGTATGATTGGATACTTTACATCTCGGTTCCGGTGCAATTGCTCATGCTGAGTTCATTTTTGGTTGTAATCGAGCTCACTCCGTTGTTCTCTTTGAGTTTTTTTGGGAAGGTTTTTTCAATGGGATTGCTTTGCGGAGTCATGGGTATCAATATAGGACATGAATTAGGGCATCGTTCTTCAAGAGTGGAGCGCTTTTTAGGAGAATTATTATTGCTGACATCCCTAAACACACATTTTCTTCCTTATCATAATGAAGGACATCATAGAGAAGTTGCTACGCCAGATGATGCCGCTACCGCAAAGAAAGGTCAGTGGTTGTATTCTTTTTGGGTTACTTCTCACTTTAAAAGCTATGCAAAGGCCTGGAAGATCGAAAATAATAAGATGAAACGGCAGAAGAAATCTATTTTCTCCTTGTCTAACAAGATGGTAATTTATTCAATCGCAAATGTGATGTTCATTGGATCGATCTATTGGATATTTGACCTTAAGGTGCTTATCGCATTTATGATGGCTGCTATAATTGGTATTTTATTATTGGGTACAGTCGATTATATTGAACACTATGGCCTCTTAAGAAAAAAGAATGATTCAGGCAGGTATGAGCGTGTAAAACATAAACATTCCTGGAATTCAGATCATCAATTGGGCAGGTTAATGCTATTTAACCTTTCAAGGCATTCCGATCATCATTATAAGGCAAGCAAAAAATACCAACTCTTAGATTCTATTCCGGAAAGTCCACAGATGCCGACGGGATACCCAGGAATGATGCTGTTGGCTACAATACCTCCCTTGTTTTTTAGGATTATGAATAAAAAACTTGAAGAGTAAGAGCTCATGTTATTCGGGACATTTTTTACTCCCCTTTTTGAGTTTCTTGTGAGATGATTCTTCTAACGGGTGCAGGAGCCTGAATTCCTTCCTCCTTTAATTTCTTGAAAATAGACAAGGCAATATTGCTATCCGTTTTTAAGGTATCTGAAAAGGTTGTCCAATACATCAAAGCAAAATTAAGATTTCCATCAGGGCCATAGCCATAGAAGTAAGTTTTAGGAGCTGGCTCGCGACTTGTATTTGGATGATCCAGAGCGATTTGATTAAACAATTCAATCACCTTTTCAGGGTCTGCATCTGGAGAGGTCTTCATAGGCACCTTACTTCTTCTGTTTCTGTTGGATAGTGTCCAGTTAATTACTTTTTTCGAAATAAGATCTCCGTTTGGAATGATCACTTCGGCTCCAGAATAGGCTCTGATATTGCTGGAACGAACCCCAATATTGGTCACTACTCCCATCTCCATATCTACTTCAATGGTATCTCCGAGGTTTATGGGTCTTTCAAAGGCCAGAATAAGTCCAGACACAAAATTGAGCACGACGTTTTGAAGTCCAAACCCAATACCTACCCCAAGAGCACCAAGAATGAAACCTAACTTGCTTAGATCGACTCCAGCAGCTGTAAAACCTGCATATAGACCCAAACCGATCACTACAATTCTCAATACCAGTGAAATGGCTGGTGCCACCCCTCTGGGTAAGACGTTTACCATCCACTCATCTTGAAATAAAGCTGCTGCAATTTTGGCAATAATTAGAGTGATAATAAAAATAGCGACAAAAGCGAGGATGCCACCTAAAGAAATCGTCATTTCTCCTATTCTCCACTCTATGGCTAGGAGGTCATTATATGAGCCTATCAAGTAGTCGTATAATTCGAATCCATTCAATGTGAAAAATAACCAGAATACGAATCCTAAGAAATTGAATAAAGGACGGATTCGTTGATGAGTAGCCTTTACCATACTGGTCAAGGTTTGAATATTTGTGGCACTTCTGAATTTAAAAATTAGAATGAATATACTCGTGAAGACCTTGATCGATAAATAGGTTGTCATCGCAAAAGTAATTGAAACTAGTACTGCTTTTGTGATGTAGTTTGAAAGAGCTACCATACCAATGATGTTGGCAGCAATTGAAATGACCAATAAAAGCATATAGATGACCGAGACAATTTTAAAAGGCCGTATGATCTGAGAAAACTTTGTTGGGTTGGCTATTATGACACGTCTTCCAATAAAAAGGCAAATGAATAGCACAATCGCATCAACTATGAGTAATCCTCTTACCAAATTGGCTTTAACACCAATAAATGCTTCAAAGGTATTGATCAGATACACCATAAATAGCAGCCATAAAAATGGGCGGAATTTTTTGTCGGTTACTTTTGGAAGCAATAAAATAGTGGCAAACAGCACAATCATTACATGGAATTCAGCATAGGCCGGTACCATGGAATCATAGAAAAAGGCAGACACCAAAACTCCTACTGATAAGGTGGTCAAAATCGGGTTCATCAGAATGGTTTTGGCCTGTATTTCTATGGGGTTTCTCAATGAAATAAAGGTTTTGTTCCATTTTCTATTTGCGAAAATCAGAAAGCTCAATAGGAGTATTAGAAAAATGACCTGAAGAATAAAGGTTTTAAAGTTTAGGTGATAAAAGTCAAGGAATTGTTTGCGATTCTGTTTAATACCATCAACGATTAGACCATAAGAAGATAAGGTCTCAGTAGCGATGCTGTCACCGATCATTAATTTCTCTGGTTTTTCCCAAATTGGCTTGCTGTCCAATACAAAGTAATCTTTGCGCCTTTGATTTTCGGCATATTCTATGTTGGATATTTCTTCATCGATCACTAAAACCAATTCTGTGATTTTCTTTTGGGTAATAAATACGCTATCCAATCGAGTGTGAGCAGATTTCATGATATCTTCCAAGGCCACGATGGCCTGATCGAAGCTCTCTTCCATGTCTTTGGATTCACTCCGTCCCGCTAATTCCTTTTTGGTTATTTCCCATCGATTCAGATCATAAAAAAGATCATTAATGATTTTACTAATTTCTTCTGACCTGTTTTTAACAACGCTTTGATATTCATTTAAAACAGTTTTGTAATTGTTCCATTCAACTTTTCTGACTTTCAGGTCTCTCAGGGTAACATCATCTCGTTTTAAAAAGGCAGAATCTACAAGAGCAATTATCTCAGGGGTTTTAGAAACAACGATGGAGTCAATCTCAACAATTCTGCTACTCTGGTCTAAAGTTCCTTTTAATTTCAATAATTGCTGGCCCAGTTTTTCAGATTCTTCAGAAATATCTCCGATAGCTATAGATTCTGAAGGGACTGAGATACTATCCTTTGCAGATGAATTTTCTTGTGCCAATAAGGAGGATGATACAAAGAGAAATGTCAACAGGAAATAAAAAAATCTAATAAAAGGAAATTTCATAGTAAAGCTTTGAAAGCAACAAGATACTTATTTTTTTTATTTCATATTTTACAGATTGGGATGCTCTTGAATTGATCGATTATAAAAAAAGAACTTATCTTTAAATCATTAAAAAACGAACGATACAATTTAAAACATATGGCAGAAAGCGCATCTAATTTAAGGATAGGAATGGCCCAGATGGCACCAGTTTGGTTGGATAAGGAAAAAACGATGGAAAGGGTCATTCAAATGATCATATCTGCTTCAGATCAAAAATGTGAATTGCTTGTTTTTGGAGAAGGCGTACTTCCTGGTTATCCCTTTTGGTTAGGTTTAACAAAAGCTACAGAATTTGATGCTAAAATGCAGAAGGAATTGCATGCCCATTATGCCAGAAATGCCATTCAGATTGAAGCAGGAGATCTGGATCGCATCACAGATCTTTGTCGTGAAAAAAAGATGGCTGTATATTTGGGAATCATTGAGCGTCCAAAAGACAGAGGAGGGCATAGTTTATATTGTTCATTGGTTTATATCAATGAACTTGGCGAAATAAAATCTGTTCACAGAAAATTGCAGCCAACATATGATGAGAGGTTGACCTGGTCTCCAGGAGATGGCCATGGTTTACGGGTACATGAACTAAAACAGTTTACCCTTGGTGGTTTGAATTGCTGGGAGAACTGGATGCCTCTGCCCAGAACAGCACTATACGGTTTGGGTGAAAATTTACATATTGCCGTATGGCCAGGCTCAGATCATAATACCAGGGATATCACAAGATTTATTGCCAGAGAATCAAGATCTTTTGTGATTTCAGTCTCTAGTTTGATGCGCAGAAGTGACTTCCCGAATGAAACACCATATTTGGATGAAATTCTATCAGATTGCCCAGAGATATTGGCTAATGGAGGATCTTGTATTGCCGGACCTGACGGAGAATGGATCCTTAAGCCTCAGGTAGAAACGGATGGATTGATCGTTCAGGATATAAATTTTGATCGTGTATTTGAAGAACGGCAGAATTTTGATGCAGTTGGTCATTATTCGAGACCTGATGTTACGAAGTTGACTGTCAACAGAGAGCGATTAAGTGTCTTGGACATTGTCAAAAACAAGTAAAATGAAAAAAATTGGATTAATAGGGGGGATGAGTTGGGAGTCAACCCTACTGTATTATAAACTTTTGAACGAAAAAGTAAAGGAAACTTTAGGAGGAGCTCATTCAGCGAATTGTGTGATTGAATCTGTAGATTTTGCCGAAATTGCCGAATTGCAATCGAAAAACGATTGGCCATTGCTTGACAGGATGATGCAGGAAAGATCAAAGTTATTGGACTTGTCAGGGGCTGAAATGATACTGATTTGTGCCAATACCATGCATTTATGCGTACCTGCTATAAGCCAATGCACTGAGACGCCTGTTATTCATATTGCCGAAGTGACTGCCGAAGCAATTAATGAACAAGATCTGAAAAAAGTTGCTCTGCTGGGAACTAAATTTACCATGGAGAAGGATTTTTTTAAAGACATTCTCAAGAATAATGGCATTGAGGTAATAGTTCCAGAGCAAATAGATCGAGATCTGATACATCAGATCATATACAAGGAATTGGTCAATGGAATTATTAAGGAGGACTCTAAAAGAATGTATATAAGAACCATAAAAAAATTAATCGATCAAGGTGCTGAGGGAGTCATACTCGGTTGTACAGAAATTCCTTTGCTGGTATACCCTGAAGACATAGACATTCCTCTTTTTAACACCACGAAGCTACATGCCGAAAAGGCAGTTGAAATTGCTTTAAGCAAGAAGTAAATTTTTTAATTCTTTGAATGGAGCGATAATTGGATTCGCTTTCTGTTTTTGTCGACTTCCAGAACTTTTACAATGACCTGTTCATGGAGGCTGACAATTGTATTTACATCTTTTACAAATGTGTCAGAAAGGTTAGAGACGTGGATCAATCCGTTTTCTTTGATTCCAATATCAACAAAACAACCAAAGTTTGTGATGTTGTTAATGATTCCGGGTACTAATTTTCCTTCCCTTAAATCATCAATACTCTTTAAGTTCTGATCGAAACTAAAAATTCTGGCTTTTTCTCTTGGGTCGGCGCCGGGTTTTTCCAGTTCCTTGATGATGTCATTTAGGGTGGGAAGACCGACGGTGGAAGAACAATACTTTTTAAGATCAATTTTTTCGAGAAGGGCTTTGTTCCCAATCATTTGATGTAGTTCAACCCCTTCATCTTTGGCGATTTTGGAAATCAGTCCATAACTTTCAGGATGCACTGCCGAATCATCTAAGGGGTTTTCAGCATTTTTAATTCTTAAAAATCCAGCAGCTTGCTCATAGGCTTTAGCTCCAAGTCTTGTAACCTTTTTAATTTCTTCACGAGATGAAAATGCGCCATTTTCTTTCCGATAGTCGATAATATTTTGAGCTATTTTGTCTCCTATGCCTGAAACATAGGATAGAAGTGAAACACTCGCAGTATTGATATTAACTCCAATTGTATTCACACAACGCTCCACAACCGCATCAAGACTGTGTTTTAATTTATGTTGATCCACATCATGCTGGTATTGACCTACACCGATTGATTTTGGATCTATTTTAACCAATTCAGCCAAAGGGTCTGACAGCCTTCTCCCAATAGAAACAGCCCCTCTGACCGTCACATCATAGTTAGGAAATTCATCTCTGGCAATTTTTGAGGCTGAATAAATGGAGGCTCCTGCTTCATTCACAATATAAACCTGAACCTCTTTATTAAAACGAATATTTTTTATCAATCGTTCTGTTTCTCGTGAAGCCGTGCCATTTCCAATAGCAATTGCCTCAATTTTATACGCATCGACCAGAGAATTGATTTTCTTCATAGCACCCTTGGTATCATTAGACGGTGCATGAGGATATATATTTTCATTGTGTTCTAATTGACCGTATTGATTTAAACAGACAAGTTTACAGCCTGAACGAAATCCAGGGTCAATGGCCAAAATTCTTTTTTCACCTAAAGGGGCTCCGAGCAATAGTTGTCGCAGATTTTTTGAAAAGACCTGAATAGCATTTTCATCAGCCTTTTCTTTGGCAGATTGCAATAGTTCATTGGAAAGAGAAGGGAACAGTAATCGTTTAAATGCATCTTCAATAGCCAATGAAATTTGAGAAGCACATTCTGAGGGACCTTTAAGAATTCTTTGTTTGATTTCTTGCACCACCTTTTCTTTATCAATAGAAATTGAGATGCGTAAATAGCCTTCTCTTTCAGCTCTTAGTATTGCCAACAAGCGATGTGAAGGACACGTCCTGAGATCCTCTTCCCAATTAAAATAATCTGAAAATTTAAGTGCTTTTTCATCATCGACTTTTGATTTTACTACCTTGGTTTGAATTCTGGCAAATTTATTCAAGTGCCATCGCAGTCTGTTTCTCACACTGCCTCTTTCATTGATCCATTCGGCCATAATATGTCTCGCTCCTTCGAGAGCAGCCACTTCATCTAGCTCACAGCTAAGATATCTGGCAACAATATGAGAAAGGGCATCAGGTTTTTGGCTCATGATGATTTTAGCCAAGGGTTCCAAGCCTTTATTTCTTGCACTCTCAGCCTTGGTCTTTCTCTTTTTCTTATACGGCAGGTAAAGATCTTCTAAGGTATTGACATCAAGCGTAGTCTCGATTTGATTTTTTAATTCATCGGTCAGCACGTCCTGTTCTTGTAAAGCCTTAAGAATGGTCGATTTACGTTTCTCTAAGTCTTCATACACCTTTTTGAACTCAACAATATTCGCAATTTGAACTTCATCTAAATTACCTGTTTTCTCTTTTCGATATCTTGAGATAAAAGGAATGGTACAATCTTCGTTCAGAAGTTCAATCGTATTTTCAACTCCTTTTAACGGGAGCTTGGTATGAGAAGTAATAAATGAGACTAATTGCATGGGGCTAAAATGAAAACACAAAGGTATCGTTTCAGCCATAAAAAATGTAGAAGAATACTAAAAAACCCAACAAATATTTTATCCATTGGGTTGTTAAATTATAGTAGACTATAAGTCAAAGCGAAGGCCGAGGGAAATATTGTTCTCTTTGGGGTTTGGTTCATTGAAAATTGTATTCAAGTCGTATTTTGCATAAAGAGAAAAAGCATCAAAACCAATATAACTGCTTAAGCCATAAATCAAATTACTTGTATTATAACTTTGTGTTATTTTATCCTTTTTCTTGGCGCCGTCTATGGTGTATTTAAGTTTTTGCCTGGTTCTCAGATTGAATCCAAAATAGCTGCCAATTCCAAATTTGAATTTCTTTCGTGTTGAATACCTGATATAGTCACCTTTATCGATGGTTTTGGAGGGACCGAATTCGAAATGAACAGGGAAGACCAGGTTATCCATTCTCAATTTTGACTTCGTTAAATTGTAAGGGAATTCTTCCAGATAGGTGAGTTCACCATCTTGAACAAAATACCTGTTGTCAGTTGGTCTTAATCCGTTAAATTGAAAAGCAAATCCATATCTGAATCTGACTGAATTGGATTCTTTTAATAAGCGGGTAGTAAAGGTCCAGCCAATCTCAAAAAACCTGCTTTTCCCTATTTGATAGGGAGAATTATCAAGTGTTTGACCTTCGATGATCGCATTGTTGAGACCAAAGGCGACCAATAAATTAGAATGAGTTCTTTTATCGTATTTTTTTTGACGTCCAAGATTGATATCGACCAAAGGGTCAACCTCATCAAATACCTTGATTTCAATATGTGATATTTCTGTTTTCGTTTCGGGAATTGTATCACCAATTTTGGTCAGGCTTTGACTTCTGGCAGCCAATGCCGCTTCATTTTCTAGAATTGCAATTCGATTTTCAATGTTCAAGGCATGAATGTCAGCGGCTTTTTCTTTTAGTTTGTCGGCCTCCTCTCTTGTTATTTCGTCATTGTTAAAGCGTTCATTTATTTCTATGACTTCTTCTTTCAGGGCCTCTTTTTCTTCAAGGATCACTGTCTCTTTTTTTTGTTTTAGATCTGAATTATCATCGCTATCCTCGCTGTTTTCCTGTGAAAATACAGGATAAGAAAAAAGAAGTAACAGCAGAGTAAACGCTAAGAATTGAATATTTTTCATGGGAGTAGTGTGAACGAATTAATGGTCACGTGAGGTGACAACTTCTTTCGGATTTTTAAGCGTATTTGTAATTTTTTCAATCAGTTTTTGTTTCAAATCCATGTAAAGATCTTCTTCAACTGAATTCAGAAGGGCTTCTGAACTAACAACTTTTTCTGAACTGATCTGACCATTAACCATCAATTTAATTTTCGATTTCTTCAACAATTCTTCTACTTCAGTATCGATAAGTAATTCTTCTGATTCTGGGATATCAACAACTTCCATGATCTCTATGATACTGTCGTTAATTGAAACTTGAATTACACTTTCATCTGCCTTAGAATCGATCAATGAATCTTCTCTTGATGCTGTTAAAGGAATATCATTAGAGTGTTGCTCTGTTATTGCTGTATTGATGTCTGAACTGTTGATTTCAGTAGAGCTAACCTGATTTATTTCAGCAGGTTCTGAATGATTATTTTTAATAACAGGTGTTGTGACAACAGGAGTAGTATCAAGGTTTTTGTCTGGGACCAAGGTATAATAGCTTACCGAAATAAGTAGCAAAACGACAGCAGCTGCTTTTAAAAACCACCACCTGTTTTTTCTATCTTTTTTTTCATGAGCGTCGAGTGATGCTTCTAACTGCTCCCATGAGCCAGAAGAAGGTCTAATTCTTCTATTTTGAAGTGTATCTCTATACTTAGTTTGTTTCATAATATTTCTTTTTGTGAGCAGATATCATCTCTTTTAATGACTTTCTGGCTCTATGCAGCTGCGTTTTACTGGTTCCTGTACTTACTTTTAAAATCGCCGCTATTTCAGTATGTTTATAGCCTTCAATGACAAACATGTTGAATACGATTTTGCAATTTTCAGGCAAACGATCAATATAATTGTGCAGTTCCTCAGCGTCAATGTTCAATTCAATTTCGTTTTCTATATTTTTTTCAAAGTGCTCTATCTTATCAGTAAAAATCAACTCTTTTTTCTTCCGTAGAAATGAGATACTCTCATACACCATGATCTTCCTAATCCAGCCTTCAAAACTTCCTTTATTTGAATACTGGTCTAACTTTGTGAATACCTTGAAAAAACCACTCAGCATTACTTCTTCGGCTTTTTGAATGTCCTTGACATAATAAGAACATAGGCCCAGCATTTTTGGTGCGTATCTATCAAATAATTGTTTTTGAGCCTTTCGATTTTTTAAAAGCGACAATTCAATTAATTCCTTGGTGTTATTTATTTTGATGACTTTTGACATGCTAAAAAGAGGCCTTATACTTCTAAGACGCGACAGGAAGTGAAAAGGTTGACAAACATTTTTATTTCTTTTGAATTTAAGGCATAAAAAAACATGAAACAAATCGAATTCATTTCATGTTTTAACTGATGTTGAAAAATAATTAACTCACCTTTTCACCATTCGCCACTGATTCAGCATCTGGTTCAATAAAGCTTAATTTCCCTTCTGTAGTATCACTCATTAAAATCATACCCTGACTTTCAACGCCTCTTAATTTTCTAGGGGCCAGATTCACGAGGACTGATACTTTTTGTCCAATGATCTTAGCCGGATCAAAACTTTCTGCAATACCGCTCACGATGGTTCTTGTATCAATGCCAACGTCAACTTTTAATTTCAAAAGTTTTTTGGTTTTCGGAATTTTCTCCGCTTCAAGAATGGTTCCGATTCTAATATCTAATTTGGTGAAATCATCAAATTCAATGGTTTCTTTTTGAGGTTCTAATTTGACCTGTTCCTGACTTTTTTTAGTAGCCTCTAATTTGTCAATTTGCTTTTGAATATCCGCATCTTCAATTTTAGCAAATAATAATTCTGCCTTGTTGATCTGATGACCTGCAGAAAGCAGCACTTTTTCTGTGCTAACCGCCTGCCAATCTTTACTGTCTGCTTCAACACAGTTTAGTATGCCCTTTAATTTGGCACTTGTAAATGGTAAAAAGGGTTCGCAAAGTACAGATAGACCGGTTGCAATCTGCAAAGCGACAAACATAATGGTTTGTACCCTTTCCGGATCTGTTTTGATCTTTTTCCAAGGCTCTTCATCGGCTAAATATTTATTTCCAAGTCTGGCCAAATTCATAAGTTCAGACAAAGCTTCTCTAAATCTATATCGATTGATAGAACTTGAAATAATAGCAGGATATTCAGACAGCAGTTCCAGCGTCTTTTTATCAAGGTCAGAATAAGCATTAGGTTGAGGAATGATTCCTTGGTAGTATTTGTTGGTTAATACAACCACTCGATTGATAAAATTACCAAAGATGGCCACCAATTCATTATTATTTCTGGCTTGAAAATCATTCCAGGTAAAATCGTTGTCTTTTGTTTCTGGTGCATTGGCGGTTAATACATACCGCAATACATCCTGCATATTAGGAAACTCTTCTAAGTATTCATGAAGCCAAACGGCCCAGTTTTTAGAAGTTGAAATTTTGTTCCCTTCCAGGTTTAAGAATTCATTTGCCGGAACATTTTCAGGTAAAATGAAGCTGCCCTGGGCTTTGAGCATCGATGGAAAAATGATGCAGTGAAAAACGATATTATCTTTTCCTATAAAATGAATAAGGCGCGTGTCCTTATCTTTCCAGTATGGTTCCCAGTCTTTTCCCGTTTTCTGTGCCCATTCTTTGGTTGAAGAAATATAACCTATTGGGGCATCAAACCATACATAGAGCACTTTGCCTTCCGCACCAGCCACAGGAACAGGAATCCCCCAGTCCAAATCTCTTGTGACCGCCCTCGGTTTTAGGCCATCGTCGACCCAGGATTTAACCTGTCCAAGAACATTCGACTTCCAATCTCCTTTATGCCCTTTTACGATCCATTCATTGAGCCAGCTCTCATATTCATTTAAGGGGAGATACCAATGCCTGGTTTCTTTTAATGAGGGTTTGTTGCCTGTAATTACTGATTTGGGATTGATCAGATCCTGGGCATTATGACTCGTCCCACAGTTTTCACATTGATCTCCATAGCTTTCTTCAAATCCACATTTTGGGCAGGTACCAATCACAAATCTGTCTGCCAGGAATTGATCTGCTTCTTCATCATATAGTTGGGCAGAAGTTTCTTCAAGAAACTTACCGTTCTCATATAGGTCCTTAAAGAATTCACTAGCGGTTTCATGATGCACTTTGGCAGTAGTTCTTGAGTAATTATCAAAGGTGATTCCAAATTCTTGAAAAGATGCTTTAATAATTGCATGGTATTTATCAACAACTGCCTGAGGTGTAATACCTTCTGCTTTTGCCTTTAAGGTAATTGGCACACCATGCTCATCTGAACCACAAACGAATGCGACATCTTTACCATTTAAACGCAGGTATCTGGCATAAATATCAGCGGGTACATAAACCCCGGCCAAATGACCAATATGAACAGGTCCATTCGTATAGGGCAGGGCAGCCGTGATGGTAATTCTTTTAGGATCTTGCATGTGAAAAAATTAAGACCACAAAAGTAAGAAAAAGGTCAAACATGTTGGGTTTTATTTTTATTTATCCTTGCATATGGGCTTATTTCAGAGTGTTTGTTCGAAAATAGATTTTAAATTCTATTTTTATCAAAAATTTTGACATGTACCAGAAGCTGAATATATTCTTTTTGACCTGCCTCTTTTTTTTGGGAATGAGTCAGATTGTAAGTGCGCAGAACGATGAAGAAGCCATTATCACCAGAGACTTGATAAGACCACCACATCTTAAAAAAGGAGATACGATTATCATACTGGCTCCAGCAGGAAAAATCAAAGACCGTAGTTCAGTTGATCCGGGAATTGAGTTGGCAAACCACTGGGGGCTGGTTGTTTTTTTTGGCAATCACCTGCTCTCTCAGGATAATACCTTTGCGGGGTCAGATGAGGAAAGGCTTGAAGATTTACAAAAGGCCCTTGATGACCCGAGTATCAAAGCCATATGGGCAGCGAGAGGGGGCTATGGTACAGTTAGAATTGTTGACGACCTGGATTTTACCAAGTTTTCTCAACATCCCAAATGGATCATCGGCTATTCGGATGTCACTGTCCTGCACAATAAGATCCATGAATTAGGTTACCAATCGATTCATGGTCAAATGCCATTGACCCTTGACCTGGAAAACCCGGTTCAAAAAGCATCGATTCAAACCTTGCATCAAACCTTGTTTGGTAAAAAATTACAGTATAAAATTTCATCATCCCAATACAATAGAACAGGTGAAAGCTCAGGTCAACTGGTAGGCGGCAATTTGTCAATTGTTTACAGTATGCTGGCTTCTGACACTAATTTAAACATGAACGGGAAAATTCTATTCATTGAAGATGTTGGAGAAGCATTGTATCATATTGATCGAATGATGATAAGTTTAAAAAGAGCTGGATTTTTCGATAATTGCGACGGAATCATTGTGGGCGATTTTAGGTTGAAATCTAATGAGGGAAATAAGTTTGGAAAAACCCTTGAAGAGATAGTTTTAGAAGCGGCAGTAGGAACAGATTTTCCGATTGTGTTTGATTTCCCTGCAGGTCATGTGGATGACAACAGGTCGCTGTTGCTGGGGAGTTATGTCGATATGAAGGTTACAAAAAATAAAGCAAAAATTAAATTTAGATAATATGGCAGCTCATAACGAACTTGGTAGATCAGGGGAGTTATTGGCATTGAATTATTTGGTTGAGCATGGTTATGCCATAAGGGAAACGAACTGGAGATTTCAAAAAGCGGAGGTTGATATAATTGCCAGAAAAGGGAATATTCTGGCCGCCGTTGAGGTAAAAACCAGAACAAGTAATTATTACGGGCAGCCCCATGAATTCGTAAGTCAGGAAAAAATTCGCTTGTTAACCAGGGCTATGAATCAATATGTGATTGAACAAGATCTGTTCGTTGAGGTGAGATTTGATATTATTGGGATCATTAAAACTCCCACAAATGTTTTCATTAAACACCTTGAAGATGCTTTTTATCATTTTTAAGCGTGGTTTGATTGTTAGCGCGTTTCAAACATAGATTTCAATTCTTCGAAATCATCAGGTTTGGCCAAGATTTTCTTTTCAGCATCCAAAACCAAATAAGTGGGGATAGCAGAAATACCATAGTCTTCTACTTTTTGACTTGACCACTTATCGAGGTCAAGAATGTTTATAAATTCGGTATATTCCTGGGTCATGGCTTCCCAACTTTTCTTTTCATCTTCAAGCCCAACAGCAACTACTTTCAAGTTTTCAATTTCGCTGATGAATTTATAGAATTCAGGAATTTCCATCTGGCAATGAGGGCAATTTGAACTAAAAAACAGAATCACATAATAATCTGTACCAGTGAGTTCGTGCAACGACTGTTTTCTGCCGTCTTGTTCCCAGCTAAAATCGGGAGCAGTACTACCCAGGGCAGTTTTTAGTGTGGCTTCAGTACGTTTTATCAACTCTTCATTTTGATATTCTACTGGTAAGAGTTTGTAATGATTTTCTAATACAAAATTGATCATTTCAACATTTTCTCCTTGTAAATAGGTTTCGATAAGGTCCTGTTCAAAACTGCTCAACAAGGGGTACCGTGAGCCAATCCATTGTAGAGATTTTTCAATGGCCGCTTTTTGAAGCTCATTTTCTTCTTCAATAGTTTCAGCCTGATGCAAATAAAAAACATAATCATTTAGCCGGTCATTCACAAAGGTGGAGTTTCGTAAAATGCTGTCATTCAAATCCATTGCATCGAAAAAATGCTCCTTGATTGTTTCGAGATACCGCTCAGGACTTTGATGAGGCAAATCGGCATTGTACTGCGCACTGGCTTTTATAAAATGATTGGCCAAAAGACCTTCTGAGGAATTTTCAAATCTAGCCTGTTCTGCCCTCAGTTCAGACAAGGAAGCACTATAAGCTTGCTGAAGCGTTGTGTTTGCAGTTTTATTCGTTGGTTTAAAATAGAGTACCTGAAGGGAGTCAAGTTTTTGTTGTTTCGCTTTAATGCGCTTATAATACTCCTGATAGACTTTGTTTTCCTTGGATTCTGAAAACGAAATCGAGCTGTCGGGACTGTCGGGATTAAATGAAAATCGGATGTTTTCGCGATTATAGATGAATTCTACATAAAGACTGTTTTCAATTTGGTAATAGGCCCGGTAAATTCCTGAAGATTCCTTTTCGTCCACCTCAAAAGTAAATTCTCCATCAACGACGTCTGCATTTGCCACATAAGACTGGTCGCCATTTTCAATTTTATATAAAAGAATCCAAGAATAATCATGATCTGGGTCAATGGTTCCGACAATGGAATATTGTGCCTGAAGGACAAAAGAATAAAAGAAAATAAGTGAAAAAAGAAACTTCCTCATTTTAAGGTTTTATGCAAAGGTACAATTAATCTTAAAATGGATTTTTTGCAAAAAGTTGTGTTTAATAGAGGTTTATGAACAAGGTCATTTACTTATATTTGAATACGTCTAATTAAAAAAGGTCATGGATAAAGTCATTTGGATTACAGGATCCTCGTCAGGAATTGGTGAAGCATTGGCCAGAGCATATGCTCAACAAGGCGCTCAGTTGATTCTCTCTGCTCGAAACAAAAAAGCGCTGGAAGCTGTTAGGTCTTCCTGTTCCAATTCAGATAAGATCAAAGTTTTACCATTAGATCTCAGCGATACAGCAGATGTAAGTTCCATCGTCAATCAGGCTCTTGGTTTTTTTGGGAAGATTGATATTTTAGTAAACAATGCGGGAATCAGTCAACGATCCTTTGTGAAAGACACGTTACTTCAGGTAGACAGACAAATTTTTGAGGTGAATTATTTCGGGACCATTGCCTTGACAAAAGCATTATTGCCCCATTTTTTAGAGAGAAAAACGGGGCAATATGTCATAATTAGCAGTGTTGTTGGAAAAATAGGAACGCCGCTCAGATCTTCTTATTCAGCTTCTAAACATGCCTTGCATGGCTTTTTTGACAGCTTAAGAGCCGAGTGTTTTAATGATGGTCTGCGCGTTACAATTATTTGCCCTGGATTTGTCAATACGGATGTTTCGATTAATGCCTTGACCGGTAAAGGAGAAAAACAAGGAACAAAAGATAAGGCTACTGCCAATGGATTAGCTCCCGAATACTTCGTTAAAAAGGCAATTCGTGCCATAAGTAAAGAAAGGCAAGAAGTCGTTATCGGGGGGAAACTAGAATCCCTGGCGGTTTATGTTAAAAGGTTTTTCCCTTTATTACTGGCCAGAATGGTTAGAAAGGTCGATGTTACATAGAGGTAACATCGACATCAGAACCATTGATTATTTTATCCAGATCGGCCTCTGTGAGATTTGTTTTTAAGCCAATGAGCACAAGGTCACTGCCTGAGGCAATTTCAAGCACGATCTCTTTAACTTTTTTATTTCTTTGAAGGGTAAAAAATGCAATTTTATCACTATCACTTTTTACTTTGATCATCTTTTCAAATTTAGATCGACTTATAAATTTATCGAACTTTTCAGTTTTATCTTCGGCATGTTCAGAAAAAACAAGGATTCGAATATGTTTGGCTTTTTTCAATAAAGGTTTGATGTCTTCAAGATCTTCATCAGGTAAAAAGCTGGCAATTAGCGAACTGCTCAGTCCAAAAGAAAACTCAGAATCATCTTCATGTTGCTGATAAAATGAATTGAAAGAAGTGTTTACTGCGCAAGAAGAGAAGGCGATTAGGGTAAATAATAGAATTAGTTTTTTCATCGTAGGGGTTTTGTATACGACGAATCACTTAAGATTTTGTTACAAAAAAATATGGCCTTCTTACCCAGGGTTTACTCAAAGGTTCGCTTAAAGTGAAACCTTGAGTAAAAACCCTGAGTAGTTAAGCCAATTTGGAAAAATTGCTAAAGCATGTCATTGGCCAGATTCGCCAATTCAGATCGTTCTCCTTTTTCTAGTTTGATATGAGCAAAGAGGGAATTTCCCTTAAGCCTGTCGATGAGGTAGGTCAGGCCATTACTGTGCTCATCCATGTAAGGAGTATCTATTTGATTGATATCTCCTGTAAAAATCACTTTGGTTCCTTCACCCGCTCTTGTGATGATTGTTTTAACTTCATGAGGCGTAAGG
>CAYQPI010000058.1:0-9212 GCA_964419405.1 uncultured Flavobacteriaceae bacterium
GTGAAACCATGATTTTGATGATGTATAACTGATATTTTGGTCAAACTTGATCGAATCCAACAAAAAACCTCTGTATAGTAATTGGACCGAATCATTTCTAGTCGGCTGATCTCCTACCCCTACCTTATCAACATAATAATACATTTTGTAATCAATGTCTTCAAACTCTACTTCGTCTACCTCAACAATATCATACAAGGGTGTTTCACCATTGGTGATCGTATCGATTTCCTTTTCGGGAGTCAGGTAATGAGTCTGTAAAAATTCAACTAAGATTGCATCATCTATTAAAGCCTGAGCTACCGGATCGTGATCATCCGTTTCTGTATCATCATCATCACTACAAGCAAAAACAACAATCCCAAAGAATAACAGGAACAAATATTTCAATTTCATTTTCATAATTTTGCGAGGCAATTTACAATTTTAAACTTTTTAAGAAAAAAACCAATCTCTATTTAACAATTAAATAACCATCTCTTTTTTAACCAAAAGAAATCGCCTTATCTAAATTCAATTTTTCTCATTCTCAAATTTAAAGGAGTTACTTCCAAATATTCATCATCTCTGATATACTCCATACATTCTTCAAGTGAAAAATCTACTTTTGGGAAAATTTTTGCACTGTCATCAGTACCAGACTTTCTAACATTGGTCAACTTCTTTCCTTTTATGAGATTTACACCCATATCTTCCTGTCGGCTATTTTCACCTACTACCTGTCCTTTGTATATCTCATCATTAGGGTCGATAAAGAATTTACCTCTATCCTGTAACCTGTCAATGGCGTATGCAGTAGCCTTCCCAGCTTCAGAAGCCACAATGGCACCATTTGTCACATCATTAAATTCGCCTTTAAAAGCATCATAGCCACGTAGTCGGTGATTAATAATAGCTTCACCCTGAGTAGCTGTAAGAATTTTATTTCTCAAACCGATAAGACCTCTCGAAGGAATATCAAATTCAAGATGCTGTAAATCTCCTTTAGGTTCCATCACATGCAGATCCCCCTTTCTCAGGGTTACTAAATTTACTGCCTTGCTGGCTAATTCTTCCGGCACGTCGATTACCAAGGTCTCAAATGGTTCACTTTTCACGCCATCAATATCCTTTAATATTACCTTAGGTCTCCCTACCTGAAGCTCATAACCTTCCCTCCTCATGGTTTCAATCAATACTGATAAATGAAGAATTCCTCGTCCATACACTATAAATTTGTCTTCTGTATCAGTTTCTTCCACTCTTAAAGCAAGATTCTTTTCTGTCTCTTTAAACAACCTGTCTCTTAAATGACGAGAAGTAACAAATTTTCCTTCTTTTCCGAAAAATGGAGAATTATTGATAGTGAACAGCATACTCATTGTAGGCTTATCAACTTCAATTCTTGGCATGGCTTCCGGGTTTTCAAAATCAGCAATCGTATCTCCAATTTCAAAGCCTTCAATACCTGTTACAGCACATATATCTCCACTTCTTACCGTTGAAGTCTTGGCCTTCCCTAAACCTTCAAAGGTGTGTAATTCTTTAATTCTCACTTTTTTAGAAGTGCCATCTGCCTTGCACAACATATAATCTTTACCCTCTTCTAAATCTCCTCTAAACACCCTTCCGATAGCAATTCTACCGGTAAATGAAGAGAAATCTAATGAAGTGATCTGCATTTGCGGTGTTCCTTCTCTATAAGGTGCCTCCGGGATATTCTCAATAATGGCATCCAACAAGGGAATAATATTATCCGTGGGTTGATTCCAGTCTGTATTCATCCAACCATTTTTGGCAGATCCATAAATTGTATTGAACTCAAGTTGTTCTTCAGTGGCATCCAAAGCAAACATCAAATCAAAAACCTTTTCATGAACCAATTCTGGTGTACAGTTTTCTTTGTCTACCTTATTGACCACAACGATAGGCATTAAGCCAAGCTCGAGGGCCTTGCTCAATACAAATCTCGTTTGGGGCATGGGTCCTTCAAATGCATCAACTAACAAAAGTACTCCATCAGCCATTTTCAACACACGTTCAACTTCACCACCAAAATCGGCGTGACCCGGAGTATCGATAACATTTACCTTTACACCTTTGTAATTGACCGAAACGTTTTTTGAAAGAATGGTAATTCCTCTCTCCCTTTCAAGATCATTATTGTCTAACAAGAGGTCAGTACGTTCTTTTCTGTCATCAAGAATTTTTGCCTGATCAATGATCTTGTCAACAAGGGTTGTCTTTCCGTGGTCAACGTGGGCGATAATTGCTATATTTCTAATTGATTGCATATCTGTTTTTTTGAAAGTGCAAAAGTAATCCTTTATTTTGATTGTCAGGTCATTTGAACGAATATTAATTCGAGACGTCTATTCTCTTGACTTTTAATAAGTTTTAGAATAATAAATTGATTTTTTGAGCCTATAAGTTTGGATAACATTATTTTTACATCTTTAATTTTAAAATAGGATATGGATCTTTCAAAGGTTAAACTAGTAGTTACAGACATGGACGGGACATTACTGAATTCAAAAAGTCAGGTTAGTGACACTTTTTTTGAATTGTTTGCTGAGCTCAAAAATCTGGAAGTGCAATTTGTTGCCGCCAGTGGCAGGCAATACAGTAGCATCAAGGATAAACTTCAGACCATTTCTGAGGACATCACCATAGTAGCCGAGAATGGTGGTTATATCAAACAGGGGGATAAGGAGCTCGATGCCCTGTTTCTTTCAGCAGAAAAAGTTCAAAAATTAATACCCGTTTTGAATCAGGTAGATGGACTGTATACGGTACTTTGCGGGAAAAAGGCTGCTTATATTGCTCAGGATGAGCAACGATTTATTCAGGTCCTCAAAGAGTATTACACCCAATATACAGTTCTTGAGAGCTTTTCACAACTACCTGAAGATGACATTTTTAAAGTAGCTATTTATCATTTTGACAGCTCTGAATCTTTTATTTACCCTGTTGTCAAACACCTGGAAGATCAGTTTCAAATCAAAATTTCTGGTGAGAACTGGGTAGACATTTCAAGTCCGATCGCCAATAAGGGACGAGCCGTGAAGATTCTACAAAAACAGTTCGGAATCTCCAAAGATGAGACCATGGTTTTTGGTGATTTTAACAATGACCTTGAAATGCTCGACCAGGCCTATTTTAGTTATGCCATGTCAAACGCTCATGAAAATGTAAAGAAAGCCGCCAGGTTTAAAACGAAAAGCAATGATGAACAGGGTGTAGAATCAATATTACTCGAATTAATTGATTCCATAAAAAGCCTATAAGGTATTATTCAAATTCCAATACGTCTAAAATATCACCTTTAATTCTGGTGGGCCTCAAGGTTTTTGCATCAATCAAACACCAGGTCGAAGCCGCTTTTAACAAGAGTTTGTCTGCCTTATGGATTTCAACATGACGTACCGACTTCACTCCTTTGGATACTCCAACCCAGGTTGTTACAGTGAGCTCATCTCCTAAAAAAGCCTCATTGTGGTAATCCAATTCATGCCTCAACACTACCCAGAAATACTTTTCAATCAAACCATTTACCGCCAGAACTTTCCAATGCTTCTCTGAAACATCATTGACCCATTGCAAATAGACCACGTTATTGACATGATTGAGATTGTCAATATGACCTTCTTCCACAACAATCTTATACGAATATGAAACGGTATTTCTAGGTGTCTCCATGGCCTTATTTATGTCTTTGTTTGAGCACCTCCTCTATATGCTTCAGGGTATATCCTTTGGCTTGCAACAATATCAAATAGTGAAATAAGAGGTCTGCAGATTCATCCAAAAACAACTTTTCATCATCATCTTTTGCCTCAATCACAACTTCTACGGCTTCCTCCCCCACTTTCTGAGCAATTTTATTGATTCCCTTCTCGAACAAAGATGCTACATAAGATGCATCTGAAGGGCTTTCCTTTCTGCTTTTAATAACAGCCTCAAGGTCTGACAAAAAACCAAAACTGGGTTCGTTTTTTTCACCCCAGCAAGTATCAGTTCCCTTGTGACAGGTAGGTCCTTTAGGCCTTGCCTGGATCAAAAGACTATCATTATCGCAATCATTTTTTACATCTACCAGTTCCAAAAAATGACCACTCTCCTCTCCTTTGGTCCAAAGGCGACGCTTACTTCTGCTGAAGAATGTAACTTTATTTGATGCCATGGTTTTATCAAAGGCCTCTTGATTCATATAACCCAACATTAAAACATTCTTTGTTTGAGAGTCTTGAACAATGGCAGGTACCAGGCCTGTATTTTCATCAAATTTTATAATCATAATCGAACGCTTATTCCTTGATTCTGTAATTCTAATTTTAAATCTTTTATTTCAATCTCCTTATAGTGAAACACACTGGCCGCCAGTGCAGCATCAGCCTTTCCTTTTTCAAAGGTATCACAAAAATGATTGATATTTCCTGCCCCTCCACTTGCAATTACCGGGACATTTACCAACTCTGAAATTTCTCTTAGGGTATCATTGGCGAAGCCATTTTTAGTTCCGTCATGATCCATGGATGTAAATAAGATCTCACCTGCTCCCAGTGCGACTGCCTCTTTGATCCAATCAAACAATTCTAAGTCTGTTTCGACCCGACCCCCTACTAAAAACACCTTCCAACGCCCCTTTATCAACTTGGCATCAACGGCCAGAACGATACACTGGCTACCAAATTTATTGGCCAAATCACTTATCAGCTGAGGATTCTTTACCGCAGAAGAATTGATGGATACCTTATCTGCACCTGCTCTTAGGAGCATATTCACATCTTCGACACTTGAAATTCCTCCACCCACCGTAAAAGGAATATTCACCTTTCTGGCTACTTTTTCGACCAGTTCAACCAGGGTCTTTCGTTTCTCTTTTGTGGCAGTTATATCCAGAAACACCAACTCATCAGCTCCCTCTCTTGAATACTTTTCTGCCAGTTCCACCGGATCACCTGCGTCTTGTAAACCAACAAAATTTACACCCTTTACCGTGCGACCATCTTTGATGTCTAAACAAGGAATAATTCTTTTACTTACCATATAACATGCTGAAAACAGCTATTTTCTTTTTACCTTAATTTTCGAGAATAAAATTTTCAAGTTGCTTTAAACTGATTCTGTTCTCATAGATTGCCTTGCCAATAATTGTCCCTTCACAACCAAGATCTGCCAATTGGCCGAGCTCATCAAAATGAGAAATTCCTCCAGAGGCAATTAAAGAAATCCCTTGAATCTCTTCCAGTATTCGACTGTACAGATCAAAGGACGGACCTTGAAGCATCCCATCTTTTGATATATCAGTGCAAATAACATGACGTATACCTTTTTTTTTGTAGGATTTAATAAATGGAATCAACTTTTTATCTGAAGCCTCCAACCAACCTGAAATCGCTACTTTTTCATCCTGAGCATCTGCTCCCAGAATAATTTTATCAGCACCGTATACTTCTAACCACGATGTAAAAACCTTGGGTTCCTTTACTGCGATACTTCCACCGGTAACCTGATTTGCTCCGCAGTCAAAAGCTATTTTTAAATCCTTATCAGATTTTAAACCGCCCCCAAAATCAATTTTTAGACTGGTTCTGGTGGCGATCTTTTCCAATATTCTATAATTGATGATCTCTTTGCTTTTAGCTCCATCCAAATCTACCAAGTGCAAATATTGAATACCAACACCCTCAAAAGATTTTGCAACCTCCAATGGGTCTTCATTATAGATTTTCTTTGTGGCGTAATCTCCTTTTGAAAGTCTGACACATTTTCCGTCGATAATATCAATAGCCGGAATTATTCTCATGACACTAAATATTTATAAAATTCTTTAAAATTTGTTCACCGAATCCACCACTTTTCTCGGGATGAAACTGACAGGCATAAAAATTATCCTTTTTAATGGCCCCAGCATAAGTCACTCCATAGTCTGTACTGGCAATACCAAACTGATTATCAGGAATATAATAACTATGAACATAGTACATATAGGATGACTCAGGTACCTCATCAAAAAGATGGGTTTTAAGCCTATGAATCTGATTCCAGCCAATATGAGGCACTTTTAAACTCGCCTCAAACTTTTTTACCTCAATTGGAAAAATATTCAGACATTCAGTCTGATTCTCTTCAGAATATGAACACATCAACTGCATCCCTAAACAGATGCCTAAGACGGGCTGCGTCAAGGCAGGAATGATAAGATCAAGTCCATATTTCCTGATTTCAATCATGGCACTTTGTGCTTCTCCAACTCCAGGAAAAATAACCTTATCGGCAGATTTAATTTCAGCCGCATCATTACTGCACACAGCCTCATAGCCCAATCTTTCGAGGGCGAACTGCACAGATTTTACATTCCCAGCTCCGTAATCTATAATAACTATTTTCATCTATAACAGCCCTTTAGTACTTGGCAAAATCATTTTTTCAGCATCTCGCTTCACCGCCACTTTGATCGCCTTTGCAAAAGCTTTAAAAATGGCTTCAATTTTGTGGTGTTCATTGTCTCCTTCTGCCTTAATGTTTAAATTCGCTTTTGCCCCATCTGTAAATGATTTAAAAAAGTGAAAAAACATTTCTGTAGGCATATCTCCAATCTTTTCTCTTTTAAAAGTTGCATCCCAAACCAGCCAGTTTCTACCTCCAAAATCGATGGCCACCTGGGCAAGGCAATCATCCATAGGCAGTGTAAAACCATAGCGTTCCATCCCTCTTTTATCAGAAAGGGCCTGAGCGAATGCTTCCCCTAAAACAATGGCTGTATCTTCCATGGTATGGTGTTCATCCACTTCAAGATCCCCGGTTACCTTGATTTCCAGGTCCATATTTCCATGACGGGCAATCTGATCCAACATATGATCAAAAAATGCCAGGCCTGTATCGATATTGCTTTTCCCGGTTCCATCCAAATTGAGTTTTATATAAATATCAGTCTCTTTTGTTTTCCGGGCAATCTCTGCAGTTCTTTCGCTCAACACCAAAAACTCGTAGATATCTTTCCATTGCTCTGTTTCAAGCACGATAAACGGGCTTATATCGGTATCTGAGCTGGTAGTTTCCCCTTCTCCCAGGTTTGACTGATTGTTGATGAAAATTCCTTTGGCATTCAAGTTTTTAGCCAGCTCCATATCGGTCATTCTGTCTCCAATCACAAAGCTGTTACCTAAATCATACTCTTCTTCAAAATAGGCTGTCAATAATCCTGTAGCAGGTTTTCTATTCGGAGAATTATCCTTGGGAAAACTTCGATCGATAAATTCTTTATTAAAAACTACACCTTCATTGGCAAAGGTTTCAAGGATGAAATTATGCACTGGGAAAAAAGTATCTTCAGGAAAAATCTCAGTTCCCAATCCATCCTGATTACTGATCATCACTAATTCAAAATCTAATTCTGAGGCAATTTTTGACAAATAATACAAAGCCCTGGGATAAAACACCAGTTTTTCAAAACTGTCAATTTGTTCATCTGCCGGCTCCTTGATCATGGTGCCATCTCTGTCTATAAATAAAACTCTTTTCATTGGTCCTTGCTTTATCAGGCATCCAAAAATGCCATACGCTTTAATAAATATTTATTTTCTTCTTCAGTTCCTATGGTTATACGAAGGCAATTCTCACACAAAGGCTCATTCGTTCTATTTCGAACCACTAATTCTTTGCTTATCAACTCCTTATACCTTCTGTCTGCATCATCTACTTTAATGAGTAAAAAATTACTATCAGAAGGATAAATTTCCTTTACAAACTTAATTTGCAACAGCTCTCTTGCCATTTTTTCCCTATTGGCTATTATTTCAGACACCTGTTGTGTAATCATCTTTTGGTCAGCTAAAGATGCCAATGCTGTTTTCTGTGTCAATACATTGACATTATAGGGCATCTTAACTTTTTTTAGCAGATCTATGAATTCTGTCTGCGCATAACATGCTCCTAATCTAATGCCAGCCAATCCATAAGCTTTCGAAAAAGTCTGGCTGACGACAAGGTTCTTAAACTCTTTGAGTCTTGATAACCAACTGGCAGATGTTGAAAAATCTATATAGGCTTCATCAATAATCACAAGTAAATTTAACTTTAGCAGCTCAAGTACAGAAGCCTCATTCATGCTGTTACCGGTTGGATTATTTGGTGAACAAATAAAAACAGCCTTGGTATTGTCATCGACATTCTTTTTAACCGCCTCCACATCGAGCTGAAAATCAGCGGTCATTTGTACCTCTCTGCATTCAATGGCATTAATGGCCGACAGCACTTTGAACATTCCGAAAGTGGGCGTATTGATGATCATATTATCTTTACCGGGCTCAAAAAACACCCTACAGATCATGTCTAATATTTCGTCGCTTCCGTTGCCAAGTAAAATTTGATCACTTGGAACACTTTTTAAAACCGAAATTCTTTCTTTTAACTCTTTCTGATGTGGATCAGGATAACGGTTCAAACCCGTTTCATATGGATTCTCATTAGCATCCAAAAATACCAACTCCTTTTCAAAGTCTTTAAACTCATCCTTGGCAGAGGCATAGGGCTTTAATTTTCTCACAGAAGGCCTTGCTAATTTCAATATGTCGATCTGGTCTTTTGACATCACATGTTCTGGTATTAAAAAATCAATTCTTATTTATTTTCTCAAGTCTCAAACGAACTGCATTTTTATGAGCCATCAAGCCCTCGGCCTCAGCCATAATTTCGATCGCTCTTCCAATTGATGACAATCCCTTCTCAGTAATTTCCTGAAAACTGACCGTTTTTTGAAAAGCATCAAGATTGACACCACTATAATTTCTGGCATATCCGTTTGTAGGCAGGGTATGATTTGTTCCTGAAGCATAATCACCTGCACTTTCTGGCGTATAATCTCCTACAAAAACAGATCCTGCATTTTTTATGGAACTACAAATATCAATGGCATTTTTGCAGCTTATGATCAAGTGTTCAGGAGCATAAGCATTGATCAGTTCTATCGCTATTTCTTGATCAGAACAATAGATCAATTTAGAGTTTTGAATCGCTTTTTCAGCGATTTCTTTTCGAGGTAATGTTGCCAGCTGGCGATACACCTCTTGTTCAACTTCCTCCATCTTCGCTTTTGAGCTTGACACCAAGATCACCTGACTATCTGCACCATGTTCTGCCTGAGAAAGCAGATCAGCAGCCATAAAACTTGCCGTGGCGCCATCATCGGCATAAACAAGCAATTCACTAGGGCCCGCTGGCAGATCAAT
>CAYQPI010000059.1:0-2716 GCA_964419405.1 uncultured Flavobacteriaceae bacterium
AAATCTTCGAAATTATGAGAATCATTCTTTATTTTTACTAAGACGACAGTCAAAAAACAACCAATTAAAACCCCTAAACATCAACTAATTATGAAAACCTATACCCGTAACTTTTATGTTTTTGCACTATTTTCTCTGGCCATAGTATTTGAATTTTATGCCCAGAGTTCTTCCTCTGACCAGAAAGCCATTTTGGTAACCGGAGCCAGTAGTGGCATCGGATTGAAAATAACTGAGGTGCTCTCCTCCAAAGGATATTTTGTCTACGCAGGCGCCAGAAAACAAGCCGACCTCGACAGGCTAAATGCCATGGACAATGTACAATCGATTCAACTGGATGTCAATAAATGGGATGAGATCAACGCAGCCGTTGAAACAGTAAAAAAAGGTGATCGTGGCTTGTACGGTCTGGTCAACAATGCTGGTGTAGCCATTCTTGCTCCTCTCATTGAAGTTGAGGAAGAAGAGCTGGATTATATTTTTGATGTAAATATCTATGGTCCATATCGTATAACAAAGGCTTTTGCACCTCTCATTATTGAATCAAAAGGAAGGATTGCTACCATAAGCTCTATTTCAGGAATATTATCAGGCAACTTTTTTGGTCCTTACAGTATGAGCAAACATGCCATGGAAGCTTTTACCGATGCTCTGGCCGATGAAATGAAAAAGTTTGACGTATCTGTAAGTGCCATTGAGCCGGGAAACTATAATTCGAAAATATCTGAAACATTCTATAACAGAATGAAGGCCAAGGATTTCAACTATAAAAATTCACTTTACAAGCAAGAGTGGGAAGGCTTAATGACTGGTTTTACGCCCGATAGAAGTCAGTATAAAGATCCGGATGAAGTTGCTGCAGCTGTTGAAAAGGCCTTATTCTCAGAGAATCCTAAACGGCGTTATATGGTAGTTCCAAGAGAAGAAGAAGGACGATGGACCATAACCCAAATCATGCGGGAGATGGCTCAGTTAAATGAGAATCAAGCCTATAAATATGACCGGGAAGCCTTGATCAAAATACTGGATCAGGTATTGGCCGAAACAGAATAATTTATCCTAACCTTTATATTACTTTGCTTTCTTATTGCGCGATACAAGCTTAGAAAACAACAATGAGATCCAATATAAAAGTACTATTGATATTGATGCGATACCAATTCCATAACTGAGGTACCAAAACAATTTCATCGCCTGCTGACCACCTTGAAAAGAGGCTCGCTCGGTAAAGGAGAAGGAAATATTTCCGGCCAGTAAATAAGCAATGGGTACCCATAAAATGGCCAGTAACAAGGTTAGCTTTATACCAACCGACAAAACTGAATTAAAGGTTCTTGTCGGTTTTCTCATTTCTTTGATCCCCGCAATTATTGCCAGGGGCAGCGATATCATTCCTACCCAGGTAATAAAAGTACCTAAGGGAATCGTTTTCTCTTTATCTAAGGCAAGAACTAAAAGTGAGGAACCTGTCAACAAGAGAAAAATCACCATCAAGGCTGTTAGGATTGCTGCTAAAAAAAGTATTTTTCTATTCTTCATGAATCGATATTACAATTTTTCCGTGGTGTAAACCATCTCCAAAACGTTGAACAGCCCAGGGTAATTGATCAAATGAATAAGGTCCGTCTACAAGGCAATTAATCTTTTTTTCAGCAAATAATTCATTGATAAATTCCAGATCTTTGTTGGCTTTAAGCATTACCATATGAAGACGTTTCTTGCCAAACAATTTAACCAAAGGGCCCATAAAGATCATCTGCAAAAGTTTTCCTGATTTACCACCGATTGAAATATACTTCCCTTGTGGTTTTAGAACCTTTAAAAATTTCCATAAAGAGCGATTCGTTTTACAATCAAGGATCAGATCATAGGATTGTTTATTTTTGGTAAAATCCTCCTTTTTATAATCGATGACATGATCGAATCCCTGACTTCTCATAGCGTTTAACTTTTCACCAGTATCAACACCTGTTACAAGTGCCTGATATAGTTTGGCTAGTTGCAGTCCAAAAGCACCTACACCACCACCTCCTCCATTGATCAGTACCTCCTGTTTTTCTTTAAGTTCTCCAACATCCCTCAAACCTTGCAAGGCCAGCATGGCCGCGTGTGGAATACAGGTGGCTTCAACAAAAGATACTCCATCCGGCTTAAAGGCAAGTGCCTTTTCATCTATGCTTACAAATTCTGCAAAACTACCAAATCCATAATTTGAAATATCCCCATATACTGCATCTCCTACTTTAAATTTTCGCGCATTCTCACCTGTTCCCACCACGATACCGGCTAACTCCATGCCTGGAATTCTCATTTTTTTTTTGGGACTAAACAAACCAAATATAAGACGATACGACCAGGGCTTTCCTGAACTGATGCACCAATCATAATCATTAATTGCTGTGGTATAAACCTTCACCAGCACTTCTGAATTCTGTGGGACTGGTTTTTCGACATCCATTAATTGTAAGACATCGGTAGGCTTCCCATAGCGCTCAATTGTATAAGCTTTCATAAAATTCTATTAAAATCAGATTTGTTTAAACCTGGCATTCTTTACCGACGAATTTAAAGAAACAAATTCAGAAATAAACATGGAAACCTGAGGATTTATGACTGGGAACGAAATACTTTACAACAATGATTTAAAGGCTTTCAACGAAAAATAAGGCATTATTATTCAAATCAGAAAAACCAAACTCATTAGTATTCCAAGCTG
>CAYQPI010000060.1:0-2860 GCA_964419405.1 uncultured Flavobacteriaceae bacterium
GCAACACAAGGAGCGCCTAGTGGTATTGATGATGAATGGCGAAGGGCAGAATCATTTATGACTGATCATGGCTATGATTGGACGGCTCATGAAGGACAGCGATGGTTTCTTCAAGCGGCCAAGTTAAGAGGTGTAGATCACTTTACAGCTTTTTCAAATAGCCCACCTATTTACATGACCAAAAATGGAAAGGCGCATTCATCAGGAGGTACTTCTGCCAACCTTGATCAAGATGAATATGATGACTTCGCTGAATTTTTAGCAGAGGTCATTGAGAATTTATATAATAATGATGGAATTCAATTTGATTATATATCCCCATTTAACGAGCCACAATGGGACTGGGCAGGAGGTCAGGAAGGCAGTCCATGGTTAAATGATGAAGTTGCAGAAGTGACAAAGGTTTTAAATCAAAAACTTAATCAGTCTTCATTAGGGACCAAAATTGAAATTGCTGAGGCCGGAAAACTGAATTATTTATATGAAAACGCAGACAAACCCGGAAGAGCAGATCAATTAAATACTTTCTTTGATCCTAATTCATCTGCATATCTGGGCAATCTTGAACATCTTGCCCAGAAAATAGCCGGTCATAGTTATTATACCACCTATGGAACGAGCACCTTATTAAGTACCAGAAAATCCTTGTTTGGTAAAATCAATAGTCTTGATCCCTCTCTGGAATTTTGGATGACTGAATATTGTCTTCTTGAAAATAATAACGAAATCAATGGAAATGGCAGGGATCTTGGCATTGATCCGGCACTTTATCTTGGCAGGGTGATATACGCCGATCTTGCTGTGGCTAACGCTTCCCATTGGAGTTGGTGGCTTGCAGTCAGTCCTTATGATTATAAGGATGGTCTGGTATATATTGATTCTAATAAAAATAATGGAATGGTCTATGATTCGAAAATGCTTTGGGCGATGGGTCACTATTCAAGATTCATTAAAGAGGGGTACCAGCGAGTTGAATTAAAAAGATCAGATAACCAATCTCTTGAACAATCAATCAATGGGCTATTAATATCTGCGTATAAATCTCCTGATAGTTCAAAGGTTGTTGTCGTTATGGTCAATCAACGAACTATTGAAATTCCGGTCAAGGTAAAAATTGAAGGAAAAGCAACATATGATGGAAAAGTGTTTCAAACCACTGCCTCAAAAGATGAAAACCTTACATATAAAGGAACTTTTTCGGGAGAAGATGTCTGGAAGGTCCCTGCAAGAAGTTTAGTGACCATTGAAATGCAATAAAACGATTATAGTAGTATGACTAAATTACAATTGATTCGGGGTTCATTGCTTGTTGCCCTCCTATGTATCAACCATTCATGTCAAAAGTTTGGGCCAGCAGTAAAGAAAGAAAACAGCAACATATCTCAGGTAGCATCAAAAATAGATTCTCTTTTTAAAATTACTATTGATAGAAACCAAATTCCAGGAGCCGTTGCCTTAATTAAGCATGAAGGAAAGACTATTTTTCATCGAGCTTATGGTCACAGCGATAAAGAGCTTGGTCGAAAACAAGATACTTTGGATATTTTTCGTCTCGCCTCAATGACAAAAGGACTTACAGCTGCCGCCATTCTACAATTGAACGAAAAAGGGCTTCTTGACCTCGATGATGATATTGCAAAATACTTACCTGAGTTTAATGACCTGATCATTCTTGATTCTGTTCATCAGGATTCTTCATTTT
Source organism: uncultured Flavobacteriaceae bacterium (assembly GCA_964419405.1). Classification (GTDB taxonomy): domain Bacteria; phylum Bacteroidota; class Bacteroidia; order Flavobacteriales; family Flavobacteriaceae; genus Lutimonas. The sequence goes on from CAYQPI010000060.1 coordinate 1,703, forward strand.
CAGGGCATCCAACTGATTCAAATATTACCATTAGACAATTATTGACTCATTCATCAGGAATAGGATATGGTTTTCAAAATGAAGAATATAACAAACTTGTATTATATCATGATGTTAGCGAAGGCTTTTGTCAAGACAACAGGACCTCACGAGAAAATACCAGAAAAATTGCCTCCTTGCCTTTAATGCAGGAGCCTGGGCAAAGCTTTATCTATAGTTTAAGTTATGATGTTCTAGGAACTTTAATTGAAGTGGTTTCAAAAATGCGTTTGGATCATTATATTATGGAAAACCTTCTTGACCCTCTACAGATGCAGAATTCGTATTTTATTATTCCGAAAGAATCAAGAGAACTGTTAGTGCAAGTGTATGAACCTTCTGATGACGGCACAAAATTACGACCAGCAACTTATAGCGATATTGAGTACCCATTATTGGAAGACCGACAGTTTTTTTCAGGTGGTGCCGACTTATGCGGAACGGCAGAAGATTACACCCACTTTATTCAAATGATAATGGACGGAGGCATCTATAAAAACAACAGAGTATTATCAGAAAATTCTGTAAAAATGATGCTCAGCAAACAGACTGAATTTGACGATGGTGATTCCGATCAAGGTTTCTCAACATGGGTAACAAATTCAAAGGGAGCCGAAAACGGTTTTATGTCAGAAGGATCATTTGGATTTGGAGGATTCTTTGATACCTATGGATGGGCTGACCCCAATTTAAACGTTAATGCCATCTTACTCTTACAAATGTATCCTAATAATCAGGTTGATATTCACAGACAATATCAAAAATTAGTTTATGATTTAGTTCATCAATTAAATTAAAAAAAAAATGAAAATTGCAACGATAATATTTCTATTTCTAAGCCTGTCTACTTGCTCTCAAAAACAAGAACACAGTGTTCAAATAAACCAATCTGAATCAATAGAAGATTGGGAAAATCCTGAAGTGTATGCCAGAAATAAAGAAAAACCAAGGGCTTCTTTTATCCCTTTTAAAAATAAGGACAAGGCCTTAAAGAACGAATCAGATAAATCTGTGTTTTACACATCCTTGAATGGAAAATGGAAATTCAATTTCGTAGATAAACCCGCAGACAGACCAGTTGGTTTTCACAAAACAGATTATGATGCCACAGACTGGAAA
>CAYQPI010000061.1:0-3504 GCA_964419405.1 uncultured Flavobacteriaceae bacterium
CGGCCGTGTACATCCCCAACCACATATATAGAATCTGCTTTTTTATAATCAGTAGATTCGAGCTTTACATTTTTTCGTATGCGAACTTCGTGCAATCCTTCATTTACACCACCAAATTTAAAAGTAAAGGGGCTTTTTATAATAGCATCCAAATCTATTTGGTGGGTTCTTGATGCCGAAGTTTCTCCAGAAGAAACAAGTTGCTTGTTTTTATCCCAAACTTCATAACGCCCAATATCTTTTACCGGAGTGATCCATCGAAACGAATAATGATCAGTGAGTCCGGCATATAACGAATATGTACCTTCATAATGAAATTCATTTTTTTTCGACGAAACCTGCGAAATATCAGATCTCATAGCACTAAACAGTACAAAAAGGAAAGCCAAAAACATTGAGCTAATTATCAAAGATGTATTCTTAATTTTCATATTCATAGGCGTGTTTATGGTCAATTTTACATGCACCATTAATTTTCTTATCTACATATTTTGGATTGTCTATATTTCTATAGAAAGTCTCCAAATATTTGTTCATGTTTTTTCGACTAGATTCTTTTAAAAAGTGAGCATCGGTTATGACGGCAAATAATTCATCTTTTATTTTCTGATAATAGGCGATGGTGGTATCATAGCCATCTCTTTTACAATAACCTCTAAACTCCCTCATTCTCACATTTGATACATCAGAACCTTCAGGAGGCACGGCATACGGTGTATCGACCATTCCTGCATAGTCAAAATCATATGGAACGCCTAAAGGTAAGCCTCCGCCACCACCGATCATAAGTTTAATATTGTGCCTTTCGGCAATCGACCAATCTAAATTTCCGATCATATACTGAAATAAAACGAGTTTATCGAGATTGTCCTTGTTTAGTACTTCTTGATTTCTCAAAGATTCTTTGTATTCTTTCATGTCACTCCTTTTCGCGAGATGATTAATAGATTCAATAAGAAAGCCGTTATAGGTAATTGGTTCCTGTCGATTATTTTTGTCAATATAGGTGATTTTACACAGTCTTACTTTAAAGCTATAGGGACTGATAATTTCATACATTTTATAAACGACATATTCCTTACGTACATATTCCTGAGATAGTTTACTATCTTGACAGTGAGCAACAAGTTTTAATTTATTTTGACCCTTGAATATAGAATTTTGGATTTCTTTCTTCTTGAAGTTCAGCATAAGAGGAGGAAAGGAACAAATCTGTTTTAGAGCTCTTGTTTTTCCTCTGACATGAATTTTCACCTTATGTACTGTGGTTTGACCGTCTTCATCCACATAAGAAATGGTCGACTCGTATTGATTTCTCTCTTCAAGATCGTTAATTACATCTTCAATCGGTAAGGTAACCTGAATTTCTAGAATCGAATCAGATCTAAATAATTTTTTTACTTTTTGACTTTGTAAAACAACAGAAGTCAAGAGCAGTAATGCCAGCAAGATCATCTTACGGTTGTGATACTGTAGAACTCCTTCCTGATTATACTTCAATGAACAGGTCATAGGGCAAGGTTATATTGGTAAAGATAATGAAAAAGAAATGAGCACACCGTTACACGCAGCTATAGTGATAATAATGAGAATTTCTTACAATGCGAGCATGGCTACTTTTGATGTATGTCAAACCCCTTGGTTTTAACAACTATTAAAGATTGAGGTTTTACTTTTAATGGGCCAATGAATGGATTGCTCAAAGAAAATACGAAATAGATTAATATGGCAATCAAGCTATTATACAAGGTCAGATATAGAACAGACACTTTATCTAGTTGATATACGGCATAAAAGATCCACATGAAAGTGAGGCCACACAATAGAATGTATATCAAATAGGGGGTTGATGGAAATTCAGAATAAACCCGGACTTGTCCAAGATTTAAAATACTACTGATTTCAGATAAAATCATTTTTTTTTCAATCATCTCAAATTCGGAGTGTGCTGGAATGTCTCCAACCAAATAATAGGCATCTACTAATGATTGAGTCATTTTTGAAAAATAGGGGTCCTGACCGATATTTTTCCAATCATCCTTAATGGTTAGCTCTACATACTCTTTAATTTTAGCATAGGCTGATACTGCTTGATCTGATTTAAAATGATGCAATCTCATAGCGATGGTAGATAAGGTAGAGGCTTCTTTTTCCATGGTATCAACGATTTTATCATTGCGTACACGTTCGTTGGCATAGCTTAACGACACCAATAAGGCAATAAGACCAGCTGTTACCCTAAAAAGCAATCTTCCAATTCTCTCATGCTGCTTTGTAAGCCTTTTTATCAATATTTTTCTAGAAATGTATGCAACGAAGAACCCTGAAATGGAAATCGAGGCAATACATACAAATATGCCTAAAAATAAAGGTAAGTCAAGTATTATTTCCAAAATGATAGTTGGGTTATTAAATCAAATATAACAAAAAAGACCGTTTTAAATAAACGGCCTTTCTATCAGTAGAAATTTTGAATCGAAGTCAGGCCCTCGCCTTTCTAACTTTTTGCTTTAACAGCGCAATACTTATAACTTCATTCATCTCTGTTACATAATGAAATTGCAAGCCTTTCAAATATTTCTGATTGATTTCTTCTACATCCTTTCTATTCTCAGCGCAAAGAATGATCTCTTTGATATTTGCTCTCTTGGCTGCTAAAATCTTTTCCTTGATGCCTCCAACGGGAAGTACCTTTCCTCTCAGGGTAATCTCACCGGTCATGGCCAGTCTCGACTTTACTTTTCTTTGTGTAAGCGTCGATACAAGTGAAGTCATCATGGTAATTCCCGCACTTGGCCCATCTTTTGGGGTAGCTCCTTCAGGTACATGGATATGAATATTATTATTGATAATAGTTTCATATTTCACACCAAACTCTTCAAGATTGGCCTTTATATATTCCAGAGCAATCGTGGCTGATTCTTTCATTACCTTACCCAAATTACCGGTAATTGTCAGGTTGCCTTTTCCTTTTGAAAGAATTGACTCTATAAAAAGAATGTCTCCCCCAACACTTGTCCAGGCAAGGCCTGTCACAACACCAGGAATCTCATTATTTTCATACTTATCTCTTTCTAAATGAGAAGGGCCTAGTATTTTCTCTATGTCCTGATCTGAAACTTTTAGGTCATAGGCTTCTTCCATGGCTATAGATTTGGCGGCATATCGCACCACCTGAGCTATTTTCTTTTCTAAACCTCTAACCCCTGACTCACGTGTGTAACCTGTCGTAATTTTCTCTAATTGTTTTTTACCAATTTTCAGATGAGATGAATTTAAGCCATGTTCCTTCAATAATTTAGGTAACAAATGGCGCTTTCCAATTTCAACCTTTTCCTCAACGGTATAACCACTCACATTGATAATCTCCATTCGATCTCTCAAGGCCCATGGAATGGTAGATAAACTGTTGGCTGTTGCAATGAACATGACCTTAGAAAGATCGTAGCCAACTTCCAGGTAATTGTCGTAAAATTCTGTATTCTGTTCAGGGTCGAGTACTTC
>CAYQPI010000062.1:0-1534 GCA_964419405.1 uncultured Flavobacteriaceae bacterium
GCCTTCAGACCTATATATAGGTTCTTTGTTAAAAACGCTGATTGCTTCAAAACCAAATTCATCTTTACTTGAACTGGGAACGGGAATAGGGTTGACACTCTCCTGGATGATTGATGGAATGACTGAGAAATCGACAATCACTTCAATAGACAATGATTCTGAACTAATTTCTATCGCTCAGCATTTCTTTGGCTCAGATCCCAGGGTCTCGTTAATTTGTGACGATGGCAGTCATTGGATAAAAAATTACAAGGGACAACCTTTCGATCTCATCTTCGCCGATGCATGGCCAGGAAAATACAGTGACCTGAATGAGACCTTAGAATTGCTAAAGGCAGGAGGTTTATACATTATTGACGATATGCTTGCTCAGGAAAATTGGCCGGATGGTCATCAAGAATTAGTCAACGCCCTTATTGATGATCTTGAAAAAAGGGAAAACCTTCAACTGACAAAGATGAACTGGTCAACTGGGATCATCATCGTTACTAAAACTTATTAAAACCCATGCGTTATAGTTTCTAACTAAAAAATACGCTCCTTAAAAATCATTTTAAATAAATTCTCAGGTCTTATGAAGATATTAATAATAGGTGGCCATGGCACCATAGGAAGAAAAGTTTCTTCTTATTTCTCAGAAAATCACGAAGTTTTGATCGCAGGAAGAAGTAGTGGTGATTTTATCATTGATCTTACAGATATTGAATCGATACGATGCGTTTTGGCGTCAATTCCTTCATTAGATTCGATCATATGTATTGCAGGAGAAGCTAAATGGGATGATTTTAAAGACCTGACTGAAGAAGATTATTATATTGGGATCAAGAGCAAATTAATGGGGCAGGTAAACCTGGTTCGTGTAGGACAGGACTATTTAAAGTCGAAAGGGTCAATAACCTTATCGACAGGAATTCTGGCAGATGACCCTGTAGCTAAAACAACTAGTGCTGCCATGGTCAACGGCGCTCTTCACAGCTTTGTAAAGGCTGTAGCACTTGAAATAGAGAATGAATTAAGAGTAAACGTTGTTTCGTTGGGAGTGGTTGAGGATGCCTATGAAAAATACAAACGATTTTTCCCAGGGCACAATCCTGTTTCTATGCAGAAAGCGATTAACGCCTATGTGAGAAGCGTGGAAGGCAAGGGAAATGGAGAAATTATTCGGGTATATGAATAAACATTTTAGCCTCTCTGAGAAACTCGGTTTTGACAGATTCACCAAGCTATTGATCATTCATGCTGATGACGCAGGTTTGTCTCAGGCTGAAAATGAAGCCACGATTGAATGTCTGAAAAGAGGTTCTGTCAGTTCATATAGTATCATGGCCCCTTGCCCAAGGTTCGAACAAATAGCCGTGTTTGCCAAAGAAAATTCTGCCTATGACTACGGCATCCACCTTACCTTAACCTGTGAGTGGCAATCTTATAGGTTTGGTCCTGTATTATCAGTCAAAGAAGTTCCAAGTTTGGTTGACGCTGATGGTTTCTTTTTTAAAAGTAGAAATGAATTGCTTCAATTTGCCAAACCGGAAGA
>CAYQPI010000063.1:0-7393 GCA_964419405.1 uncultured Flavobacteriaceae bacterium
TACGCCATTTTGCACGACTTGGCTGGCTATGATGAGATCTCATTAACAGATAGAACAAAGATGATCACAAATCAGGAGGATAAAATCATCAAGCCTCTTGATCTTGGAATTCAAAGCATCTCCCAAGTTGACATATATGGAGGGAAAACGGTGAAAGAAAGTGCCGATATTTTTATAAAAGTATTGTCTGGTGATGGAACTGAGGCTCAAACCAATGTAGTTTGTGCAAATGCAGGTTTGGCCATATCAGTGGTAAACAAGATAAGTCATAAGGACGGATTTGAAATGGCAAAAGAATCGCTGATTAGTCAAAAGGCTTTAAAAGCGTTTTCGAAATTGCAGGAAATAACAAATTAAATTATAGCGCATTGAATATATTAGAAAGAATAGTAAAGGATAAAAGGCAGGAAGTAGGAGCTAAGAAAAAAAGTCTATCATTACCTTTTTTAGTAAACTCGCCCTTATTTGACAGAACGGTGTTTTCGATGTCTGAGCATATAATTTCCGGAAGTGGTGTTATTTCAGAATTTAAAAGAAGAAGTCCCTCTAAACAAGTGATTAATCATGCAGATAGTGTTATAGAGGTAACCACTGCTTATGAACAAGCAGGGGCTTCAGCTATTTCAATTCTTACAGATACAAAATATTTTGGAGGTGCCATAGATGACCTTATTCAGGCACGAGATCAGGTAAGTATTCCATTGCTCAGAAAGGAGTTTATCATTGATCCCTATCAGATTTATGAAGCCAAGGCCTACGGGGCAGATGCAATTTTATTGATAGCCGCTATCCTGACCAGTGAGCAATTATTGCAATATTCTGAATTGGCTCATCAGTTAGGCCTAGAGGTCTTATTAGAAGTTCACAACAAGGAGGAGTTGCATGCCTCGCCGATGGAGTATGTTGATTTGGTAGGAGTGAATAACAGGAATTTGAAAACATTCGAAGTAAGTTTGGAAACCAGCAAGGAACTTTCTTCAATGATCTCTGATGAGAAAGTAAAAATATCTGAGAGTGGAATTAGTAATGTGGAGGCGATTCGTGGGCTGAAAGGGTATGGATATAAAGGGTTCTTAATTGGTGAGAATTTTATGAAAACAGAAAACCCAGGAGTTGCAGCAACAAAATTTATTAAAGCATTGTGAGATGAAAGTGAAGGTGTGTGGCATGAAATATGTTGAAAATATTATATCTGTGGCAGGTCTGCTTCCTGACTATATGGGCTTTATATTTTATGAAAAATCCAAAAGAAATTTTGAGGGAAATATTCCTGAAATTGACAAGACAATAAAAAAAGTGGGCGTTTTTGTGAATGCCACTGACCTTTTTATAAATTCAATGGTTGCAAAACATGAATTGGATGCCGTACAATTGCATGGAGATGAAACGCCATCATATTGCAGTGGTTTAAGAAATAAACAGGGTGAAAAGCTGGAAATCATCAAGGCATTTTCAATGTCTGAAGGTTTTAATTTTCCTAAGCTGAAGTCATTTGAGACCTGTTGTGATTATTTTTTATTCGATACCAAAGGAAAAGAAAGAGGAGGCAACGGAACTCTATTTGATTGGAAACTATTGGAAAATTACTCCTTGGACAAACCATTTTTCTTAAGTGGAGGAATTGGATTAAATGAAGTGACGCATGTAAAAGAGTTTTTAAGCTCTTCTTTGGCCAGACATTGTTACGCCATCGATGTTAATAGTAAGTTTGAAACCCGGCCTGGGATGAAGAATACTCAGGACTTGAAACAATTTATAGAATTAATTGCAAAAGATAAGTAAATGAAAAAATCATATCACGCAGATACAAAAGGTTATTACGGCGAATTTGGGGGTTCTTTTGTCCCAGAGATGTTATATCCTAATATGGAGGTTTTGCAAAATTCATATTTGGAAATAATGAACGACCCTTCTTTTAAGAAAGAATTTGATGCTCTTTTGAAGGATTATGTAGGAAGACCCTCTCCCTTGTATTTGGCCCAGCGCCTGTCAGAAAAATACGGCGCGAAAATTTATTTAAAAAGAGAGGACCTGAATCATACTGGTGCACATAAAATAAATAATACCATTGGGCAGATTTTGCTGGCAAAAAGACTGGGCAAAAAAAGAATCATTGCTGAAACCGGAGCCGGTCAGCACGGAGTTGCAACCGCCACTGTGTGCGCCTTGGCTGGTATGGAATGCACTGTGTATATGGGTGAAATTGATATCGCCAGACAGGCCCCCAACGTGGCCCGAATGAAAATGCTAGGAGCCACAGTTGTTCCTGCAACATCAGGTAGTAAAACACTTAAAGACGCCACTAATGAAGCTATTAGGGCATGGATCAACGACCCGGTTGAAATTCATTATATCATCGGTTCGGTAGTTGGATTTCACCCCTACCCCGATATGGTAGCAAGGTTTCAGTCTGTGATTTCAGAAGAAATGAAATGGCAATTAAAAGAAAAAGAAAATACGGATTCCCCTGATTATATTGTTGCCTGTGTGGGTGGTGGTAGTAATGCAGCAGGTGCATTCTATCATTACCTTGACCAGGAAGAAGTAAAACTGATCGCTGTCGAAGCCTCAGGTAAAGGAATAGATTCTGGTGAATCAGCAGCTACCAGTGTCTTAGGAAAGGAAGGAATTATTCATGGAAGCAAAACCTTGTTGATGCAAACAGAAGACGGTCAAATTATTGAACCTTACTCTATTTCGGCCGGGCTTGATTATCCGGGTGTGGGTCCTCAGCATGCTCATTTATTTACTTCTGGCAGGGCGCAGTTTATTGATGCGACTGATGAGGAAGCAATGACAGCAGGGCTGGAACTCTGTAAGTTGGAAGGAATTATTCCAGCCATTGAAACGTCCCACGCTCTGGCAGCACTATCCAAGTTAAGTTTTAAGAAAGAGGACATTGTTGTTGTAAACCTTTCTGGTAGAGGTGACAAAGACCTTCAAACATATATCAACTATTTCGATTTGTAATTTGAACAAGATGAAAATGAATAGAATTGAACAAGCATTAGCAGAGCAGCGCTCAAATGAGGCAGGTGATAAGCTATTATCCATATATTTTACCGCAGGATACCCAAACCTGGACGACACCCGTGACATTATAAAGAGTTTGGAAAGATCAGGTGTAGGAATGATTGAAATAGGATTGCCGTTTTCAGATCCTTTGGCCGATGGACCTACGATTCAATCTAGTAGTACCCAGGCTCTTGAAAATGGAATGACTACCGAGAAACTATTTCAGCAATTGTATGGAATTCGTAAGGAGGTATCTATACCCTTAATAATTATGGGTTATTTTAATCCGATGCTACAGTTTGGCATAGAAGCTTTTTGTAAAAAATGTGCTGAAATTGGTATTGATGGACTGATCATTCCTGACTTGCCGGTAGAGGTGTATCATAAAGAATATGCAGCCATTTTTGAAAAGTATGGATTGATCAATGTATTTTTGATTACCCCTCAAACGTCAGATCAAAGGATCAGATATATTGATGAGATATCAAAAGGCTTTATCTATATGGTAAGCTCTGCGAGTACCACAGGAGCCAGAAATACCTTTGATCAAGATCAACTTGATTATTTTCAAAGGATTAATAATCTAAAGCTAAAAGCACCTAGAGTAATCGGATTTGGTATTTCTAATAAGGAGACTTTTGGACAGGCTACAGCCCATGCAGACGGAGCAATTATTGGTTCTGCTTTTGTCAAATTCATAAAAGAAAATCCTATTGACAAGATTGCTGAATTTGTAGAGCGAATTTCACCTGATAAGACTTAACATTTAGGTAATACATATTTAATTTTTCTTTAATTCGATCTGCTTTTCCCTGAGTCGCAATACGGCTAATTTTGCCACAATTAGTATCAGTAATTTTGAGGGCTTGGTTGTATTAGGAAAATTAGAGTATCGCAAGAAGATATTCATTTATTTATCTGCAATTTTTATTGTTTTTACGATTCTCGTTTTATTGTTTCAGTACAAACGGGAAAAGGAGTTTAAACGCGACCAGATTGAAATCAGACTCAATAATATTGCCGAACTTACCTATAATTATATCGAGAAAAAGGGACTCCAAGATATAGCAGATCTAAGATCTCTGGATTCTCTTTATCTGTTTGTTCCCGATGAGAACATACGAGTTACTGTACTCAATAAATCAGGTAAGGTTCTCTATGATTCTGAAGTGACAGAGGTCGTAAAAATGGAGAATCATTTACACAGACCTGAAATTCAGAAGGCACTGAACAGTGGGCAGGGATCAAATATTAGGGAGTCTGCAACTACGGGCCTGGCCTATTATTATTACGCTAAAAAATATCAGGAGCTCTATGTCAGAACGGCAGCCCATTATAATTTAGAAGTTAAAAATTTTCTTGGCGTTGAAAAACTATTTTTATTTTACTTAATCACTCTTTTTTTGGTTACCTGGTTATTTATCAGTCTGATAACTAAAAATTTATCAAGTGCTCTTTTCAAGTTAAAAGACTTTGCCACCAGATTGAGCCAGGGAGAGGAAGTTGTTGAGAAAGTAGAATTTCCAAGAGGAGAGTTTGGAGAGATCAGCATGCAGATTGCCGATATTTACGATAAGCTGACCCAGGCAAAAAGCAAGATTGAAATCGAGAAGAATAAATTATTCTCGCATTTACATGCATTGAATGAAGGCATTGCTTTTTTTACTCCTGCCAAGAAAAAGATTCTGCGAAACAATCACTTTATTCAGTACCTGAATATTATTTCTGACGAGACAAATATTTCGGAAGAGCAGATTTTTCAGGTTAAAGAATTTAAGAATGTAAACAGTTTTTTAGAGAAACATTTAAAAAGCGATGTGGTGATCAAACAAAGCGAATTACCTCATATGGAAGAGATTGTTTACAAGGATAAGCGTACGTTCAATATACATGCCATCATGTTTGCAGACAAGAATTTTGAGATTGTGATTCGTGACATTACCCAGTTTGAAAAGCAAAAGAAGATCAAAGAAGAGATCACATCAAATATAGCTCATGAATTGAAAACACCTATCATGATCATTCTGGGTTATCTTGAGTTGTTAAAGGAGAACAGCCTTGAAAAGAGTATGCAGACCAAGTATATTGAAAACGCCTACATCCAATCAGAAAGGCTGTCAGATTTGATTCAGGATATTTCGATACTTCATAAAATGTCAGAAGCGAAGGAACGATTTAAGTTCGAGTTATTGAATTTGAATGAATTGATCTATGAAGTAAAAGATTCGCTGAACCTGAGTTTACAGGAAAGGGGAATAAAGGTAAACGTCCGTTTGGCAAAGCCTATTTTTGTAAAGGCGAACCGCTCCTTATTGATTTCGGTTTTTTATAATTTATTTGATAATGCGATCAAATATGGTGGAGAAGGCATTGAAATCAGCCTAAACAATTATCTGGAAGATTCAAACTTCTTCTATTTCTCATTTTCAAATACCGGAAATTCTATAGATAAAAAACATTTCCTGAGAATTTTTGAACGTTTTTATAGAGTTGATGAAGACAGGTCAAGGCCAAAAGGAGGTACAGGTTTAGGACTTTCGATCGTTAAGAATGCCATACAACTTCATGGAGGTGAAATAACCGCAGGAGAGTTAAATGAAGGAGGTGTAGAGTTTCTTTTCACAATTTCTAAATCTTAATTTTTAGGGCTCACTCTGCTTTTTTGAATTTAGTATCTTTACCGAAAAAGCAATGACAAGAATTAATAAATTTTCGCTGCGGACCCGTATTTTTATTGCAATGATTTTTATTGTAGTGATCGCGTCCATCCTGATTGCAGCAGTTACAATTTATCAATTTAACGAACAGGCCGAAGAATATCACAACAGAAGGCTTGAAAGAAAAGAAGAAGCCATTAAATCGGCGATAACGTATGAATTAGAACGGGATACCATTAAAGAATTTCAAACGGTATCTCTGCCTACGATTCTAGCTAAAAAGTTGACTGAAATTTCTGATATTCATAATCTTGATATCAATATATATGACCTTAAAGGTGAATTACTGGAAAGCTCTTTCGTTGATATTGCTACAGACACTACTGTTTCTAAATTACCCAATAATATCATCCAGCATCTGGTCATAAATCCAGAGCATCGTCTGGTCTTGGAAAAGTTGTCAATTGACGGGACAAAGTTTAAATCGTCCTATTCTTATTTGATGGGTTCCTTGGGACAGCAGGTTGGAATCATTAGTGTACCTTACTTACAGGACAATACATTTCAGGACAAAGAATTACGAGAGTTTTTAGAACGACTCTCCATTGTGTATCTGTTGATTCTCTTTATCGCCATAACCATGGCTTATTTTCTGTCTAAATATATTACTAAATCTCTTGAAAAGGTCAGTCGAAGAATGCGGCAGACTACTGTTGAACGGACCAATGAGAAGATTGTGCTAAACGAGGCAAGTCAAGAAATAATAAATCTGGTAGAATCGTATAATAGCATGATCGACCAGATAGAAGACTCAGCGGTAAAACTGGCCCAGAGTGAGAGGAAACATGCCTGGAGAGAAATGGCAAGACAGGTGGCGCATGAAATCAAGAATCCCTTGACGCCGATGCGTCTTACGGTACAAAGTTTAGATCATCAGTTTGATCCCACAGATCCGGATATCAAGGAAAAAATCCATGAATTTTGTGAGTCCATGGTACAGCAAATAGATACAATGAGCTCCATAGCTTCAGCTTTTTCAAATTTTGCGCAGATGCCGAATACAAATAAGGAAAAACTGAACATTGTCGAGGAGGTTAAAAAGGCACTCGATATTTTTCATGAGCCTTATATCAGTTATGCACCCGAATCAAATAAGATAATTGCAAAAATTGATAAGATCCAATTGACGAGAATTGTTACAAATCTTGTGACCAATGCCATTCATGCCTTACAAAATACCGAAGACCCCAGTATTAAAGTAAGTGTGGCAGAAAAAGATAACGAGGTGTTGATCAAGGTCAAAGATAATGGGGTTGGAATTGATAAGTTGGATGCTTCTAAAATTTTTGAGCCTAAATTCACTACAAAATCAAGTGGTATGGGTCTCGGATTGCCCATGGTAAAAAACATTGTTGAAGCCTATAACGGAAGTATAACCTTTGTTTCAAAAGCAAAGGAAAAAACGGTTTTTTCAGTATCTTTACCTAAGGAATAAACCATTAAAACCTACAGAGATGTCATACAATAATTTAGTTATAGAATATGCTGAAGATATAGGATATATCACGATAGACAGACCAAAAAAACTAAATGCCCTGAATAAAGAGACGATCAGTGAATTGCGTGAAGCCTTTCAAGAAATGGAGGGAGAAGATGAAGTGAGGGTCATTATTGTAACGGGTAGTGGTGAAAAAGCATTTGTAGCTGGTGCGGATATTGCT
>CAYQPI010000064.1:0-1816 GCA_964419405.1 uncultured Flavobacteriaceae bacterium
TTCTTTGGCCAATATGGCTGCTGCTGATAAACTGCCCATACCAGAGCCAATAAAAATACTGTGATACTGATTGTGAAGTTCTGGTTTGCGCTTATAAGTTTGGATCATTTTTGTTGAAATTAGATCAACAAGTTACAAAAAATGATGGCGCAGCAGAAAATTGATTTGAGTCTTTGATTGAAAGAACAGATCAAGAATACATCAAGTTTCAGACATCAATTCTTTTTGGGCAGTACTTCTTCCGGAAAGGGAAAAACAATGGTTGAATTCTTTTCACTTGCGATATTTGATAAGGTTTGATACAACCTCAGTTTTATGGCAGATGGTGATTCATCGATTATTTTACCGGCTTGAAGTAACTTATCAGCTGCTTGTTTTTCAGCTTCTGCCAGGATGACCCGGGCTCTTCTTGAACGCTCAGCTTCAGCTTGATTGGCCATGGAACGTTTCATATTCTCAGGCAGCTCTATGTCTTTTATTTTGACATCTTGAATGGAGATTCCCCAGATCTTTGTTTCCAGTTCCACGATTTCTTTTATGTTTCGACCGATTTCCTCTCTTTTTGAAAGGATGGTATCGAGTTCAACCTTACCACAAACATCTCTTAAGGTGGCTTGTGCCATTTGCGAGATGGCAAAAACGAAATCTTCGACTTCAAGAATAGCTTTTGTAGCATCATTGATTTTAAAAAATACGACCCCATTAATAAGGCAGGGAACATTATCTTGGGTCATCACTTCCTGTTTTTGAACATTAATGGTAATCACACGAATGTCTACAAGTTTGATTCTGTCTACAAGGGGAATAATCCATCGTATACCTGGTTTTAAAAGAGAGACATATTTACCAAATCTAAATTTAACGGCTCTTTTGTATTCATATACGATTCGAATGCCGGCTAATAAAAAAACAATACAAATTACTAAGAAAAAAGTGATAGGATTCATAACTATCTGTTTTAAGTGAAAATAATTATGGCAACCCTTTAAGATACGAAAAATCAATGATACAACAAAGGTATTTGCATTGAATAATTTGGCTCAACAATTATTTCAAAAGCCATTCTAATTCCGGGAACTTGTCAAAATATGATTTTAATAGCTCTTCATTATATGCATCACTTCCATCCAGATTAGAGCTTAAAAGAACTGGAGGTACCTGACCTGAATCTTTTATTTGGATTATTATTTCGCTAACCAATAACTGAATAATATAAGATCCCGTAATGGTAGATGTGGCTCCGAACTTATAAGGCTCACTTTTGAAACCCATAGCTGCATCTCCAGGGTAACCGCAATTGTCAATGACATGATCTGCCACCTCAAAAAGTTTCTTTCCGCTTTTATGTCGTGAGGCAATGGAATTACTATGGGCCAAATTTGTTATACAAATGACCAATAGGCCCATTTTTTTTGCTTCAAGGGCCATTTCTATTGGAACCGGGTTTCTACCTGAATTTGAAATGATGATGATCACGTCTTTAGATCTTACTCCGTTCAAGGTAAGTATGGATTTTGAAATTCCTTCAATCCTTTCTAAGGCTGTGCTCTTCCATTTTGTTCCATGCAGCATGAATTCCGGTTCAAGAATTCCTTTGGCAGTAAATAGTCCGCCCGCACGGATGTATAATTCCTCAGCGATCACATGAGAATGCCCTGTTCCAAAGCCAAAAAGAATCGATCCGTCTAAGGTTTTTTCAGCAATGATCTTCCCTAACTGTTGTATCACAGGTAACTGTGTATCCATGATCCTGGATAACATCTCATTGACGATTGAATGAAATTCATTTGATTTTGTCACAATTCTTATACTTTAA
>CAYQPI010000065.1:0-5023 GCA_964419405.1 uncultured Flavobacteriaceae bacterium
ACCAATATGGATCAAAGGAGTTTTAGTTTAAATGCTGAAGTAAATGCATTTATCAAGGACGAAGCCATTTCAAAAAAACTTAAACGTCATTTTGAAGAAGATCTGCAACATTGTGTTAAATTGCAAATGGAAGATCTTAAAAACAGGCCCTGGTACATCAAAGTGCTCTCTTCTATTGCCCGATTAATTGCCCCAATTTTATAATACAGAAAACCATGAATTTTTTACCTGAACACATTGATCAATACGCCGCAGATCATTCTCAACCTGAATCAGCATTACTGCAGGACCTTTTTAAGGAAACATGGCAAAAAGCCCTTGTGCCCAGAATGATCAGTGGCCATTTTCAAGGCAGGGTTCTTGCTATGATCTCGAAACTCGTCTCTCCTGCCTCTATTTTAGAAATAGGAACTTATACCGGCTACTCTGCCCTCTGCTTGTCTGAGGGGCTTCAAAAAAATGGTATCCTTCATACGATCGATCACAATGAAGAGCTCTACGATTTTCAAAGAAAGTATTTTGATCGATCTGCCTATAAAGATCAAATAAAACAATACGTCGGAAATGCCATGGACCTTATCAAAGAAATTCCCGGTCCATTTGACCTGGTCTTTATCGATGCTGATAAATCAAATTATTCCAATTATTTCAATGCCGTTATCGAAAATATGAACCCCGGTGGGGTCATCTTATCTGATAATGTTCTCTGGAGCGGTAAAGTGACCGAAACACCCAACCCAAAAGATACAGATACAGCAGCTCTTATCGACTATAACAAAATGATGAATGAGGACCCTAGAATTGAAACGGTATTACTGCCCATCAGAGATGGTTTAACCATTAGCAGCGTGAAATAAATCGACCTTATTTCTGGTCAATACTATATTTGGCATAGGTATAACCAAGCGCATCATAGCGTTTCGCCATATGCTGAAGACGAGTTCTAAAATCGTCCCAATCCTTACCCTCTTTAGCTGACCAAACGACTTCCGACAATGCCGTCATTCTTGGCAAAACTTTGTACTCTACCCTGTCCCAGGTGGGCATATATTCTGTCCAGACATTTCCCTGGGCCCCTAAAATGTACTGAGATTCCTCCTCGCTTAGTTCCTCAGGTTTGGGCTCATATGAATATACTTTTTCAACCGTCGTATGACGTTTGCTACCGGTAATCGGTTCTTCGATCCTGTTTTCTTCTGATTCCTGGTAATAATCAAAATAGCAATGTGTTCCCGGAGTCATAATTACGTTGTGATGTTCCCTGGCAGCGGCAATTCCTCCTTCTATACCCCGCCATGACATGACCGTAGCATTTGGAGCCAATCCTCCTTCTAAAATTTCATCCCAACCTATCATATCACGTCCATTTCTGTTTAGAAACTTCTCTATTCTCTGTACAAAATAACTCTGTAATTCATGCTCGTCCTTAAGACCTTCTTTTTTGATCAATGCCTGAGCATATGCGCTTTCCTCCCACTCCTTTTTCAGGACTTCATCCCCACCAATATGGATATACTTGCTCGGGAAAAGTGCCATCACTTCAGTAAGTACATCTTCTAAAAACCCAAACGTCTCTTCCGTAGGGGCGTAGATCTGGGTAAAAATTCCCCATCTCTTAGCCACTTCATAAGGGCCCGTTCCATTTCCTAGCTCAGGGTAGGCCGCAAGCGCCGCTAGTGAATGACCCGGAAGTTCTATTTCAGGAATAACAGTAATATGCCTTTCAGCAGCGTAAGCTACCACTTCTCTAACCTCTTCCTGAGTATAAAATCCGCCGTAAGGTATGGTATCATAGGTATAAGGTGCGTTTCTACTTCCGGCCAAACCAATTGCGGTTCCTTTTCTATAGGCTCCAATTTCGGTCAGTTTCGGGTACTTCTTGATCTCTATGCGCCAACCCTGATCTTCCGTTAAATGCCAATGAAAGATGTTCATCTTGTGCATGGCGATCATATCGAGGTATTTTTTGACTTCTTCAACACCGAAAAAATGTCGGCCAACATCGAGGTGCATACCTCTGTATCCATATCTGGGCTCATCGGTAATTTCAACAGCTGGAAGTGACAGTTCCTTCATTTTCAAATCTTCATTCTCAATCGCAACTGGCAGGAGTTGTCTTAACGATTGTATTCCATAAAAGACACCTGCAGGAGTTTTTCCGGAAATCAAAATCCCATCATAAGTCACATTCAACCTGTAGCCTTCATCTTTTTCAATATCGGGGTCCAGGCTTAACTTAATATTTCCTTTATCTGGTCCTTCACTTGACATTTCTAAACTAAAGTTTGATCCCTTTGCGATCATTTCAGCCAGGTAAGAGGCTTCACCTTCTAATCCTTCCTGGCTAATTATTCTTGTATTTTGCTGGATCAGGAACCGACCATTGGACATGGTCATTTTTTTCGGCCTGGGAATAATCGGATAATCCTGTGGTTGATTGACCACTTTTTGATATTTATTGGAGCAGCTAAACAGACATACCAGAATACTTAAAACAACTATATTTTTCATCAATACTATTTTGAGTTGTTAAAAATATGAAATTCGATCAGCTGTAGTGCAACGGAGCTTCCTTTTTAAAATTTTTTTACTGATTTATTCAAAAGCGCCACCCTTTTTGGCATCATATGAGAACTTTTGTTCCGGCCCAAATAAATTCTATTCAATCAAAGACCTTTTTCAAGAGCTTTGCATGATCATCTAAAAACTCATTGATCTCTTCTAGAAACTCTTGGTTTATTTCTGTCCTATTGATTGTTAAATGAACCATTAAATTTTCTGGTTCCGGTTCAAAACCTGTCGTAACTGTCCATACAAGAGCGTTTGGGCATTCTAAAAGTGAAAAACGAAGACCCCCTTTAATCGCTTGCCTGCTCAAAGTAAATTCTCCCCAATAACTCCCTATTTTAGACAAATACTCGGTCATTGATTCCAATAAAAATAGTTGTGAACTCATCAATTCGGGGTGTCCAATTTCAAGAGTGTCTTTTATGGTCTCTTCACTTGTCTTAACGGCAACTATTCTGAAAAACTCCATGGGCTTTCTTTAAAAAAGCGAAAGTTAAACCGAATTGCCTGGACTTATAATGACATTGGTCAGTAAATCAGGTTCTGATGTTGACATATACCTTTTCTCTTTGCTACGTAAAAAGTCAGTATGAAACATTTTTTTCAGTTTTTCAAGATTTGAATAACTCAGAAAAAATGGAAAGACCGGTTTACTCATCAAGTCTTTGAATATTCAGGAAAGGGCTTTTAAGAAGGTAAAAAAAGGATTGTTTTTTGGCACCTTCAAATTCCTTAAGTCCGTAAGTGATATCGTCAACGGGTTTGGTTTTGAAAGTCCCGAATAGTTTGTCCCAAATAATAAAAATTGTACCATAATTAGAATCCGTATAAAACTGGTCCTGTTCGTGGTGAACCTTATGGTAGTTAGGTGTTACAAATAACCATCCAAATATTTTATCGGTCCATGATGGAAAACTGAGGCTACTATGTTGTAAGAAAAACAGAGGAAGTAACAGCAATAAAAACAAATTCATAGACATAATATCAATACCAAAAATTATAGAAATTAGTAGTTCTCCAATGGTAAAATAGATCAGCTCCGTCGGGAACTGCCTCAGACCTGTTGACGCGTCCATAGTGGTATCACTATGGTGAACACGGTGCTGACGCCATAGTAAGGGGATCTTATGGTCCCATCTATGGAACAAGTAATCCGCCAGATCAATTAACAATAATCCGGCTATGACCTTAACCCAATAGGGCAAACTTATCAAATAGAACAGGCCAAATTCATTGGTGCTGATCCAGTTATAAGTAGTAACAGTCATATAAGCCAGTATCGAACCCGTGGCAATAGCGAGCAGTTGAAATAGAACATTATGCCATAAATGAATCAGTTTATTTCCAAGCTTTTCCCTACGACTAAAAAACGTTTCCATCATAAAAAATAGAATGATCAACACAACTACTGTGTAATTGGGGTCTATTCCTAAAAGTGTATCTAAGATTTTCATTCTGGCAATTATTAAAGTGCTTTAGTAAATTGAAACAAAATCACCTTTCCATCCCCCGATATAACAGCATTTAGACCTTTTTCGACTTTGGCATAACGAATTTTCTTTGGAAACTCATTGGTTTTGTTTTCACAGGTAAAACTCTCCAATTCGAGTTTCGTCAATTTGAATATGGTTGGTTTTTTCTCTCCTTTTCCGGTGACTTTAAAATTCCAGATATCCTCTGATCTATAGAGTTGAATCGATTCCTGCCAAACCGTATCCTCAGCCTTTAATGTAAAACCCGAGGCCTGGTATTCAGTATCATTTATCTTTTCCCAATGCTCGAATGTCTGCAGTCCTTCTTGATCATTGGTCCTTTTCCATTGCCCCAACAGCCAATCAAAATTAGTTTCCTGACCCAAGTTTGTTACAGGGTCAGTCAAGGGTTGTTGAATAAATGCAAAACTCAGGAAACAGGCTACGCTGCAAAGCACAATTGTTTTCTTCATAATAAAGGTTTGATTTTTAAGGCTATACTAAGTTACTGATTCTTAATGAATAATAAGTCACAGTAAATAAAATACGAGTTGTTTTGGCCTTTTTAAGGAGATTCCTGACTTGTTTAAAGGCTTATTCGGTGTCATAATCATTGAAAGGCTGGAAATTTGGGCTTGGGCCGAGTATCAAACTTTAAAAATCATCTTATTCCTTAAATGAAAACCATTTTACCCAAAGAGATCATCGAGTATAGCATTGAAAATCATCGATTTACCAATTTAAAGAAATACAGTTCAATTTATTGGATCTTACTATTCATTCTTTTTCTTATCGGGATAGCACTGCCTTTAGTCAAAATTGACCTTTTTCATAATTCCAGAGGGCTTATAAAAACTGCCCCCGGACACGAAGCCTATAAAAGTAAGGTTCACCTATCCATTGATACGGCTAAACTTTCTTCCTTTAGTTTTGAAGGTGTAAATGACACTCCTTTTATGAACAGGTACCCCGCTTTGAACCCT
>CAYQPI010000066.1:0-3653 GCA_964419405.1 uncultured Flavobacteriaceae bacterium
AATGAATTTGAAAACAAATTAGGGATTCTGTATGCGTCTTTTGACCTGTATATTGATCGGCATTGTAAGAGCAAATTTGAATTACTGAAAAAAGAGGGCGATGTAACACAAGTACTTTTCGAATTTTACCTGTCTTTTCTATCTGACAAAAACACTATTCCGGGATGCTATATGATTCATGTGAGCACAGAACTGGCAGATAGCGATTCAAAGGTTAGAGAGCGTCTTAAGAACTACCTCAACGAATTAGAAAGCTTATTTTACACGTTACTCTTAAAACATGATTATTCAGAGGTCAGATCGGATTTTTTATCCAAGCACCTCGTAGGTTTGTATTGTACTGCGATGAGTTTTTGTCTTATTCACACAAGAGTAGTACAGGAAAATTATCTTTTAAACGGGATACAATTAATTCTAAATGACAATGGCTAGAGTATTGAACACATCTTATAATGAATTGATCGAAAGAGCCCAGGAAGTATTTTGGATGAAAGGATTCAAAGGTATTTCAGTGCAAGAATTATCAACATATCTAAATGTGAGCAAATCTGTATTGTATACCAAATATTCAAAAGAAATGCTGTTTACAGGTTCTTTAGATTATTATACAAATACATATTCAGATCCCTTTTTAAGCCAACTGAGAGCCTCCACCGAAGGCCTGGACTCCTTGAGATTGTTCTTTTATGAGCTTATTGATGCCTTAAAAAACAGGACTTTCCCGAAAAGTTGTTTGATGGTAAACACCATTGTAGAACTTAGAAATGAAAACCAGGATGTTGTTGACAGGTATGACTCGTATCTGGAAGTCTTAAAGGACAGTTACGTGGTTGTACTGAATAAATCCTATGAATTAGGACAGTTTAATCAAAAGGATCGAATCAATGATTATGCTGATTTTTTACTGGGTATCATTTTTAGTCTTAGCATCTTATACAAATTAAATGATGTTCCTGCCTTGCGCAGCTATATTGACGAACAACTTTCGTTTATTAAATAGCTCTTGATAACTGAACGCTATTTTTTTATTTACTCCTATCTGTACTTAGTTTTGGTTTATAATTAAAAAACATTCAAGTTATGACTAAAGTAAGTGTAAGCAAACAGATTAAAATCCCTGCCAAAAAAGTATGGGCTGAATTATCTTCTTTTAGAGGAATAGAGAATTATTCTCCAATTGCAAGTTCAACAACTTCTGGTGAAGGCAAGGGAGCCAAAAGAACATGTGTAATGCCTGATGGTGCCAAAATTTATGAAATTTTGAATTTTGCAAAACATGGTGACATGGAAATGCAATATATAATCACCGACGGACCATTTCCTGTCACTGGCTATGTCAGCGATATTAAAGTTACAGAACTAGATGCTGAGCTCAGCGATATCACCTGGAATTGTGAATTCGAATCTTCACAAGAAGTTGAAGAGGAAATGAAAAACTTATTTGGTGGTTTTTACCATGTAATTATTGAAAATCTAGAGACCTATCTAAACTAATTTTCACATAATTCATGCAAGTTGTTTCAGGCCCGAAGATGAATTGATTCATAAAATCAATTCGCGAGCTCAAACAAATTACTATTTGATTGTTATGGTCTTATTGCTTTTGGCACTTTCACGTGCTGCATCAAGTATTTCCATAACAATCATATTATTCTCCAACGAAGAAGGGTCAAAATCTGTTAAGACCACCTCTTTTTTTATCACAGCTGCAAAGACGGCAAAAGGATCATCCAAGGGTTGTTGTCGTTCCTCCAGCTCATACACTTTCTCGTCATAGCCGTCATAACCAGTTGCAATTCTCACACGAAGATCGTTTCGATTATCTGCATAGATGGCTCCCTTTAAACCATAAATATCCATATCTTTTCTTCCTATGGGCCAATTCCAGGAGGCTTGAATAAGGGCACTTGAATCATCATACGTTAGAATAATCGTAACCTCATCTTCCACCTTAGGATTGTTTTCTTTCTGAAGCTGTTGTGAAACCGCAGTCACTGAATTCGGTTTTTGCCCATGTTGGAGCCATGTTAATAAATTTGCCCCGTAACAGCCAAAATCCATCAAGGCACCTCCTCCGTTTTGGACCGGATCAGTTAACCAGTCTAAAAATTCTTTGTTTACCCCAATTTTTTTAGGTCCCTTATGTCCGTCGCGAATCACGACTTTTCGGATGGCTCCAATGGTCCCCGACTCCACCAGTTCATAGGCTTTATGATTCGTTGGATACCAAGTAGTCTCATAATTGGTCAATAAGTGAATATTGTGTTTTTTAGCCAGTGCCTCCATTTCCCTTGCATGCTCAAGACTCACTGCTAAAGGTTTTTCAACCATCACATGAATCCCCAAAGGAGCAAAGGTTTTGACGACTTCCAAATGCTCATAAATTGTTCCAAAGGCTGTCACCGCCTCAGGATGAGAAGCAGCGATCATTTCTTCCATCGTATTAAAAACGAGGCTCATCGGATACCCATGCTGTTCTGCATAGCGTTCTGCCAGTTCACGATTAGGTTCAACGATACCCACTATTTCGATATCTCCTCGATCCTGTCTACCGAGAATCCAATGCACATGGGTATGCGTCAGGCCAATAATGCCAACTTTAACAGGCTCGTTCTGTGCCAATAAATTCACTGACATAAAGGCGATCATGAAAACAGTGAATAGGTTTTTAAACATCATTGCGATAAGATTCAGCTCTAAAGATAATCAAAGGTCATGAAATCTCATCAATTGGTTTCATAGTTAGATCGTATTATCCATTGCATTTTTCTCATAAAACTCGATCATTAACTCAGCAAGTTCTTCACCCTTTTCCTCCTGAATAAAATGTCCACCATTGAGAATTTTATGATCTTGAGCTATTGCTCCAGGCACTAACTTTTGAAAGGCTTTCTCAGCTCCCATCATAATTGTGTCTTTACTGCCAAAAATTGTCAGAAATGGTTTATCCCAAGACTTCAATTTTTCCCAGGCTGCACGATTTTTGATAGATTCCGGATCATCTTGTTCAATTGGAACTAAGGTAGGGAAAATCCTTGCCCCTGCCTTGTAGTCTTCATTAGGAAAGGGCGCATTATAGGCGTCATAAATTTCTTCTGGCAGGTCTTTTACGGTTCCCATATCGATCACTTTTCCAATATTGAATCCAGGCGAATACTGAGAATACTCCCTCCATTTCAGAAAACTTTCAGGCATGGGAATCAACCCAGTAGGCAGGGTGGTATTGGAAGCAACAACCATGTCGAACCTATCACTAATTTCTGTAATGATACGCAGGCCGATCAATCCTCCCCAATCCTGACAAAAAAGTAACACCTTTTCTAATTTCATTCTCGTGATAAAGCTTGAAACCCAGTCGACATGCTTTTGATATGAATACTCTTTTTTATCGATGAATTTATCAGACTTGCCAAAACCAATTAAATCAGGTGCAATCACTCGAAATTTATCAGAGAGAACCGGAATCATTTTGCGATATAAATAGGACCAGCTAGGTTCTCCATGAAGGAGCAACACGATAGGATTACTGGGACTTCCTTCGTCCAGGTAATGCATCCTCAATCCTTCTTCTAGATCGATATACTTACTATGAAAATCATAGCCATGCAACTTCTCAAATCTATTTTCAGGTGTTCTAATGATTTTCTCCATGT
>CAYQPI010000067.1:0-5474 GCA_964419405.1 uncultured Flavobacteriaceae bacterium
CCATTCTTCCGGCCCCATAGCCGCAAAAGGCAAAGAGAACAAGGCAGCAGAAGGTTCTGGAAGCAATTGAAACAAGATGTGCTTTTCTTCCTGATCATTGATGGCATCAGACGTCAATTTGTGCTTTCTGGCATACACCCAGTTATACACACCTAAAAACCCAGCCAATGCCAAAAATACACTCTGCATCTGTAAGGCAATCTCCAAACCTTCAAATTCCATATCAAATCTTACAAAATAAATATACAGCATCAGGCAAAACATCTGAAAAACTCCTACCGATGCATGAAATACCGAGCTTCTCACTAAATTGCCCAACTGCCGGTTCACCTGAATCCAATAGGTTACTATTAGAATTAAACCAATAAACATCACCATCAGCTTATCCAGGTTGCCACTAAAGATCTGATTCAAACTTAAATAATCCAATTCGGGATCATCTGGTCTGGGCAGAATAATAAAAACCTGGAAAATCAACAAAGCAAATAGTATATTAATAAGGATCTTTAAACTAAATAAAAGCTCCTTACCCCTTTCCTTTTCTGCCTCTGTTGGAATATTTTTCTTTCCTTTTCGAATCATTTTCTCGTATTAGGGCCATACTTTATGCAATTATAAAACTGACACATAGACCGTTAATTATATATTTGTTAGCACTTTAAGCCAAAAAATAGTCATTTCAAGTTACTAAATTTAAAGCTTATTGCTTGACTCACAGTAAAATTTGATTCATAAATGTTAAAAAATTAACTTTTAAAAATAATAAAAATGTTAAAAGTTCGTTCTAAACAAGCATTCTTAACAATTGCAATAATGAAATTGAATATAATTTTAAAAAGTTTTGTAGTAATTGCATTACTTAGTTTTACCACGATAGAGAATGGTAACACGATCGAACCACCTTCGAAAGAAGATTTTATCGACCTTAAAGAATTGATGCCTAACCTAAGGTCTGATCTTAGGTATTACGGGTCAAATAACTTCGTTGGCACTCCAATAGACGGTTACAACGCACCCAAATTACTTCTCACCAAAGAAGCAGCAAATGCCTTAAAAAAGGTTCAGGACGAACTGGAAAGGCTGGGATTTGGCCTGTTGATTTACGATGCCTACAGACCACAGAGAGCCACAGATCATTTTGTAAAATGGGCTGAAGACGATACAGATACGTCTACTAAATTACAATACTATCCAAACATCAATAAAAAGGATTTATTTGCCAAAGGTTATATTTCAACAAAATCTGGTCATAGCAGAGGCAGTACAGTTGATCTAACGATCGTCTCCTTAAAGACAAAACAAATTTTAAATATGGGTAGTGAATACGATCTATTTGACGAAGTTTCAAGCACAGATCACACGGCAACCATATCAAAGAATCAGCATTCTCTGAGATTATTACTGAAAAGAAGAATGGAAAAACACGGATGGCAGTCTTATCCTAAAGAATGGTGGCATTTCACCTTAAAGGATGAACCATTTCCAAATACCTATTTTGATTTTCCTCTAGAATAGAAAATCCAAGATAAGCAGGAACAAATAAATCCGATTGATAATTCAATCGGATTTTTTTGTGTATTAAAAGGACCAAAGTCGATATAAGCAGTCGTTCCACCTGAGTCCTCAACAAAAAAAAAGGCTATCAATTGATGGCCTTTTTAATCAATTTCGGATCTTAATTATTCATCAGATCATAACTTCTTTTGATAAAATCTGTCATCTCCTTCCCTTGTAACAGGTTTTGAGAAAGTCTAGCCAGGTCTAAGGCCTGATTGATATATTCAGTTCTTTTTCCTTTTGCCTTTAAGATTTTTTGCATCAAATCACTATTGGTATTCACCACCAGGTTGTACATTTCAGGAAATCCTCCCATCCCCATCATTCCACCGCCTCCGGTTTGCTGCATTTCTTTCATTCTTCTCATGAACTCAGGCTGGGTGATAATGAACGGATTCGACTGAGAATCCATGGCCTCTAATTGAACAGTGTACTTTTCTTTAGGCACGATCTCTTCAATATATCCTTTCAACTTGGTCTGATCATCATCAGATAATTTAGAAATTTGATCTTCCTCCTTTTGGATCAACTTATCAATAGGATCAGCATCTACACGGGCAAACTTTACTTTCTCGCCTTCAGTTTCCAGTTTCTGAATCAAATGAGGAACAATTGGTGAATCTAAGATCAGCACCTCATAGCCCTTAGCCTCAGCTTCTTCAATAAAACTATGCTGCTCTTCTTTGTTATTAGCATATAAAATCACCAGATTACCATCCTTGTCAGTCTGAGAAGGTTTTACCTTTTCCTTTAACTCATCTATGGTAAAATAAGCTTCTTTTGCTGTAGGATAAAGAGCAAACTTTTGCGCTTTTTCGAAAAATTTAGGCTCTGACAACATACCGTATTCAATAACGATTTTAATATCATTCCATTTTTTTTCAAATCCTTCTCTGTCATTCTTAAACAATGAACTTAACTTATCCGCAACTTTCTTCGTAATATACGATGAGATCTTTTTAACCGCACCGTCTGCCTGCAGGTAACTTCTTGATACGTTCAACGGAATATCCGGAGAATCAATCACCCCTCTTAGCATTTGAAGAAAATCAGGCACAATCCCTTCCACATTGTCAGTTACAAATACCTGGTTCTGATACAATTGTATTTTATCCTTTTGGACGTCCATGTTTGTCGTCAACTTAGGGAAATATAAAATTCCCGTCAGGTTGAATGGATAATCAACATTCAAATGGATATGAAACAAAGGCTCTTCAAACTGCATTGGATACAATTCTCTGTAGAAACTCTTGTATTCTTCATCGTTTAGGTCACTTGGCTGTTTAGTCCAGGCCGGATTAGGATTGTTAATAATTCTGTCAACCGTAATCATTTTTTGAGGCTCCTTAGTCTCCTTTCCTTCTGCATCTGTAATCGTTGCAGGTTCATGATCAGGATCAGCCACTTCTTCTGTACCGAATTTGATTGGCACAGGCATGAATTTATTGTACTTTGTTAAAAGCTCATTAATTCTGTTTTCTTCTAAAAACTCTAATGAATCGTCATCAATATGAAGAATGATCTCTGTACCCCTATCCTCTTTCTTTGATTTCTTTAAGGTGTATTCAGGAGAACCATCACAGGTCCAATGTGCCGCATCATCTTCTTCTCTGAATGACTTAGTATGGATCTCTACCTCTTTCGCCACCATAAATGCCGAATAAAAACCAAGTCCGAAATGACCTATGATTCCAGCATCATTCTTTTCATCCTTGAATTTATCTAAAAATTCCTCAGCACCTGAAAAAGCAATATCGTTGATGTATTTCTTCACCTCGTCCTGAGACATTCCAATACCCTGGTCGATAATATGAAGCTTTTTACCCTCCTTGTCAATTTTGATTTCAAGCCTTGCATCATCAACTGAACCTTTATATTCTCCAATAGATGAAAGATGCTTTAATTTTAAAGTCGCATCTGTTGCATTCGATATCAATTCTCTTAAAAATATCTCATGATCAGAATATAAAAAACGCTTGATCAGCGGAAATATATTCTCAACAGCTACATTTATTTTTCCTTTTGCCATAATTTCTTAGTTTAAAATTTAATATGTACATCTTTCCTAATCAAAATAAATACCAAACAAGGTATTCTGACAAGATGACATAAAGAAGCTTATCCAAGGATGACGCCTTAAAAAAATCCGATAATTTACTTATCTTTACCTTTCTTTTCCCCAGCAGGTTTCTGATGTGATCTACTTAAGTATAGATCATACGATTCCTGATATTTTACTAACAACAAAAATAATATAGCAATAGATGTATAATTCTAAGATTACCGGACTCGGTTTTTACGTTCCTGACAATATCGTAACCAATGATGACCTTTCAAAAATTATGGATACCAGTGATGAGTGGATTCAGGAAAGAACAGGCATTAAACAAAGACATTGGATCAAAGAAGGCAGCGATGAAACCTCAGCAACCATGGGTGCCAAGGCAGCACAAATAGCCATTGACAGAGCAGGCTTGACAAAAGATGATATTGATTTTATTGTGTTTGCGACACTTAGCCCAGATTATTACTTTCCTGGATGTGGAGTACAGATTCAAGACATGTTAGACATGAATACCGTTGGAGCCCTGGATGTAAGAAATCAATGCTCGGGATTTGTATATGCCTTGTCAACAGCTGATCAATTCATCAAAACCGGTATGTATAAGAACATTCTTGTCATCGGATCAGAATACCACAGCAATGGTCTTGACAAAACGACAAGAGGAAGAGGCGTTTCTGTCATCTTTGGCGATGGAGCCGGAGCATGTGTGCTGTCGAGAACAGAAGACAATAACAAAGGAATTTTATCATCACACCTGCATAGCCAGGGAAAATTTGCGGATAAACTGATCGTAGCCTCTCCTAGCATCAAACACTGGGTGCCGGAAATTCTCAACGCAGAGGAAGAGGATGTTTCATATTTCCCTTATATGGATGGCACATTTGTGTTTAAAAATGCTGTGGTGCGTTTTAGCGAAGTCATTATGGAGGCCCTGGCCACAAATCAGATGCAGGCCACCGATATTGACCTTTTCATCCCACATCAGGCCAACCTGAGAATTGCACAGTTTATTCAACAAAAATTTAAGCTAAAAGAAGAGCAGGTCTATAATAATATCATGAATTACGGAAACACAACGGCTGCATCTATCGTCATTGCGCTTAGCGAAGCTTTCGAAAAAGGGAAGATCAAAGACGATGATATTGTACTCTTGGCAGCTTTCGGAAGTGGTTTCACCTGGGGAAGCGTCTTAATGAGGTGGTAAAAAAAGAATTAGTCTTTTTTATAACTGTCGTCCCAGTCATGTACGTGAGGCTCACCTAGCATTCCCTCCGATTTGGCAATTAACATTGAAACAGTAGCATCACCTGTGACATTGACTACGGTCCTGCACATATCCAGAGGTCTGTCAACAGCAAATATCAATGCCAATCCGGCTTCAGGTATACCTGCCTGGGCCAAAACAATGACCAGCATGACCATCCCGGCGCCTGGCACCGCCGCTGAACCTATACTGGCCAGCGTGGCTGTGGCTACAATACCTAATTGTACACCAAGGGATAAATCCATGCCAAAGGCCTGTGCGATAAAAACAGCAGCTACCGCCTGATACAAGCTTGTACCGTCCATATTAATAGTAGCTCCTATGGGTAAGACAAAACTAGATACCTCCTCGTCTACGCCTAAATGCTCCTGCACCCGCTCCATCGTCACCGGAAGTGTCGCGGCACTCGAGCTGGTTGAAAATGCCAGCAATTGAGCCGGAGAAATCCCGTTCAAAAATTCTTTTGGCTTTTTACCCGTAAATATCATGACCAGGGTCGTATAAAAGACCACCATCAAAAACAACCCTATCAATACGGTCAGGGCATACCAGCCTAATGCCTTAAACAAATCAGCACTCGGAGATTCA
>CAYQPI010000068.1:0-11557 GCA_964419405.1 uncultured Flavobacteriaceae bacterium
TCACTGATCCAACCTATTTGTTTCGAAGGGTTTCCCACCACAAGGGAATAAGGCTTCACCTCTTTTACGACGACAGCACCTGCACCAATAAAGGCAAATTTGCCAATATCATTCCCACAGACGATGGTGGCATTGGCTCCAATACTAGCACCCTTTCTTACCGTAGTTTTCATATATTCATTTTTACGGTTTACAGCACTTCTTGGGTTGATCACATTGGTGAATACCATGGATGGCCCCAGAAAGACATCATCCTCACAATTGACTCCAGTATAAATGGAAACGTTGTTTTGAACTTTTACATTCTTTCCTAAATGAACATTGGGTGAAATCACTACATTTTGACCAACATTACAATTTTCTCCAAGGCTGCAATTGGCCATAATATGGCTAAAGTGCCATATTTTTGTTCCCTTTCCTATGGTACAGGGTTCATCGATTACGGCAGATTCATGCGCAAAATAATCTGGTTTTTCCATAAAAATTTGACTTAAGACTATGTAACTAATATATTAAACTTTGGTTGGATGCCAGGTGGTTTTAATTTCCTGTGTTTTTTCGATAAAATAAGGTGATTCATTTTGATCACCAAGCCATTCTTGTTTTTTGTAAATAACAACTCTTTTGACGTTTTCACTTGCAAGTTCTGAGACCTCTCTTATTTCATCAGGATCTTTACCCGTGTAAAGAATGGCATTGACATCCATATGAGAAGCCATATGTGTTAGGAGTTCTTTTCTCTCTCCTGTAAGAATATTTACAACACCTGCTGGTACATCGGATGAATTCAGTACTTCAGCAAATGAAATTGCACATAACGGCAGTGAATTACTCGCTAGTACTACCAGAGTATTGCCACCTACCAAGGCCGGAGCTATGACTGAAATCAATCCCAATAAGCCTTGATTTTCTGGTGCAATAACTGAAATTACACCCATAGGCTCTGGCGCAGAAAAATTAAAATGGGCACTGGCGACAGGGTTTACAGCACTGAAAAGCTGTTGGTATTTATCGCTCCAGCCGGCGTAATAGACCAATCTGTCAATAGAGGCTTCAACTTCCTCCTTAGCTTTTTTAGTACCATAGCCTTGCGATACAAGCTCAGAAACGAACTGCGCTTTTCTACCTTCCAACATTTCGGCGATCCTGTAAAGGATTTGGCCTTTGTTCAGGGCGCTGGCATGTTGCCATGAAGATTGAGCTTTTCTGGCAGCTACAACAGCGTTTCTAAAATCTTTGCGTGAGGCCAGGCACATATTTGCCAAGAGCCGTCCTTTTTTATCCTGAACGGGAAAATACCTTCCAGATTCAGTTCTGGGAAATTTACCCCCAATATATAATTTATAGGTTTTCTGTATATCTATCCTGCTCATTGTTAATCAAATTTTACATATGGTTTGAGGCCATGTAATCCACCTTCTCTTCCAAAACCACTTTCTTTATACCCGCCAAATGGGGCAGTTGCATCAAACTTATTAAACGTGTTGGCCCAGACTACCCCAGCCTTTAATTTTTGGGTGAGGTAAAATATTTTGGCACCTTTTTCTGTCCAAACACCTGCCGATAAGCCATAAGGTGTATTGTTGGCTTTTTCAATTACTTCATCGATGGTTCTAAACGTTTGAATGGCCAATACAGGTCCAAATATTTCTTCCTGAACGATACGATGTGATTGAGAAACATTAATAAAAAGGGTAGGTTTGCACCAATTTCCAACTTTAGGAAGGTCACAATCA
Organism: uncultured Flavobacteriaceae bacterium; assembly: GCA_964419405.1. Taxonomy (GTDB): domain Bacteria; phylum Bacteroidota; class Bacteroidia; order Flavobacteriales; family Flavobacteriaceae; genus Lutimonas. Next base: position 1,737 of record CAYQPI010000068.1, read on the forward strand.
GCTTGGTAAATTTCACCGCCCTCATTTAAGCCAATGTCTATATAGTTTTCAATGGTTTGTAACTGTTTTTCAGAATTAATGGCACCTATGTCTGTATTTTTATCTAAGGGATCACCTATCATCAAGGAATTCATTCGTCCTTTTAACTTTTCTATGACGATTTTTGCCACAGACTCCTGAACGAATAATCGTGAGCCCGCGCAGCAGACATGTCCCTGATTAAAGAAAATGGCATTAATGATCCCTTCAACTGCCTGGTCTAGTGCTGCATCTTCAAAAATGATATTTGCACCCTTGCCACCCAGTTCAAGCGTTAGTTTTTTTTCAGTTCCTGCAATGGCCTTTTGGATATATTTACCGACTCCTGTTGAACCTGTAAAAGCTATTTTTTTTATAGCATCATGTTCCACAATGGCAGCTCCAGTATCGCCTGCCCCTGTCACAATATTTACAACCCCTTTAGGTAAACCACTGTCTTTTATGATCTCTGCCAACTTTAAGGCGGTCAGCGGTGTTGTCTCAGCTGGTTTAAGAACTATGGTGTTTCCAGTTGCCAGGGCAGGTGCAATTTTCCAGGCAGCCATCAACAATGGGAAATTCCATGGGATGATTTGACCCACTACACCTAAAGGTTTAGCCTCTCGGTTTGGGAAGGCATAAGCCAGTTTATCTGCCCATCCAGCATAATAGAAAAAATGATTTGCTGCCAGCGGAATATCTATATCTCTTGATTCTCTAATGGGTTTACCTCCATCAAGACTTTCAATTACTGAAAGTTCTCTGGCTCTTTCTTGAATTAAGCGCGCAATTCTAAAGATATATTTTCCTCTTTCTTTTCCAGTCAAAGCTGACCATTTCTTAAAGGCTTTGTCTGCAGCTTTGACAGCCTTATCTACATCTTCAGAAGTGGCTTCGGCAACTTTAGAAATAAATTCATGAGTTGCAGGGTTGACGGTATCAAAGTAATGTCCCTTTGCTGGGGCTGTAAAATCTCCGTCAATAAACAGGTCATATTGCTTCTTTATTGAAATATGATCGGTGCTTTCAGGTGCTGCATCATAAACCCATGCAGCTTTGAACAAGGTATTGTCTGTTTTTTTTGTCATGTTTAATCCTTTGAAAAATAATTTGCTGATTGATAGAAACCAGTCTCAGATTTCACCAATTGCATAAGAATATCATTTGCCAAACTGCTCGCACCGAATCTAAAATAGTTCTTGTTCATCCACTTTTCTCCGAGTACTTCATTGAGCATCACCAAATATTGTAAGGCGATTTTAGAAGTAGAAATCCCTCCGGCAGGCTTCATGCCTATGATCTTTCCTGTTGTTAAATAAAAATCTTTAATTGCATCAAGCATCACATAGGTTACAGGCATGGTAGCAGCAGGTTGAATTTTTCCTGTAGATGTTTTTATAAAATCAGCCCCTGCATACATGGCAATTTCACTGGCTTTTCTAACATTATCCAAGGTGTCTAATTCGCCTGTCTCAAGGATTACCTTTAAATGTGCCTTACCACAGGCTTCTTTAACAGCAGCGATTTCATCAAAAACAAAGTTGTATTCGCCCGCTAAAAATTCACCTCTGGAGATCACCATATCGATCTCGTCAGCACCTTGGTCAACAGCAAATTTCGTATCTATTATTTTGGTATTCCTGCTTGATTGGCCACTTGGAAAGGCCGTGGCAACTGAGGCGACTTGAATACCTGAATTTCCGAGGGCGGTTTTAGCTATCTTAACATAGGTAGGGTAAACACAAATCGCAGCAACTGTTGGAATATTCTCTAACTTTTCATGAAGGTGAAGCGCCTTATAACACATTTGCTGAACCTTTCCGGGTGTATCCTTTCCTTCAAGGGTTGTCAAATCGATCATGCTTAAGGCCAATTTTAAGCCTTCTACCTTTGAAGTTTTCTTAATGCTTCTTTTGCAAAATCTGTCTACTCTTTCTTGAACACCTACAGTATCGTAGGAAGGTAAATTATTTAGATTTGGAATCATTCATATGAATTATAAATTCAAATTTACAAATTTATACTGATACCTGCGACGTTGAAAGGCAAAGAATAAGGGGTGTCTGAGAAATTCCTTGATGCAGTATTTATTGAATAACTACCAGTGTAATGGGCAGGGTATAAGACACTCGAACGGGTTTGGTACGTTGTTTTCCTGGTGTCATCTGAGGCAAGAGCTGAACTACCCGAACCGCTTCTTTTTCCAGACGACTATGAGGACCTCTTGCTCTGATGTCTACTATTTCTCCTGTTTTATCGATTTTAAACTGCACATACACCTTTTTCTTTCCTGCTGTCAAACCAAGGTCTTGTGCAATATCTGAATCAAAATGTTTATGAACATGTTTGTTAATTTTCTGCTGAAGACATTCGCGTAAGTCTTTTTTATTTCCTTTACAACCCGGATATACCGGAGCTTCTTCAATGATGGCAAACGGAATATCTTTAATCACTTCCTCCTCTTCAATAATTTCGTCTATATCTTCATATTCAGTCACTTCAACAAATTCTGATTCGTCTGTTTCGGTCGATTCTAACACAGTTTCGATAATATCCTCCTCATTGGTGACGATTTCAATTTTTTCAGGAGCCGGAGGGGGTGGAGGGGGAGGTTTTACCTCTAAAATCCTTTGCGTAATTGGAATATCAATGACCTCTTCTGAATCTACTGTTACCTGCTCGAGTTCGCCGAGCTGTCTGTCAACGGTTTTCCATTCAATGCCAATGTAGATGATGATCAGCGTAAGTACAAGTCCTAATTGAAAGAATAATTTTCTATGTGGAGACAACCGTGCCTTGGAACTTTTTTTAGCTAACATGATCAATGGGATTGGTAATACCCTCTAAGTTAGATAAATAGTTTAAGTTAAAATATGATTTTTATCATGCTTCCTGCCAAGGACGGCTAATCTTCACTTTCTTTGAAGTAAAAAATAAGGTTGATGGGAAATAAAAAAAGGTCATATATTCATGATATATGACCTTTTAAGCGCTCTTGTTGAGCAGATTTTATTCTACTACCAAGGTAATTGGTAGGGTATACTTAACACCTACAGGTCTTCCTCTTTGCTTTCCAGGAGTCATTTCTGGTAGTAATTTTACTACTCTTACAGCCTCTTTTTCTAATCTGGCATGAGGACCTCTTGCTCTAACATCTGTAATTTTTCCGGTTTGGTCAATTTTAAATTGAACATACACTCTTTTTTTACCTGGACTCAAACCGAGATCACCAGCTAGACCTGTATTGTATTTTCTATTCACGTGTTTGGTGATTTTATCAACCATGCACTTTTTCTTTTCATCATTACTTCCTTTACACCCTGGGTAAACCGGCACATTTTCAATAATGGCAAATGGCACGTCATCAATTACCTCTTCATCTTCAACAATTTCTTCGATTTCTTCCACTTCTACAGCTTCAGTTTCATCTGTTTCTGTCGATTCTAAAACGGTTTCTTCAATATCCTCTTCATCCTCAACTATTTCAATTTTTTCAGGCGCAGGAGGAGGTGGTGGAGGTGGTTTAATTTCTTGAATTCTTTCCGTAATTGGTATATCAATTTCTTCTTCAGCCTCAATATTAGCTAATCCCAGGTCAGAAACTGTTCTCTCGAACGTTTTCCATTCAATTCCTATATAAATAAGAATTAAAGCCAGGGCCAAACCTAACAGCATAAACTGTTTATTATGCTTTTCCAGATTCGCTTTTGGGTTCTTTTTTACTTCCATGTTCTCTTAAAATTTTTATACTGCGCTAATTTAATGAAATAATCTGCACAAAAACAAGTAATTTTTAAATTGTCCTGTACCACTTTAACAATCGGTTAAAAACCAATAAAGCTACGATGACACCAGCTGCATTTGCAATTGCATCATATACATCACCGGTTCTATAGGTAGTTAGTCCACTTTGTAAACCTTCAAGAATGATGCCATAAAGGATTAATGCTAAAGGTACAAAAAATTTAAACACCTTTTGACGTATTTTGTCTTTCAAGGCAAAATACCACAGTGTGGTAAGTCCAAAATAGGCGATAAAATGCAAATACTTGTCGCCTGATTTAATCCCCAAACCCATGTTGATTTTGGGCACAACGCTCAGACTTAGGATGGCGAGCACGATAGTAGCAACAATAGCGATGAGCAGTGAATTACGCTCCAATAACCTCTTTATATCCTGCAGCATCTAGTAAACCGTCAATTTCTGAGACCTTGCTCAGTTTTATTTTTATCATCCAGCCATCTCCGTATGCATCTGTATTCACTTTTTCGGGAGCGTCTTCCAAGACCTCATTAAATTCAATAATTTCTCCACTTAGTGGCATGAACAAATCAGATACTGTCTTAACGGCTTCAACACTGCCAAAAACTTCATTTTGATCAATGCTTTCGTCTACAGTCTCCACATCGACATAAACGATGTCACCAAGTTCGCCCTGGGCGAAATCAGTAATTCCTACAGTTGCAATGTCGCCTTCAATTTTTACCCATTCGTGATCTTTCGTGAATTTTAAATTTTCTGGTATGTTCATTTTTTAAGCTTTAAATTAATTTCCGATAATATACCTTACACTGATACCTCCATTGATCGAAGTTCGGGGATAGGTTGTTGATATTGCAAATTTAGAATTATTATAGTCAAAGAAAAAGGAGGTGAGTAAATTTTTATTCAAAGAGTAATCTGCCAGAAATTTAAAGGACACAAGGCTTTGTCCACCGGTGATCTGGTCATTATCAATTTCATCCTCAATTCCATAGGCTCTGACGATGGTGAGATTGTCACGAATTCCCATATCCAGTTTTAGATTAATGTCACCCTGAAACGTGGTTGATCCGCCACCGCTTCCGGATTTGAATTTCATTTTTACATTTTTAATTCGATAGCCCATTCCCAACACAATTTCTTCACCTGTAACCTCTGTAACAGTATTGTTATTGAAATTTAAATTTAATGCCTTGTCTTTGTTAAATGCAGCTCTTACAGAAAGGGAATTTTTCAATTTGAAATCAACACGAATCAAAGGAGAGAATTCTTCGATCATGTTCACACCATTATACAGTTTTTGAGGATTATAGTTTCCGGCAATATCCCTGTTCACATCTTCATAGGGATTATCAGCATCGTATTTCAGGTTATTTGAAAACGATAAAATCGAATAGATCGAACGATAGCTATGTTCCAGGGTAAAGCTTCTGAAATTTGTTTTTACCCAAGGTATTGCCATAAGGCCTTTATAGGAGATTCTCCAGTTAGGAACAGGTGTTTTTCTAAAAGCTGTCAATTGAATTGAATTGGCATCTTTTCCCGTGTAGGCTGCTAAAAATGAAGGAAGTACCACATCTTGATTTGTACCTCCGAAACCATCAATGTCACCACCGGTTTCATCAGAAAGTCTTTGAGAAATGATGGCTCGATTATCTTTGAACTGCTGAAATAACTCGCTATTATCTTTAAATGACGTGCCGAGCATTACTTGTGAAATACTGAAGTTTCCTACAGCGTTTTGAGGTGTAGGATCTAATTCTCCGTTGATCACGTCGAGTTGTTGGTTGAAACTTTCAGTATAGGTTCTGTTTCCAAATAACTCAATATCCAGATCTCTGGTAAATTTAATATTTGCCGAATAGTCAAATTTATCATAGTGAGATCTGCTGTAGTTCTTCGCATAGAAATTGTCATTTGGATCTCTTGATATCAACCAGCCACTGGTAATGGCCTTGTCTAAGATATCGGCCTGGCTACCAAATACAAACCCAAAAGTAGGGGCAAGGCTACCAGAATAATTTGTTTGACCCAAAAACCCAAACTCAGGAACAAAGCCTGGTAAAAAAGTTCCGTTATTTTCAGTATAGGAAAGTCGTATATTTTTTACTGAAGTTAAAATGTCAACTGCTACACGACCTACCTTTTGTCCTGTTGAAAGCCCTTTTTTGGCTTTGAGCTGCTGGCCTGTTTCCGGATCTTGTTTTACATCGACTGTTTTTCGTTTGGTAAACAATTTTGAGAGACCGATATAATCATACAGCCTGTCCATATTCATGTCGGCAGTCAAATTATGAGTGTTGGCATTCTGAATCGTGTTGCCAATGTCGTCGATCATGGTAAATGCTGGAGCCTGCCAATCATAATCGGCGGTATAATTATAAGTTCCGTTAATAAAACTCAATACAGGGAATTTATCAAAAGGAATTTTATAGGTTACATTAAAGGTCTGATGGTAGTGTTCCGGACGTCCAATTCGAAAGAAGTTGTCATATAGCTGAATGTTTTCATCCCCGTCAAATTCATCGTACACATAATTGTTTAAGGCTCTTAGTGAAAACTGTAAAGACTTTGTCAGGTTATATGCCACCAGATAGTCCCAGTCAAACATAAAATTTCTTTGTTGCAGCAAAGGCAGATCAGGCAGACCTTCTACCAATGATCTAGACAATTGCTCATTGTAGGTTCTGATAATATTCGAGTTGATGGCAAAGGAGGTTGGCAATAAATTGATATTAAAGTCTTTTATAAACTGTAAATATGCCTTGTCACTAACCAATCCCCAGGACTTGAAAGGTTCTATTACTTTGGGTTGAAAACTATGGGTATAATTGGCAGAGGCCCGTACTTTTTGGTCAATAAATTTTTGGATATTATAATCCCTGTGATAAGTTTCATTATATAAATAAGATAGAGATAAATTTTCCACATCGTAGAACCTGGGTTTACCACTTTGAGAAGTTCTGTTTTTTCGAACGTTGATGAAATTCAAACTTTTTCTCTGGGTATAGTCTCTGGCCAATTCACTGTCTGTGGTTCCGTTCTGAAATAAAACATCCTGAAATCTTGGATCGTATTTAGGGTCACGGTATTCTTCTCCAAAACTAAAATTCACCGGAATGCTCATGCTGGCTCTTCGAGGGAGTAGTTGACCAATATTGATATTTGATACCAATCCGTATTGTTTCATCTCATCCTGACTTCTTTCATTGACCATTTGGTCAAGACTTCCAAATCCTACAGTATGCATGCTTCCTGTCAAAGAGATATCTGCAAAATCAGCAAGATTGGCATCGGCATTGACAATCGCTGCCCAGCTCGACTTATTATCAAAATCCGAAACCCTCAATTCATTGAACCACAATTCCATACTTTTCGGAATAGTGCTGTTGTTTTTTACACCTAACATGATGGTCCTAATATTCGATAAGTTTGGATTCCCCTTTACCCTTATTCTATATGCGGCTTCTTCACCTGCCACTGGCTGTGGATATAATTGATTCACCGGAGCACCGACTTCCAATCGTTCCAGTTTTAAATTTCCAAATGCTTCGATGTCTGCATCGACATTATTTTCAAACGGCCATATTTCTTCTGCGGTTGTTGCCGTAAAAGGAGTTATTTTCAGGGGAATTTCCAATTGATAGTAGTTGTCGTCGGTATCACTTCCCAAACGCACAATTCCGATCAACTCATCGTCTTTTACCTCAATTTCTCCCTGAACCCCTTCAGCATGGATAAACATTTTTAACTGTTTATACATTCTTAGGTCAAAGGTTGTATTCTTAAAAATGGCTCTTGTATCGCCTGGTTGCAGATCGGTTACCTTTGCGGTAACAGATTGTTCATTTTGTTGTTGAATAGTTGTAGTTCCTTGCAAACGTTCTCTTTCAATGCCAGGTGGGAGCCTGTAAGGAATGGGTTCTCGGTCTTCGTTTTCTTCGATGTTGACAACTCCAACTTCGAAATTTTGATTTTCCTCAGGTGAAATTTCCTGAGGAGGTTGAATATTGTCATCAAGAGTTTTGGTATACCGTCTCCAATCTCCTCTTACCAATTGTAATTCTCCAAATCTTAATACCACAGGAATCTTGAATTTGGTTAAGAACATTCTCATAAAACGGATAGAAGTAAATCCAGCCATATCATTGATAATATTGTTTGGATCTTCTGGGGTTGTTATAGGAATTCTAAACTGATACCAGGTAGTAGTCTGGGTCGTATTATTGGCCAATGTCACCGTGGTGACCCTTGAGTCGACAATGTAATTCTGTCCAACGACAAGGTCTGTTTTGTCTAAAGAAACCTTATACTGATAATAGCTTTCAATGGCACTCATCGTCTGATCCTTGTTAATATCTTCAACGTCTGGATAGGTAGTGGAAGAAGTAGGATAGTTTTCAACCGAATTATTGATCGTCGGAGAGTTTCCCTGTGTTAGACTAAAATCTTTATATCGCGTAATGATGGACGCATCTTGTGCATCGAAATCTGATCCACGAAAATAATGGAAGTTATCCGCAGACGGATCATCCCCAAAGACAGTACCATATTTAGTAATCTCATCTGCGTCATTGACACCATCCAGACCCAAATCCTGATTTAACCTGGCCTCATCACTTTCAGGGAAGGCATAGAGCAAGGATTGATCTGTTGGAATCGATGACCAGGGTGTTGGTTCTACATTACTTCCTGGTATTTGAATCCCATCTATTGGAAGACCGTTTTCAAACATTTTACGATCATCTTTTAAGATGTCTTCTGAAATATTTCCAAAATTGAAATACAGTTCTCCCTGCATATCCTGGAGCGTGGGAGGGTTCGCTGGTCCTCCTTCTTCGGGCTTGATCGAGTAGTTTTCATATGGATCCATTAGCCAGAACTGAACATATTCAATATTGGCCTGCTGGAAGTTTGTAGTCGTCAAGGCCCTTGTAACTCCGGCCCATCGGTCTTCAGGATTTATATATTTGCCATCAGCGCCAAAGCTGTCATCATAATTGTTGGTACCTCTTTCAGCCGGGAAATAGGCGAGATCCAGGGTTCTGATGATACTAGACTGAGTTACATCCAGATCAACCTGAGGAAAAAGCTCACTATAGTTGACCTGTCTTACCTCGGCTCTGGATAATTCATCAGCGTCAATATTTGGCGGGCGCAGCGACGAGCCATAAAAAATCTGATCAATATTATACCATGAAAATTTAGATCTTTTTGCTCCTGTCTCCAATTCGGGTGGAAGACCTGCCGCAACGTTTCCATTGGTAAAATCAAGATCACCGCTTTGACCCAAAGGAGTACTCGCTGTAAACCACTGTTTTGGTGATTTAATATCCAGGGGAATCTGAGCTCCTTCAAAATCGTCAATATATGAAGTGGCAGCACCTTCCAGATCAATTCCTTTTGGTGTGCCAGGGATCAAATAAGCTAATTCAGTTCTAACCGAAACATAGGAAGGAACATCGGTGTTGATATTTGGAAGGGCATTTGCCCACTTGGTCAGTTTAGGCACCTCAGTTCTATAGGTTAAATAGGCGCCAATAATTGTATTGTTTACTGGTTCCGCTCCAAATTGTGCCTTTTGAGTCAGAGGTTTTTCATTGAGGTTGATGATATTACCTCCAATAGCTAGTTTGTCGTTAAAGACGTGTAAAACATCCACACCCATGTACCTTCTTCTTTGCTGATTAAAACCGATATTGTTTTCTACATCCACCTGGATTGGGGCATCTGAGGCTATTAAAGTCGGATTAATAATCTGAACATTTCCAATATTGTAATCGACAACATAGTCTACACCTTCCACCAGTTCTCTTCCTCCTGAAGTTACCTTAACTGAACCTCTCGGCACATTAAAGGCTCCTAATGGAATACCACTTTTTCCATCCGATTTGAAATAGCCTTTAAATGAATATTTATCTTTTTGCTGAAAGTCATTTTGTGCTTCAGCCTGTGTTCTGTCGTATAGTTCTCTAAAGATATAGACATCATCTTCTGGTATCAGCAGGTCGTCGAGGTCCTCTCCAAAAGGTTCAACAGA
>CAYQPI010000069.1:0-2458 GCA_964419405.1 uncultured Flavobacteriaceae bacterium
TGCTATTGAACTCATGCCTGTTAGTGAATTTGACGGGAATGAATCATGGGGTTACAATCCATCTTTTCATATGGCATTGGATAAGTATTATGGAACGCCAACGGCTTTTAAACAACTCATTGATGAATGTCATAAACGAAATATGGCAGTGATTCTTGACGTTGTCTACAATCATGCAACCGGCCAGAATCCTTACTATAGGCTGTGGAATGATTCTGAAGGCGGATATGGAGGACAGGCAAGTGCAGACAGCCCTTTTTTCAACCAGGTAGCGACCCATTCGTACAGTGTGTTCAATGACTATAATCACAGTAAACAAGCTACAAAAGACTATGTAAAAAGAACCAGTCAATATTGGATAGATGAATATCGCATAGACGGATTTCGCTGGGATCTGACCAAGGGTTTTACACAGAATTGTACCGGAAGTGAATCCTGTACCAATGCTGTTCAGGCAGACCGGGTGGCTGTTTTAAAAGAATATGCTGACTATCAATGGGCTGTCAATGATGATTTTTATATCATATTTGAGCACCTTGGTACCAATACGGAAGAGACTCAATGGGTAGAATACAGGCTTAATGAAGGTAAGGGGATCATGATGTGGAGCAAACTGACTGACCCTTATAATGAAGGAACCATGGGATACAATGAAAATGGTAAATCTGATTTTTCATGGATAGATTACAAAAACAGAGGATGGGACGTTCCTGCAAATGTAGCTTATATGGAAAGTCATGATGAAGAAAGACTGATGTACAAGAACCTTGAATTTGGTAATTCAAGCGGGAGTTATTCGATAAAGGATCTTTCAATTGCACTGACGAGAGAACAATTAGCCGGCGCGTTTTATTTCACTGTACCAGGACCACGCATGATATGGCAATTTGGAGAGTTAGGTTATGATTATAGCATTAATTATTGCCCTAATGGAACAATAAATACGAATTGCAGGGTTTCAAACAAGCCTATTCGATGGGACTATTTTGATGATCCCGAGAGGAAGGCTATTTATGATGTATGGGCCGATCTGATCAAATTGAGGAAACAGGAAGATATATTTACAACCAAGAATTTTTCTGTTGATGCAAATGCGGCGACAGGTTTGAAAAAAATACAATTGACCAATGAGATCAATGGTGCCAATCTAAAATACGTTAATGTGATTGGTAATTTTGGTGTTGTCGCACAGAGTATTGATCCTGATTTTCAGGAAACAGGTATTTGGTACGATTTGTTAGATGACAATGCAGAACTGAATGTAAGTAACGTGAATCAACCAATATCCTTGCAGCCTGGAGAATTTAGAGTGTATGGGAGCAGTCAGGTTATTTTACCTGTTCAAGAATACGATCCGTTGAGTGGTTTGAATATTTATCCTAATCCGGCAGAAAGTTCGTTTAGAATAAACAAAAATGTTCAGAAAGTTGAGATCTATGATCTTACCGGTAGATTGGTCAGTACTATTTCAGGAGATTTTTATCCTGATACGGAATATGATGTGTCATTTTTAGAACCGTCTATTTATTTGCTCAAGATAAGTTCTGAACTTGGCAGTAGCTCGAGAAGACTAATTGTAGAATAAAAAAAAGACTGCTGAAAAGCAGTCTTTTTTTATTAAATCATTTTCAAATTGTTCACTTCCTGTTCTGTTAGATGACGCCACACTCCACGCCCGAGGTTTTTCTTGGTAAGACCGGCAAATATAACACGATCCAGCTTCACAACCTTGTACCCAAAATGTTCGAAGATTCTTCGAACGATCCTGTTTCTTCCGGAGTGAATTTCAATTCCTACTTCAAATTTAGGTTTGTTTTCAATATAAGAGACCTTATCTACAAAAACCATTTTACCGTCCAACACAAAGTTCTCAGCGATCTTATGAAGATCTGCCATAGAGAGTTTTCTATCTAAAGTAACGTGATATAGTTTTTTTACATTATGCTTTGGATGTGTCAACTTTTTAGCCATGTCACCGTCATTGGTAAATAATAGCAAGCCAGTCGTTTCTCTGTCAAGTCTGCCCACAGGGTATATGCGCTCCTTGGTAGACCTGTGGATCAATTCCATAACCGTTTTCCTGTTTCTTTCATCACTCATAGTGGTGATATAATTCTTAGGTTTGTTCAACAGCACATACCTTTTCGCCTCTGGAGAAATAAGCACCTCATCAAACCTGACTTCATCACCAGGTTTTACCTTATAACCCATTTCAGTAATGATCTTACCATTTACAGTGGCACTTCCTGTACTGATAAACGTGTCAGCTTCTCTTCGAGAACAAATCCCAGAATTAGCAATGTACTTGTTAAGTCGTATTTCATCCGATTCAGCTTTTTTTACTGTTGTGGAAGGTCCTTTTTTAAAAGATTTGATTTTTTCGGGATGAGGTCTAAAGTTTTTATCTTTTGATTTTCCCTTAAAAGATCCGGAATTTGATTTGTTTCCTTTAGGCTTG
>CAYQPI010000070.1:0-4072 GCA_964419405.1 uncultured Flavobacteriaceae bacterium
CTTCTTCATCCTGATAGAAATTAGCTCGTTCTTCATGAAGTTTGAACAGGTCTTCAAACAGCATTCTATTATTACCAGCTTTAGCTGTTGGATACCAGATATCAATATCTAAGGGTCTGTAACGAAGCTTGTCATTTAAGGCTGCATCAGGCTTGTATGTGCGTGTGGAATCAATAAGGTGCAGGGATTTGAATCCTGCATGATGTTTTTTTACCTTTTGTGGATAAGTACAAACACCAAGAAATACGAAAAATAAGGTGCATACTTTTTGTAACTTCATGACACAAATATAATCGTACAGTATATTTGTAATAATTAAAGTTGTGTTAATTAATTTTTCTCATTGTAAAAAGTATGGTAATTAGTACGAACAGGTAGTAAATTATATACCCAGTCGCATCAATCCCTGAATGATAATAAACTTAATAACCACAATACCTATTATGCAAATTGTTGTTAGCATGAGTTCTTTTATGTATGAATTATGAAGCGAAATTAAAACCTCTTGCTAAACATCATTACGGCGTAGCGTGCCCGATTACAATTTTTACTATTTTTATGTTTCATATCAGAAAATGAAAAAATACCATTCCTTAGGAGAATTACTGCAAGATTTTAGAAAATTTAATGGTATCTCACAAGCAGCATTAGCCATTATATTAAATGCAGATATCAGAACAGTTCAACGGTGGGAGAAAAATGAGACTATCATAAAGGAGGATAAGGTATCTGCTTTGGTAGAAGAGACATTATTACCTTTTCAACTCATCAGGAATTTGAATGCGAATGATCCGATTCCGACATATTTTGATTTTAAGACCCAGAAGTATTCACTTTCTGAATTAACGATTGATCTTCCTGATGCCTCCTGGTATAAAATGAAAATGAATGTAAAATCAGAGAGGATAAGAACGATTGACTTAGATCTAGATTATAACTACCTTAAGAATTCATTACAAATTTCTGAGATCTTTCAAAAAAGTTTGCTTGAGGCATTTCGAGAGGCTGTTATTCATATCCCTGAAGCGAATATAATTATTACGGATGAGCTTGGCTTTTATGGAGGGTTTTCAATTGTGTTACCCATCGCTAAAGAGGCCTATCAAGACTTAAGAAATCAAAGAATAAAATGGTATGAACTAAATCACTCGCATATTGTAGATCCTGTATTTAATGAGAATTGTATTTATTTTGGCTTACAGCTGAGAGCGGACAGTAATGATAATATTCAATTCCTCATAGGAGCCTTGTTAGTTTTTTTTGACAGTATAAATGACAAAGACTATTTATATTGTATGATTGAAGACCGAAAAGATTCTTACCATTTATCTCGACAATTGGGACTTTCAGAGGTCTGGAATGAAATTGTTGAAGATGATTTTAATAGTTTTTTTGAAGGGGATTTTAAGGAGTTTTTGCAGTAAGGAAAATCGCTTATAGCAGCCCCTTTTCAAGTAAGGTAGCTTTTAACTGATCGTGATCTTTCCAAAACTGCTCTTTGATCTTCTCCACTACCGCCTCAAATTCTGGATGATTTTTAAGTGGTTCAAGGATGGGGTCTTGTTCCATAAAAACTACTATCCAATACTGAAAACCGCTTTGCGTAGCAAAAATTTTGAGCTGTTCAATGGCCAGGTCATTTTTTCCTTCATAGGCATACTTTGAGGCCATACTGGCACTCTTATACATAGACTGATCTTCTTTGCAATAGGTGGCGTAGGAATCAAAAAACTTATTTGCCTCTTCATGCAAGCCCTGCTTTTGGTAGATCCAAGCAATCTTGAGATCTTCATGAGGATACATATCCAGTCTATATGTTTCTCTGGCGTCTGCAAAGCGCTTGTAATGAGTAAATGCCAAATCATATTTTCGTTGAAAATAATAGGTTTTAGCAATTTCCTGTAAAATATCTAATCGGGTACTATCCTTGTTATATTGATAGTTCAATTCATTTTTGGCGGCTTCCAAATCCCTGTTCTTGGCATACATGATATACGTTTTGACCAAGGGAGAAAAATAATTAGCTGGATTATAACTAAGCGACTCATCAATATAGCTAATTGCTTCATCAACGAAACCGGTTTGAACCAGAGCGTTTGCCAAATGCAAATAGATATAGCTTTTCTGGACCGAATCATTGGCGGCGATATCAAGTTGTACTCCTTTCAACGCATATTCCAGGTATTTTCCGGTATTCGGGATGGCCCTTGCATACAAATCAGACAGCATTTGAATAACGGCTGAGGAGTTTGGGTTGTACTCCAGCGCTTTTTCAAGATAGGGTAGGGCCAACCTATAGTCTTCGATGGTCATATAGTACAGCGCCTTTGATATGAGACTTACAGCAGATTTTGAATCGTATAAGAGTGCCTTATCCGAATAATTATTCAGGTCTTCAGTATGTTGCTTATCTGCCTGGTTTAAATCCATGAAATAATAGGCGATGGCGGTATGTGCATAGGCGAGTGCAAATTTCTCATCCTCTTCGATGGCCTTCTTAAATAGAGGAATGGCTATTTCCAATCCTTCCCGGCTTCGGTCGTAATAAGAATCCAGGGCTTGAAGGTAATAATCATAAGCCACTAGGTTGTCAGTAGGAATTTTCTCAATTTGTTGTAATTCTTCAGGTGTTATTACAGCCTGGATCGAGGTGGCTATTTTTTTTGCGACTTCGTTTTGAAGTGCGAATACATCTTCCACTTCTCGACTGTATTGTTCCACCCAAATAGGCCTGTCAGATGAAGCTTCGATCAACTGAATGTTAAGCAATACCTGATCTCCCACACGTTGTCCGCTACCTTCTACCAGGTAGGCAACATTCAATTCCTCGGCAATTTCAGGAATGGTCATGGTAGTTTTTCTGTATTTCTCTACCGATGTCCTACTGATAACACGCAGGTCTCCGATCTTTTGCAAGTTGTTTAAACTCGACTCCATAAGGCCATTGACAAAATACAGGTTTAGAGAATCGCTACTTTCATTTTTAAAGGGTAATACAGCAATGGATTTTTCAATTTCAACAGGCTGGGCATCTTTTTTATGGAATATATAAAAAGAAAGAACGATTAAAACTACTGAAGCCGTACCTAATAAAAACCATTTATATGTATTGAATAAAGAGGCCGGTTTTTCAACAGGCTGCGCTTCGATGTCTCTTTTAGCAGCTTCACCCGGAGGATACCCGTAATGTTCCCGAAAACATTTGATAAAATAGGAAGTACTTCCAAAGCCTACTTGATACGATATTTCAGAAACCGTGAACGACTTCTGTTTTAATAGCTCCATGCTTTTTACAAGCCTGATCTGACGTATAAATTGACTTGCAGAAAGCTGCGTTTCTTTTTTGATCTTCCTCAGCAAGCTAGAACGACTCATATTCATCGCTTCGGCTAGTTCTGACACTCCAAATTGTTCATTCGAAATATGCTCCAGAACAATGACTTCTGCTTTTTGAATAAATTCTGATCTGTTTTTTGAGGTATCTGACATGCCGAACTAAGTTCTTACGAAAGTAGAAAAATTTATGTAGACACCTACAATGAAACACCCTGTAGATTTATCGAAAAATATGGTTTTGCCTCATAATTTATATGCTTGCGCCATGTTTTTCATCGCATCTTCAAACTTCATATAGATTGCGGCATAGCTGATTGGCAGGCATTTAGGGCTTGTCGCATCTTTGTAGAAACAAAATAACCTAATAATTTTTAAAACCTAATAATATGAAAACGCAAAGAAAGATTTCGATTAAAACTGCCCTAAGTATTTCCTTAATAGTACTATTAATAACAACAGCATGTGCTCAATCGGGTGCGAATGCTAAAAATGATTCTACTAATAGTACCACTGCAAAGTCGGCAGTTGATGCCCCTGATATGGATCTTCAAACAGCCGTGATGTCTGGCAACCTTGAAGTTGTTAAGCAGCATATAGCAGCAGGGACAGACCTTAATAAAAAGGATCAAATGAGTGGATCTACTCCGTTAATTGCAGCAGCGACATTTGATCAAAAAGAAATTGCAAAAGCATTGATTGACGCGGGTGCTGATCTATCTATTAAAAACAATGATGG
>CAYQPI010000071.1:0-2074 GCA_964419405.1 uncultured Flavobacteriaceae bacterium
CTCGTGAATCTGTGGTTTTACATTGGTAGCAGTATAATCAGGACTGGTATCAAAGTGCGAAATAAACCCAATGACTGGTACGTTGTGCGCTACATTGGAAGCCAAGGTTGCCATAATATAGGCATGTTTGTCTATGCTGACATCCTGCATTCCAATTTGCTTTAATTCATCCACCAGATAATTGGCCAGATCCCATTGTTTTTCTGTACTTGGAGTACTTCTGCTCTGTGGGTCTGATTGGGTATCAAAACTTACGTATTTTAGAAATCGATCCTTAATATGGTCCATAATAGAGAATTTTCTCAAAAATAATTATTCTGACACATATAGAAACAAAAAAAAAGCATGAATTGCTATGGATCAATGATTGATTCAATTAAACGATAGCTCTTGTTGTCGCGGGCATAGTTTTATATGAGTTATAAAATAGGCTGCATCATTCCAAGATATATTGTTTACGGCATAGGTTGACGCATTCAGATTACTTATGGAAATGTCAAAATCTTCATGGTTAATAGACTCTTGCCCGTGTTGATTTACTGGATAAGCCTGGTTGCCTGAATATAGTGCAAACTTTTTTATGATTAATTCTGTAGTGCTCAATGAAATGCGAATATTTGCATTGAGACTTCCCTCTTTACCGCTTATATTTATTTGCATTTCCCCAACCTCCATACTGTTTTCGATGTCACATTGAAAGGCACTGGCATAAATTGGATAGGTGTATGTTTTGCCTCCCAGCGTATAATGATGGTCTGAAACGTCCACATAATTTGACCAGCCCCACCTGTCGAAATCTTCTAAAAAGCAAATTGAATTTCCTTGATTCACTTTGTCAAACGAATAGGCGTCCATACATCCAAATGAGCTTTCCGCATAGTTATTGACCTGATCGATTCTCATTTGATGTCGTTTTCGACTCTCAATTAGTATGTTCAACGGGTCATTTTCTTTGTTCAACGTTGTACCGACGGTATCAGAAGTGGTATCAGAATTAATTTGTTCTTCTCGTTCACAGGAATAAATAATAAGGAACAGCAAAAACAAACCAGCAACTATACTAGTTTTCTTTTTCATAACAATGTTTTATTATTGGTAGGAGAGAATAAAACAACTCATAGCAATGATAAAACGAAAAAAAAGGCAGATTATTTCAATCCAGAAATGCCAGGTCATTAAAAATGCTGAAGGAGGCACATATACGTTCGCTTACAAATTCATCGCCATATATTTTTGAAGTAAACGCATAGTATTCATCTACTTTGTGTTGCACGTAAACCTCAAGATAGTGCCAGCTAAGACCATCTCCTTTACCAGTGGCAATGTGATAATAAGCTGGATGACCTAAATATTCTCCAAAACCAGATTTTACAGGAATTAGCTTGAGATTCCTTTCTGCATTTTGAGCTACTCTTATTTCGAAATCTTTGTTCAGGACCAATTCACCTTGCCTCCAGGCCATATCAATGATAAAAGTTTCTCTTAAGGTTTTGGTTGTGTCGGCCGTATAGATAGCAGATTGATATTCATCATAGTATAGTTCTGTCTTCCAGCTACTGGGTACATCAACTTCAAAATGCCCGAGTACGTCCTTATAGGTTTTGGTTTGGGTATAACTTGAAGGTGTTTCGCATTCAAATTCTCTTTCGAATTTGCTTTTTTCACATGAGATAAAGAATAAGCTCAGTACTAAAAGGGAGAGGGTATATTTCATTATTTATTTTAATTTAATCTTCACTATTTGTTCATGGGTAGAAAGCCAGGCCGTTTCTTTATCGACCATTTTCAAACTATAAAAACCCTTTTCTTCTATTTTATTCCAAGACTGTCCGCTATCATTTGATAGGTAGATGCCTTCTGTTGAAACAGCCATTATTCTTTTTCCTTGCGAATCTGGGACGTACTGTACACAACTAATATAGCCAGGTATGGAATTTTCACCAAGGAGCTTCCATGTTTTACCACCATCTCTGGTCACTGCTTTAGAGGCTTGGGCATCTGTTTTGTCTTCCCAGTTGCCACCCATAATGATCCCATTCTGATCGTCATAAAAATCAGTAGTAAAAATTCCTGT
>CAYQPI010000072.1:0-2978 GCA_964419405.1 uncultured Flavobacteriaceae bacterium
GAATCGCTTTTTCAGCGATTTCTTTTCGAGGTAATGTTGCCAGCTGGCGATACACCTCTTGTTCAACTTCCTCCATCTTGGCTTTTGAACTTGACACCAAGATCACCTGACTATCTGCACCATGTTCTGCCTGAGAAAGCAGATCAGCAGCCATAAAACTTGCCGTGGCGCCATCATCGGCATAAACAAGCAATTCACTAGGGCCCGCTGGCAGATCAATGCCAACATCAAACTTCATGGCCATTTGTTTTGCAACTGTCACATATTGATTTCCGGGACCAAAAATTTTATAGACTTTAGGCACCGTTTCCGTTCCAAAAGTCAAGGCAGCAATGGCTTGAATACCTCCAATTTTATAAACCTTTTTTACACCACATAACTGGGCCGTATATAATACAGCCGGATGCACCTTAGCGTCTTTGTCACTTGGTGTACACAAGATAATTTCCTCACATCCTGCTATTTTTGCCGGAATGGCCAACATCAGAATGGTCGAAAACAAAGGAGCTGTTCCTCCGGGAATATAAAGACCAACCTTCTCTATAGCCCTTTTTTCTTGCCAACACAACACCCCTTTTGATGTTTCAGTCTTTGTTATTTCTACTTGCTGAGACTTATGAAAAATTTCAATATTCTTCTTAGCCAAAGCAATCGAACGCTTTAAATCTTCTGAAACAGATGCCTCAGCCTGATCAAATTCATTTTGTAAAACCAAAAGGTTTTCCAGAACGGCACCATCAAATTTCTTTATATACTTTTTTACAGCTTCATCGCCTTGAACTGCGACAGCGTCAAAAATCTCAGACACAATAGGTTCTATCTGTCTATAACTTTGTGTCGGTCTCTGAAGCAAATCAGTCCAAGTAGCTTTATCGGGATCAAAAAACTTATTCATCTCAGTAAATTAAATAACCATTTTTTCTATTGGTGCCACTAAAATACCTTCGGCCCCTAATACTTTCAACTCATCTATAATTTCCCAGAATTTATTCTTCTCAATCACAGTGTGAATAGAACTCCAACCCGCTTCGGCCAAAGGAAGTACCGTAGGGCTTCTCATCCCAGGCAACACCTTGATCACCTGCTCTATGGTTTCATTAGGTACGTTCATTAAAATATAATTGTAATTCCGAGCCTTTAAAACCGATTGTAGTCTAAACCTCAATTTCATCAGGGTTGCTTTATTCTCTTCACTAATCTTTGGAGATACTGCCAATACAGCCTCTGATTTGGCAATTACCTCTACTTCCTTTAAATTATTCTTAAAAAGGGTGCTTCCACTGCTTACAATATCACATATGGCGTCCGCTAGCCCAATATTGGGTGCAATCTCCACTGAGCCTGAAATTTGATGCAACTCCGCATTTACTCCCTGCTCCTTCAAATACATTTGTAGGGTATTTGGGTATGATGTGGCAATCTTTTTACCGTTTAGATCCTTGATCGAAGTGTAATCAAAGGTTTTTGGTACAGCAAGAGAAACACGGCATTTTGAAAAAGACAAACGTTCTAACACTTCAATTTGTCCTTTGTCTTTTTCAACGAGTAAATTCTCACCTATAATGGCAATGTCTACTACTCCATCTAATAAATACTGGGGAATATCACTGTTTCGAAGGTATAAAATCTCCATAGGAAAATTAGACACAGTAGCTCTTAACTGGTCTAGACCATTACTAACAGAGATACCACACTCCTTAAGTATTCTGAGGGAATCTTCGTTCAATCTCCCTGATTTCTGAATTGCTATTTTTAATCTTTCCATTTTTGTTAGTTATGTCTGAGCACTACATAGAGTCATAAAAAAACCCGCTTGAATGCTCAAACGGGTTTTAAATATTTTGACTTTAATCACAACATATTTAGCTCGCTTGAGTGCAAGTATGAATATGATGACGATGTAAAGTGATTGTTCTCATTTTAATAAAATCAGCTGCAAATGTAAACATATATTTTAAAAATTCAATAAATAATTTAAAAATAAATTAGTTTTCCATATTACGTGCATAGGTATAACCCTGCTTCCACCATTTACGCATTTTTTCTTTCTCAAATACCAAGGTGTTTGTGGTCAACACCCTGGGTGTATAGTATAAATTCAATGTTACATTCTTATGTTCAGCCGCTAATTTTCCTATGGAAATATTATACTTCTCTATATGAATTTGCATATAATTGAAAAGGTTTGTTATCAAACTAAAGGGGTTTTTCGAAGGCATCCTATTGAGTTGTGTCACCTCAGTTTCTAATATTATCGCGTCTATTTCAGTAGCTCCCTGCTCAATAGCCTGACGGATGGGCACCATATTGGCAAAGCCTCCATCAGCATATTCATAATTATTTTTAACCAGTAAGCTCATAAAAGGAACAAAGTTACTGGAAGCCCAAATATAATCTCTAAAATCGTCAAAACTATGTTCATCCAAACTTTTAAACTCCACCTGATTCAAGGTTAGGTTAGAAACCGTCACCAATAATTTTTTATGTTGATCCTTCACTTTCCTCAGGTAATTATCTTTGACAGTTGTGTCTATCATATGTTTTAAATGCAAACTCTCTCCAAAGGTCTTGCTTCCTCTTAAAAAGTTCTTTATGGTATTAAAGTGATTGATACTCACTGTGGTATGCCCTTTGTATTTTTTAATTTTAAACGGACAATTGCTAAAAATGGTGCTCTGGTCTACATTGGAATAAATCTCTTTTAGCTCAGCAACCTTTCCCAGAGCCAAATGGGTTAACATCAAACTACCGGTTGAAGTCCCAACGAAAATATCATAGTTTTGCTTCTTTTCTTTTATCAGGTATTCAGCCACTCCACCTGCAAACGCCCCTTTGCTGCCGCCACCAGAAATAACCAATGCTTTCATTTATATTTTTTTTATAGCCTGATAAATATAAAAAAATTACTTTTGAAAAAATCTTAGATGTTTTAGATGAAAAAATCATTCTTTTTTACGAGTCTATTTATGGGTTTGCTT
>CAYQPI010000073.1:0-2243 GCA_964419405.1 uncultured Flavobacteriaceae bacterium
GATCATCCTGCCATGTATATTGGTTTTAAGGATGAAATGGGAAGGGTTATTAAGTATCATATTAAACCACCTGTCAGCTTTTTTGATAAGGGAGCCAGCGGCATGGTCTTGTCATCTTTTGAGATAAACGAATCTGGGGAGGCCATGAATTATACGATTGAAAGTTGCTATGATCTGCAACTGATCGAACCGATTAAAAGCGCAATAGCTGAATTTAAAACAGGATGGATGCCAGCCTCGTTAAACGGCACTCCTGTGGCTTCAAAGATGTATCTGATCATTAACTTTGATTTTGTTGCTGAATACGATTCAGAAGCGAAATCTCAGTTTGATGAAAGAGCCGATTTAATCGTTGTTGATATGATCTATATGTCTCAGCCGAGATAGTTGTATATGAGATAGAATTAGCTGAGGTCGTTAACCATTGACCCAGTTTTGGACTAAGTTACTAGAAACACGCTTCTTTTTACTTAAAAAGGTTTAGAGTTGGCCTTTTTTAAATGGGAAGCTTCTAAAACGTTAGTTCGCCATGATGCACAAGGTTATTTTGTCGAAGGGTACTATAGGCTCAGATGTAGTTCTATTGATTCGGTTTGCATATAATAAAGAACTTATCACAGTATCAAGGCAGCTGTGCGCTTTTTGGAATCCTCATTTGAGATCCTGGTATTTACCTTATAACAAACAAAATATTGAAGATGCTAAACGGGCTTATGGCAGATTAAGGACCGTGGTTTTTGACCATACTTTGAAGATTAAAGTCGCCAAGCCTGTCAGACGAGCACAGCTGGTCAAGCGAATTAGAGAAGAAAGGGCCAAGAAATTGAACAAGGTTGATAAAGCAAATTTAAATGGCTTTGTAAGATATATGAGGGGAAAGGTGCTGAGTGAAAGCACGGTGAGAACCTACTATATTCATATTTTAGATTTCACTATTTATTTAAAAGGCAAAGCCATAAGTGCCATAGAAAACAGGGATGTAGAGCGTTTTATTGAAGATGTTTGTGTGGATAGAAAATACTCTGTGAGCACTCATAGACAGGTGATCAGCGCCATGAAGCAGTTTGCCAGTTTTCATACCGAATGCGGGATCGATAACCTCAGTTTAGAAAGACCACATAAAAGCCGTTTTTTACCTGTAGTACTGTCAAAACAAGAAGTGATCGATCTTTTGAGAAACACCAGAAATTTAAAACATAAGGCAGTGCTTGGACTTTTGTATTCAAGCGGATTGAGAATAGGGGAGTTGATCAATTTAAAACTAAATGATATAGATGTGAACAGAAGACAGATTTTTGTTCGGAATGGAAAGGGAAGAAAAGACAGGTACGTGATCATGGCAGAGAGTTTTAGGCAGTTGTTTCACAATTATTTAATGACCTATAGGCCTAAAAAATACTTTGTTGAAGGCAATAGCCCAGGGAGACAGTACTCACCGGTGAGCGTGAGAAACTTTTTAAAAAGAGCCTGTAAATTGGCAAGAATCAACAAAAAAGTCACACCACATACCTTGAGGCATAGCTATGCAACACATTTGCTAGAACAAGGCGTAGACGTGAGGTATATACAAGAGCTTTTAGGCCACGCACGACCAGAAACCACCATGATCTATACTCATGTGAGCAAACAGGACATGCTCAACATAGAAAGCCCCCTGGATACCTTAATAAAACAAATGTCAGCCCCACAAAACAACACAGACAATCCAACGTTATCACAGGAGGGGTTCTGATATAAATAATCATCGAAATTCATATAACAAGTTGTATTCAATTAAACCACACGAGAACGATTTGTACTATTTGACCAAAACTCTCCAGACTTAAGTAATTAAGAAACTGAAAGAGTGTTACTCTTGGAAGGTTGAAGATTACTTAAGTCTAGGCAAGTTCGGGAAATAGGACCGGAAATTGGACGGAAAACCCTTACAAATGGAAAGGCTAATCGTTACGGATTGTAAGGTTAAAATGTTTACTTCAGCTGTATGTCTATCAGCTGGTGCGGTTAGGGAAGTTAACTGAATACAACAACGTGTATAAGCAATAGCTCAGATTGTCGTCACCAGGAAAATTGAAAAAGAAACAAAATTAAAACTATAAATCAACGCTCGTGGAGGAGCTACTGCTCATACACAAACCGGTGTATTCAATTAAACCACACGAGAACGATTTGTACTATTTGACCAAAACTCTCCAGACTTAAGTAATTAAGAAACTGAAAGAGTGTTACTCTTGGAAGGTTGA
>CAYQPI010000074.1:0-13628 GCA_964419405.1 uncultured Flavobacteriaceae bacterium
AGAAAAATTCCAGCCAAAATAGGAATCAAAAACTCTTTACGAACAGACAGGGCAATCACAGCAATAACAGCCCCTATGGTCAAACTACCGGTATCTCCCATAAAAACCTGCGCCGGATAGGTGTTATACCAAAGAAAACCAACTAAGCCTCCAACAAAAGCACTTATAAAAATGGTGATCTCACCCGAATTTGGGATATACATAACATTTAGGTAATCAGAAAAAATGATATTACCCGAAACCCAGGCAAAAATAGCCAGGGCAAGAACGATAATAGCTGAACTTCCTGCCGCAAGACCATCGATTCCGTCGGTCAAATTAGCTCCATTTGACACTGCCGTAATAATAAATATGACTACAACAACGAAAAATAACCAAACATAATCCTTCGTCCACTCACCCATCCATGTGAGTAAATTGGCATAATCGAATTCGTTATCCTTTACAAAAGGTATGGTCGTTTTCGTAGATTTTTCTGCTTCCCCAAAGCGATTGGAGGAAATAGTTACTTCCTGACTGATGACCACCTCTCCATGGCGCAATTTTTCTTTTACGACCACATCCGGATTAAAGTAGAGCATCAAGCCTACGAAGATTCCCAAAGACACCTGACCAACGATCTTAAAACGACCTTTCAGCCCATCTTTATTTTTTTTAAACACCTTGATATAATCATCGGCAAAACCAATAGCCCCCATCCAAATTGTCGTCACGATCAAAATAATAATATAAATATTGTCAAGCTTCGCAAACAACAAGACCGGGATCAATGTTGCAAGAATAATAATCAAGCCACCCATAGTAGGAGTCCCCTGTTTTTGAATTTGTCCTTCCAGGCCGAGATCTCGCACAGATTCACCTACCTGAAGACTACGCAGTTTATCGATGATCTTTCTTCCGTAAATCGTTGAAATCAATAAAGAAAAAGCGAAAGCCAAGGCCGATCTAAAAGATATATACTGAAACAAGCCAGTACCAGGAAGGCTTGTATTCTCATCCAAAAATTCAAATAAATAATATAACATCCTGGTAGCTTATTTGTTTAATTCAGTTAGTAATTGATTGGTTATTTCAAAATCATCGAATCCTGATATCACGTCACCTATAATTTGATACGTCTCATGACCCTTTCCGGCAACCAAAATAATATCACCCTCTTGTGCCAATTTACAGGCAGTCTTAATGGCCTGTTTTCTGTCTACAATAGAGATTGTTTTTTTATAATTCTCTGGACGAACTCCTGATTCAACTTCTTTAATGATTTCTTCAGGATCTTCACTTCTGGGATTATCGGAGGTAAACACCACCTGATTGCTTAAACTCGATGCAATGTTTCCCATTTTTGGCCTCTTAGTTCTGTCGCGATCTCCACCGCAGCCAACCACAGTAATCACCTGTTCGTTAAAGGTTCGAATAGAATTAATAGTTTCCAACACGTTCTTCAGTGCATCAGGTGTATGAGCATAATCTATGATCGCATTTACCCCTCCTTTTGATACGGTATGCTGAAAACGTCCTGAAACATTATCGAGCTCACTCAAAACTCTTAAGTTTTCGTACTTGTCGGCACCTAGTAAATCTGCAGCTGCATATATAGCCAATAGATTATACGCATTGAATGACCCGATCAATTTGGTCCAAACCTCTTGCCCGTCAATATTCAAAAGCAGCCCATTAAATTGATTTTCAATAATTCTCGCCTTGTAATCAGCAATTGTTTTCAAGGCATAGCTATACTTTTTAGCCTTGGTGTTTTGAAGCATCACCATGCCGTTTTTATCATCGGCATTTACCAGGGCGAAAGCTGTCACCGGTAATTGATCGAAAAATATCTTTTTTGTATCCCTATAAGAAGCAAAGGTCTTGTGGTAATCTAAATGATCATGTGATAGATTCGTGAAGATTCCTCCTTTAAAGTCCAGACCCAGCGTTCTCTTTTGATGAATTCCATGCGAACTCACTTCCATAAAACAATGAGTCACTTTATTGTCTACCATTTCACGTAACACTCTGTTAATGGTCACCGAATCAGGTGTGGTATGCGTAGCAGGTCTCGGTTGGTCCCCTATCAATATCTTGATGGTAGAGATCAGACCACTTTTAAAACCGGCTTTCGTAAAATGCTCTGACAACAAGGTCGCTATGGTCGTTTTACCGTTCGTTCCTGTAACTCCCACAAGAACTAAGTCTGAAGAAGGATTATCATAAAAATTTGAAGCTATAATAGCAAGAGCCTCATTGGCATCCATTACTTGTACAAAGGTGACACCCTCAGGTTTTTCTTCTGGAAGCTCCTCACACACCACCGCTATGGCTCCTGAAGCAATGGCGGTAGAGATAAAGTCATGACCGTCAAATAACAATCCTTTTTGAGCCACAAAAAGTGAATCTGACACTATTTTTCTAGAATCAAATTCAACAGCAGACACGGCTACTCCGGTCGAGCCCTTTACTGACTCAACAGAAACTCCATATAATATGTCTGTTAATTTTTTCACCCTATGATAATTCCAATCGTATTACTTCTCCTTTTTTTAATGCAGAACCAGCCTTAATAGATTGACTCTTAACCTTTCCAATTCCTTTAGAGTTGACCTTAAAGCCCATATTCTCTAATAAGGAAATCGCATCCATTCCAGGCATATTTCTGACATCCGGCACCTTTGAATACTCTTCATTTATGATTTTATAATACCCTTCGTATTGATTTTCCACCTCCGGGATCAACTGCGCATATTGAACCTCCTCTACAACAGGTGTATCTGTATATATTTTTCTTGCAATTCTCTCAAATACAGGAGCCGCAACGATATTTCCATAATACCCTGTCTTTTTATTGGGTTTATGCACTACAACAATGCAAGAGTATTTAGGCTCATCAGCCGGAAAATATCCTACAAACGAAGAAATATATTTGGTATCATCTGTCCAGTACTCAGTTTGACAGGTTCCTGTCTTACCAGCCATTGAAAAATTTTCATCATAAATGTTCTCGGCGGTACCTCTTTTCACAACATTCAACATCATTTCCTTCACCTTGTCAATTGTTTCCTGTGAACAGATTTGCGGATGAATGACTTCCTTTTCAAAGCGCGTAACAACATTGCTTTGAGCCCTGATTTCTTTCACAAATCGAGGCTTCACCATCTCGCCATTATTGGCAATTGCATTGTAAAAAGTCAATGTTTGCAAAGGAGTAAATGAAACACCATAGCCATAGGCCATCCACGGAAGAGATAAGCCATTCCACGTATCTTTATCCTTAGGGTTGGGAATTTTTGGTTGTCCTTCACCTTTAATAGGAAGCCCTATCTTCTGGCCCACTTTCATTCGCTCTAAACCGTCAATGAACTTCTGAGGATTGTCACCGTAATTTTCATTTATAATTTTAACGATCCCAACATTTGAAGACAATTCAAACACCCTGGATGCTGAAATCTCACCATAGCCTCCATGGTGAGAATCTCTAACTGGCTTCCCGTGAAATCTAATAACTCCCTTTTCTGTATCGATAATCTGGGCCGTATCGACTACCTTATCTTCTAAAGCAACCACCATCCCCATTAATTTAAAGGTCGATCCCGGTTCATGAGATTCATAAATGGCATAGTTCCTTTGCTCATAATAGGTCCCCTCTTTGGTTCTTCCTAAATTAGAAATCGCCTTGATCTCACCGGTCTTCGTCTCCATGACCACCACAGAACCATGATCAGCCTCAAATTTTTCTAATTGACCTAACAAGGCATGATGAGCCACATCTTGAATTTTAAGATCTATCGTGGTAATGATATCCTTCCCGTCAATTGGCTCAATCTCATTATTATCGTTCAATGGCTTCCATTGCCCTTTTGCTATCTTTTGCTTTAAACGCTGCCCTTTTTTTCCTCTTAAGAACTCGTAGAAACTTCCTTCGATTCCAACCCTTCCTCTGTAATCATCATAGCCCACAGCTCTTTCAGCGATCTTACCAATAGGATGCTCCCGAACCGTACGTTGTTCAATAATCAAGCCGCCACGATACGCACCCAATTTAAAAATTGGAAATTTTCTCAATCGCTGGTACTCATTATAGCTTAGATTTCTGGTGATAAACAAATACCTGTTCTTATTGGCTCGAGCTTTTCGAATTTTGTTCTCATAATAACCTGAAGACTTGCCCAACATAGAAGACAGCTCCTCACTTAATTCCTTTATTCCAGATTCAAAAGCCTCATCAGAAACAGTCACTGCATCCATTCGCACATCAAACCTTGACACAGATGTAGCGAGCAAACTACCGTCTGCCGTATAAACACTACCTCTATTTGCAGCAATTTCAAACGTCTTTACAGTTCCCTGCTCTGCCTGAACCCGGTAAGAATCCCCATCTATATGCTCTATCTCAATAAGCTTATAAATGATTGCCATGGCAAACAAGAACATAAACCCTGTAAGAAGGTAGAGCTTATTTAATATTTGTTTCTTTTCAACAGCCATGCTTACTTATTGATTATAACCTTAATTTTTTGAGGTGGTATCTGTGACACATATAAACCGTTATCCGCAAGCCTTTTTGAAATACTTGATTCCATTTTCAGTTTCATTAGATCTGATCGTGTTGCGACAAATTCTGAATAGAGCTTGCGCTTTTCTTTGTTGAGGTTTGCGATAGTTTGCACTTTTCTATCGATTTGATGAGAACTGGTGATCATCAGCAAAGCCAGTGTGGTAAGAAAAATGATAAAGCCCCAATTCTTCTTTGCATCTTCATCTACCAGAAATTTCCCCTTCAGAATGTTATACAAGGTTTGTTTGACTCTAGACATTTTTAAATTTGGCTTCTTATTTGATTAGTTCTTTTTTGCTATTCTTAGTTTGGCACTTCTTGCCCTGTTATTCTTTTTTATCTCTTCTGATGATGGTATCACTAGTTTACCTACCTTTTTTAAAGGGACTTCCACATTCCCATAAAAATCTTTTTCAGGCATCCCCTCAAACAAACCATATTGCATAAACCTCTTGACCAGCCTATCCTCTAAAGAGTGATATGAAATGACACTCAGCCTTCCATCTTCATTCAACAATTCAGGTATTTGATTCAGAAACTCCTTCAAGACCTGCATCTCCTGATTCACCTCAATTCTAATCGCCTGAAAAATCTGAGCCAAAATTTTATGCTCCCTGGATTTTGGCAAAAAACGCTTTAAAACAGTTTTTAACTCGAAGCTTGTTTTAATTTCAGCAACAGCTCTTTGCATGACGATCTCCTTTGCCAGCGCTCTTGAATTTCTCAATTCACCATACTGATACAGCACATTTGCCAGATCTTCTTCACTATACCGGTTCACGACCTCGAAGGCAGTAATCGAATCATCGGCATTCATGCGCATATCCAAAGCTGCATCAAAACGGGTTGAAAAACCTCTTTCAGCGCTATCAAACTGATGCGATGAAACACCCAGGTCAGCCAGAACACCATCCACTTTTTTCACACCATGCAGCCTTAAAAAGCGACTGATAAATCGAAAATTCTCATTGATCAAGGTAAATCGATCATCCTGAATTTCATTATTCAAGGCATCCGTATCCTGATCAAAGGCATACAACCTGCCCTGATCACCAAGACGATTTAGTATTTCTGCAGAGTGCCCTCCCCCACCAAAGGTCACATCTACATAAATACCATTAGGTTTTATAGCCAAACCATCAACACTTTCAAAGAGCAAAACCGGGTCATGATAACTCATGGTCATCATCATTTACATTACCCATTACGTCTTCGGCCAAATCAGCAAAATCTACTGTTGCATCATCTATGGCCTTTTCATACTTATTCTTATCCCAAATCTCAATGATATTCACTGAAGAAGAGAGTACAACTTCTTTTGTGATTCCAGAAAACAGGTGCAAATCTTTTGGGATCAACATCCTTCCTGAACCGTCAAGCTCCACCACCTTCACTCCGGCAGTAAACCTTCTTATAAAATCATTATTCTTCTTTACAAACCTATTTAACTTGTTTACTTTCGCCATCATTTCATTCCATTCTTTCATTGGATACAATTCCAAACATGGCTGAAATACCGAACGTTTTAAAACAAATCCCTCCTGTAGAATACTGGCCAGTTGCTTTTTAAGTGGCGACGGAAGCATTAAACGCCCTTTGACGTCTGCTTTACATTCATATGTACCGATTAGATTTACCACTTTGAGCCCAGAAAGTTGATTTATTATGACAAATATAGAGATTTTTACCACTTTTTACCATTTTTTACCACTTTGTTGATAACTTTCTTTATATTCGCCTAAGTAACTGATTCATCGATGCTTATGAATAACCCCCGTTTTTTATGTAAATTAATTCGAACTAATGCAGAGAAAATTAGTACTTTGAAACAAATTATTTAAATTTGCAAATCGCTAAGAATTTAGATCGTAAATGAAATACACCCTCAAAAAAGAAAATGGCTTTTCATACTTGGAATCAGGTGAAGGAACGCCACTTATTATTTTGCATGGCTTAATGGGAAATTTAAGTAATTTCGATGGGGTTTTTGACCATTTTTCGGAATTAGGATATCAGGTCATTATGCCTGAACTCCCTATTTACACACTTCCTCTATTAAAAACGAACGTAAAGAATTTATCAAAGTTCATCAAGGATTTTGTAAAATTCAAAGGCCTGGATAAATATATCCTGATGGGTAATTCTCTTGGCGGACACATTGCGTTATTTCATACAAAATTAAATCCTAAAAATGTATCGGGACTAGTGTTGACAGGAAGCTCAGGCTTGTATGAAAACTCTATGGGCGAAAGCTATCCTAGAAGGGGTGATTATGATTTTATCAAGAAAAAGGCCCAGGAGGTTTTCTATGATCCTGAGGTAGCCACGCAAGAAGTTATTGACGACGTTTTTGAAACTTTAAACAATAGAAACAAACTGATCAGAACGATCGCTATTGCGAAAAGTGCGATCAGACATAACATGGCAAAAGACCTACCCACCATGCAGGTTCCAACCTGCTTGATTTGGGGGAAAAACGATACCGTAACCCCTCCTGATGTCGCTGAAGAATTTGACAAATTGTTGCCCAATTCAGAATTACACTGGATCGACAAATGTGGTCATGCACCTATGATGGAGCATCCTGTTGAATTTAATGAACTCTTGGAACCCTGGCTCACAAAGCATTTTCGAACAAAATAGTATCGTTAGCTGAGAAATTTATTGAAGTTTTTTCCATCAGTCAATTGAGGAAGTTTCGATGCCAAAATCATTTATATCTCTAGAGTCATAATCATTTTTTCGAGGCAAAATAGTGCGCCATAGAAAAAACTAATAATTAAGTGTTATAACTATATCCGCCAAAGATTCAACTATGAAAATTAAAAGTGCCAGCTTCGTCATCAGCAATACTGATGTTTCTAAATGCCCTAAAGAAAACCTACCGGAATATGCGTTTATTGGGCGATCAAACGTTGGAAAGTCATCTTTGATCAACATGTTGACCAATCATAAATCTTTGGCCAAAACCTCTGGAAAACCGGGTAAAACACAATTGATCAATCACTTTATCATCAATGAGAATTGGTTTCTGGTTGACCTCCCTGGCTATGGCTACGCCTCTGTTTCTAAAGATCAAAGAAAAACATTTCAGAAGTTTATCAAAGATTATTTTCATAAAAGAATGCAACTGGCCTGTACCTTTGTCTTAGTCGACAGCAGGCATGCTCCTCAAAAAATCGATTTGGAATTCATGGAATTTTTAGGTCTTAACGGAATTGCATTTGCGATTGTATTCACAAAAGCTGACAAACTGAATAAATCAACCCTCCCTAAAAATGTGGCCGCCTATAAAAAAGAACTCTTGACTACCTGGGAAGAACTTCCCCCCTATTTTATCTCATCATCAACTGATAAAACCGGTAGAGATGAAATATTGGATTTTATTCAAAATGTCAATGATGGGATGGCAAAACAATAAGTATTGATGAAAAGCAGCAAAGACAATCTTGACATACTTTTCGAAGATAATCACCTGATCATTGTCAACAAACGGGTTGGAGATATCACACAGGGTGACAAGACTGGTGACAAGCCTTTGAGTGAAATTACCAAAGAGTATATTGCTGAAAAATATCAAAAACCGGGAAAGGTGTATTTAGGCGTGGTTCATCGTCTTGACAGGCCCACATCCGGAGCGGTCATTTTTGCAAAAACCTCCAAAGCTCTGGAGAGGATGAATAAAATGCTACGAGATAAAACCATTGAAAAAACATACTGGGCCCTTGTCGAAGGAAGAACAAAACAGCAGGAAGGTTCTCTTATACATTATCTTAAAAAGAATCCTAAAAACAATAAATCTACAGCTTATTCTAAAGAAACAAAAGATTCAAAAAAAGCTGTACTGCACTATAAGCAATTTCTGAAATTAGATAATTTCACGCTACTGGAAGTAAAGCTTGAAACCGGAAGACATCATCAAATAAGATGTCAGTTAGCCATCAATGGGAACTCCATCAAAGGGGACCTAAAATACGGTAGCAAAAGATCCAACAAAAATGGAGGCATTCACCTGCATGCAAGGCAACTAAAATTCATCCACCCCGTTAAGAAGGACAAAATAATCATTAGAGCCCCTCTACCAAAAGAAACTCTTTGGGATATATGCGCCAGGGAATTAAAACTGAATCCTTAGGCTTGTTAATCCCAGACCCACCATTCTACTTTAACACCAAAATAATATCCCCATCGACGAGCTCCTGTAAATTCTAAGTAGGGAGAGTATAAACTTTCCATGGCGAAATCATTATATCTGGCCGCGGAAGCCACAAATCGCAGATGAGGCCTGGCCCAGGTATCCCGCTGACCCGTTGGCACATAAACGGGAGCAACACTAAATTTCAACATGCTCGCCCAGGGATTTTCACCATCTTTTCGCTGTGAATAATGAACCTCCGTCAACAAATGAAAGTAATCAGAAATATAATGTTCGTTTCGAACGCCCAGAGTAAGATCAAATTTTCTGTTATATACTTCTTTGCCAAAAAATGTTTTAGATATGTGGTTGGTATCTGCCGCACCTTTGCTATTGGTAAAAACGACATAACCGTTCATCGTGTACTTCTCAGAAAAATTCAAAACCATATGATTCACCAAGGCCAAGGAGTAGGCGCCTGCAAAATTTTGAGCAATGGTATCTGGCGCACCATAGGTCAACCAGGTTTTTGACAATCCTCCATCTCCACCATTTGCAATACCCGTTCCATAGCGCAAGGAAAAATCATTAAATGATCCTGGTCTCAGGTTTTTGATCTTATGCTCATGCTTCACTCCTATCACCAATCCATGATCTGAAGGAAAATTATACTCCTGCTCCACAGAATCTATCTCCACCTCGCCATCCGCATCCGCCATACGGTGAAATTCACCTAATAAGGTAATGCCATTGTTTTCATTTATTTCAAAGTCCTGTTCACCAACTAAAACAACTCTTTGACGCAATGCCGTACTCGGTGTCCCTGTTTTGATATTTAGATAAAAATAGGGAGGTACAGTGGCTGTGGTATCGGTAGAAGCGACAAATACCGTCGACAACCTGGTGTTCTTAAATTCAACACCAAAACCAGCTCCTGAATGATCGTTAAAATAAAAGTGATCGGCAATATGCACATCTGGCCCCCTATACAATCTCGACCCGGCCCAAAGACTTACACCTGAACCTTTAATATTTCTTGCCTCAACAAAAATTTCAGGCATGGCAAAGGCCAAACCTCCAATGCTTGAAGAAGTACTATTTGCAAAACTTCCTACTCCCGTAGAATACATAGAAAGTCTAATCTGGGCATAAATCATGGTACTATCACCAGCTTTTGGAGTAAAATTGAAATTAGGAGCTACCTCCAGATAATCCTGCTCCTCAAGCCTGCCTCCAATACTACCCATGTTATTCAAATTCAATCTTCGACCAACAGATCCTCCATTTTCAAATGACCAGTCTACCCCAGCCCTACCATAGGATCCTATGGATACTTTTTTATTCGTAGAGATCTGATATTGAATTTGTCCTTCAGCTGAATAAATACCAATAAATAACAGACAAAAAAACACTTGAAAACATAGATGGCGAAAAGCCATAGACTTGGTTTGGCGAGGCATAACTGAGGGATTAGTGATACTCGAAGATACGAATTATCAGTTTTGAATGCAAAAAAACAAGATTCAATAAAAAAAGGAGGCTTGAAGCCTCCTTTTGTATGTATAAAATGACAAATTGATCTTTAAAGAATGTAATTGGTGTTCACAAAGTTTGATTTATTATTGTCAAGCATGTCATTTAGAATATCCTTATTTAATTCGCTGTTTTTACAGGCCACCAAGGTTCTTATAGAAAATGAACGTAAAGCTGCTCGAACACTCAAGGTACTTACAGCTGAATCCTTTCTCCCTACAAAAGGGTACACATCAGGCCCTCTTTGACACTGACTATTGATATTCACCCTACACACCTGATTTACCAAACTATCAACCAAGGGAGCCAAGGTATCCGCATTTTTACTGAACAGACTCACCTGCTGCCCGTAATTGGAATTTACGATTGAATCAATAGGTTCCTGCACATCTTTAAATGACAGTAAGGGAATAACAGGCCCGAACTGCTCTTCGTGATAGACATCCATCTTTTCATTTACCGGATATAATACCGCGGGGTACACAAAACTGTGATTCGATTCACCTCCGTTTTTATTAATGACCTCAGCACCTTTTGAAACCGCGTCTTCTATGAGGCTTTTAATATATGCTGGTTTTCCTGGTTCTGGCAAAGGTGTTAATTTAACACCCTCCTGCCAGGGTAGACCACATTTAAGCTGTTCTATACGTGCCACAAATTTCCTGTTAAATGTTTCAATGATATTCTCATGAACAAAGATCATTTTCAAGGCTGTACATCGCTGTCCATTATAAGATAAGGAACCTAAAACACATTCTTCGACTGCTAAATCCATATCGGTATCTGGCAAAACAATCGCAGGATTCTTCGCTTCGAGCCCCAGCACCAGTCTTAATCTATTCTGTTTCGGATGCTGACTTTGAAGTGCATTGGCAGATTTACTATTTCCGATCAAAGCCAATACTTCAACACGGCCCGATTTTACAATAGGCGTTGCCACTTCACGTCCTCGCCCAAAAAGTATATTTACAACTCCCTTTGGAAAAGCTTCAGCAAAAGCCTCCAATAATGGTGTGATTAAAATAACACCATACTTAGCTGGTTTAAACACCGTTGTATTTCCCATGATGATGGCTGGAATCAACAGGCAAAAAGTTTCGTTTAACGGATAATTATAAGGTCCTAAACAGAGTACAACCCCCAGCGGACCTCTTCGAATTTGTGCATAGACTTCGCTGTGCAATTTTAACTTGGCACAATTGCGATCCAATTCTTTTAATTCATCAATAGTGTCATAAATATAGTCGACAGTTCTGTCAAATTCTTTTTGTGCATCCGGCAAGGTTTTACCGATTTCCCACATAATAAAATTGACTACCTCTTCCCTTTTAGTACGCATGATAGCCGCGAATTTTTCAACACATTTGATACGATCCTCCACCTTCATGGTAGGCCATAGCCCCGTTCCGTTATTAAAAGCGTCATTGGCAGCATCCAGGGCCTCCAAGGCATCTTTTTCTCCCATGGCCGGAACCGTTCCAAGCAAGGTCGGTTCAAGTTTTCCTTCCTTGTTTTCAGAATATATGGGAGAAAAAACTTCAGAACTTTTACCTTCCCATTTTTTTATCTGACCATTGATCAAATAGGAATCGTACTTTTTTTTCAGAGGAACCTGAAAGTCTTCAGGTACATTTTGTTCATCGAAAATCGTCTTTATAGACATAATGAGTAATTTTAATTTATGATTTATTTGAGATATTTAATGTTGATTATATTAAAAACTGAAACAATTGAGGACTGTCATTGAGGTACTCTCCGTAGAAGCCTAAATCTTTCATTCTTTTTATTAATGGCTGGAAATCAGCCCTTTCTTTCAATTCTATTCCAACAACGGCAGAGCTTCTAGCTCTACTATTCTTTTTAGCATATTCAAAGTAAGTGATATCATCACTTTCGCCTAAAACGTTTACAACAAATTCTTTCAATGCACCGGCTCTTTGAGGAAATACAACCATAAAATAGTGTTTCAGGCCTTCGTAAAGCATGGCCCTTTCTTTGATCTCCTCCATTCTTGAGATATCATTATTCCCTCCACTGATAATACAGGCTACACGCTTTCCCTTAATTTCATCCTTATAAAGATCCAATGCTGCCACAGACAAAGCTCCAGCCGGTTCGACAACGATAGCCTTTTCGTTGTACAAGCGCAACATACTTGAACATATTTTACCTTCCGGAACTACCAGTACCTTTTCAATGCCATTTTGGCAAATTGAGAAAGGAAGTTCCCCAATTCTCTTCACTGCTGCACCATCAACAAACTTATCTATATGTTCCAGAGTTGTATTCACTCCCTTTAAAAGTGACACACTCAATGAAGGTGCTCCCTCGGGCTCTACTGCAATAATCTTGGTTGTGGGGCTTTGCTTTCTAAAAACACTGATCAATCCAGAGACCAGACCTCCTCCTCCTACAGGAACAAACAAATAGTCCAAAGGCTCCTTTACATCCTCAACCATTTCAAGTCCTACCGTCGCCTGCCCTTCAATGATCAATTCATCATCAAAAGGATGCACAAATTCATAATCGTTCACCTGGCAATATTCTTTGGCCACCTCATAGGAAGCATCATAGGTATCTCCAACCAGGCGTATTTCAACCTGATCTTTACCAAACATTTCAACCTGTTGAACTTTCTGCTGAGGTGTGGTAGAGGGCATAAAAATAACACCCTTAATACCTAAAAAATGACAGACTTGTGCCACTCCTTGCGCATGATTCCCTGCACTCGAGCACACAACAGCTGCCACGTCTTTTTTCTCCATCAGAGAGCTGATCTTGTTAAACGCTCCTCGAATCTTATACGATCTGACTCGCTGCAGATCCTCCCGCTTAAAATAGATCTCGGCCCCATACCTTTCTGAAAAGACCGGCATCCTGATCAGGGGTGTATGCTTCACCAAATCTTTGATTCGCTCTGAAGCCTTTACAACATTTTCGATATCTATGGCTGGATTCATTTGTCTATTAAATTAAAAACCATCGATCTCAAAGCAATGAAATCGATGGTTAACTTGTATCATAAGTTTTTCGACTTCTTGATTAAACGATTTTAATCATAGCTGTCATTGATTCTCTTAACTCAGATCCTATTATTTCCACTGGATGATATCTCAAGGCTTCATTAATGGCAATCAATTCCTGGTTATCGACACCATTTCCTTGGCCTTCACCATAAGTCGTACCAATTACATCTGTATCGATTCCTTTCATAAACTCTGTCAATAAGGGTTTACAAGCGTGATCGAATAAATAACAGCCATATTCCGCCGTATCTGAAATAGTGGCATTCATTTCATACAGTTTTTTACGTGCGATCGTATTGGCAATCAATGGAGTTTCGTGTAATGATTCATAATAAGCTGATTCATCAATAATACCAGCATCCGTCATCGTTTCAAAAGCAAGTTCTAC
>CAYQPI010000075.1:0-135177 GCA_964419405.1 uncultured Flavobacteriaceae bacterium
AGCGTCTTTTATATCTTCCTTAGTAAATACATTTTTTACCGGTATGCCTTCAGGAGTCATCCAATTATCTTGGTGTTCTGAAGGGCTTGTTTTTTCTTCAACAGTTGTGTTGATGCTTAAATCAGAAAAGTCAGGTCTCATATCTCCAACGATTTAATGGTTTTAGAAATTTTGTTTTGAATTCCGGTCAGGGTGTCAAAAATATTTGAACGTACATGAATAAAATCATTTAATCCGGCTGCGAGCAATTCATCTTTGATCTGTTCGGGATATCCGGCAAGAATGAGGATTTTAGCATCATTAATTGATCTAAATTGTTTTACAAAATCAACTGCTGAATTTAGATAATCTGGATCTGAACTGCAAAAAACCACAATGTCGGATGCGGAAGCTGCACTTTCTTTGGCTGCTGCTTCTGCTGATTCATAGCTTTTTTCGCTCTGAACCTCATATCCGCTTACCCCCATAAAGTCATAGGCAAAAGCCGCTCTGGCCTTTCTCATGGTCAAATGGCCGAAACTTACCAGTTCCACATTTGGTCTAAAGCCTTGTTCCTTAACGAATGATTCAGTATTATATCTGATCTTCTCCATTTCAATGCCTGCTCTTTGTGGCAACAAACATTTGTTTTGTTTTGAAATTTTGCCGGTGGCAAGAATGTCTTTAGAGACCGTTTCCATCAGATTGGGGTATTTATTGACGCCAACCATGGCCAGCCTTCTTTGAGAGATCAATTTGATCTTTTTAATTCTAATCGCTGCGATCTGAGATTGAATTTGCTCATTTTCAAATTGTTTGTAAAAGCCGCCAAGTGACTCAACCTCTTTAAAGATCTCTAAGGCATTTTCAGCCATTTTCAAGCTCAGTTCTTCAATATAATAAGAGCCATCAACCGGGTTGCTCACCTTGCCAAAATAAGATTCTTCTTTGAGTATAGTGGCAATGTTTCCGGCAATACGGCTTGAAAAATCGTTGGTGTTTTTAAATTCATGATCATAAGGGTCTATTTCGATGGCATCTGTATTGCCTAAAAGAGCTGCCATAGCTTCGGTAGTGCTCCTCAACATATTGGTATTGGCATCAGTCACTGATTTAGACCAGACAGAGGTTTTTGCTAAAACCCTGATTTTGCCTGATGAGGTCCCATACTTATCAGCAATTAGAGACAGGATACTATTGAACACTCTTAATTTGGCAATTTCAATAAAATACTCACCACTAAGGCCCAAAATAAACTGAAGGTTTTCAAAAACAAGTTCGGTAGTTAATCCATTCTTGGTCATTTCTTCAATGAGAAATACCATTGAGTTTAGCGTATAAGCAATCTCCTGAACTTGATTAGAACCTGCATCCTGGTATCTGCTGCCAGAAACTACTAAGGTTTTAAATTGCGGATAGTCAGAAAATAGATTTGTTAAACTGGCTAGTACTTCAAATTTGGTTTTGTCCAAAGTTCCGGAACTAAAATAGTCATCAAAGAGTTGAAGATCCAAGTAGCCGATGACATTCCCTGAGGCTATTTGATTTTTTTCTATATATGCCAGATACGAAGAGGCAAAAGATAAGGTGTTAAGACTTAAAATAAATGAAACCGATATTCCATTAAAATCAATATCCTTCAGCAATTTATCTGCTAAAACTTCTGAATCTATGTCAAAAAGAAGGCCTGTCATCCCTTCTTCAAGGGCTTTTAAAGCCAATCGATTCGCTTCCTTTACTTCTGTAACAACA
The DNA here is from genome assembly GCA_964419405.1 of uncultured Flavobacteriaceae bacterium. Lineage (GTDB taxonomy): Bacteria > Bacteroidota > Bacteroidia > Flavobacteriales > Flavobacteriaceae > Lutimonas. Next base: position 1,732 of record CAYQPI010000075.1, read on the forward strand.
ATTCTTCTGTAATTTGTTACTGCCTGACTGTTTTCACCGGTATTGGCCAAGGTGCTCACTTGATCATTTCTGGTGTAAAATGGTTGAATATGTATTCCGTTTATATTTTTCCAAACCAGTTTTTTGTCAAAATTTGCACCTTTTAGGTCAACTGTTACCTTGTCTAACCAGTCTTGTCTGCTGGGAGGAGTGAAATCTTGAAACAGCATTTTGTCTTTGCTATCTTTTTCCATAACCTATGATTTATTTCTGTTGTTATTTTTCTATTTGATAAATTTAGTGATTATATGCGCACCAAGGTTCCTCCAAATCTTTCATGGATCGCCTTGTCCAAATCTTCACGATGTTCAGGATGTGCTATATCACGAAGTGCCTGGGCCCGTTGTTTTAAGTTTTTTCCAAATAATTCTGCTACACCAAATTCTGTGGCCACAAACCTTGCATGAGCTCTGGTGGTTACTACTCCTGCTCCTGGTTTTAAGGAAGGAACAATTTTAGATACACCTTTGGCAGTTGTGGAGGTAATGGCAATAATTGGTTTACCTCCCTCAGATAAAGCGGCACCTCTCATAAAGTCCATTTGGCCTCCTACACCAGAGAACATTCGTAATCCAATAGAATCGGCACATACCTGTCCGGTCATATCGATTTCAATGGCTGAGTTAATTGCCGTTACCTTTGGGTTTTGACGAATAACAGCGGTGTCATTTACGTAAGCAATGTCTCTCATTTCTATTTCAGCATTGTCATCCATAAAATCATAGAGACGTTTTGTTCCCATGGCAAATCCAGAAACTATTTTATAAGGATTTACCTTTTTGTTCGCGCCGTTAACAACACCTTTTTCTACCAGATCAACAATTCCTTCAGAGAACATTTCTGTATGCACGCCCAGGTTTTTATGTTCTGTCAAATAGGTCAATACGGCGTTTGGAATTCCTCCAATCCCCATTTGCAAGGTAGAGCCATCTTCGATGATTTCTGCGATGTTTTTACCTATTTTTTCTTCGGCGGCAGAAGGAGCTACAAATTTCATTTCATGAATATCTTCATCCTGTAAAACGCAGGCATCAAAATTATTGAGATGCACAATGCCATCGCCAAAGGTTCTTGGCATGTTTTTATTGATCTGGGCAATTACTTTCTTTCCTTTCTCAATGGCTGATACCACAATGTCAACCGAAACACCCAGGGAACAAAAACCGTGTTTGTCAGGATGAGATACATTGACCAAAACAACGTCAAGGTCCATATATCCCTGTCTGAATAAACTAGGTATGTCGCTCAAAAAAATAGGAATATAATCTGCGGTTACCCCTATCATTTTTCGAATATTACCGCCGATAAAAAAGGCATTGGTATGAAAACTGTCTTTTAGTTCAATAGACGTGTAGCCACATTCACCTTCCGTATGCAAATGAACAACTTCAACTCCTTTTAATTCAGGCCCTCTGGCCACCATGGCTTTTACCAAAGTCTGTGGCGTTGCCGCACCACCCTGAATTAATACTCGGTCACCTGATTGAATTAATTTAACAGCCTCTTTTGCTGTCATTATATTTGGTATTTTCATCTGATTTGTATTTTAGTAGTTCTATAATGATTTTTCAATTTATTAGGATAAAAAGCTAAGGATGATACCTGCAGCAATTGCCGATCCAATCACGCCCGAAACGTTGGGTGCCATAGCGTGCATCAGCAAGTAGTTATGCGGATCAGATTTAAGCGCCTCTGCGTTTACAACTCTCGCACTATCTGGAACAGCAGATACACCAGCTGCTCCAATAAGCGGGTTGATCTTATTTTCACCTTTCAGGAATCGATTCATGAATTTGGCAAATAGTAATCCCCCCATAGTGGCGATCACAAAAGAAATGGCTCCCAGGCCAAAAATTAAAAGGGAATCTTTGGTGATAAATATATCGGCCTGTGTTGAGGCTCCTACGGTAACACCCAGTAATATGGTTACAATATCAATTAGTTTTGTTCTTGCTGTATCGGCCAATCGTTCTGTTCTTCCTGATTCCTTCAATAAGTTACCAAAAAACAGCATACCTAACAAGGGCAGGGCACTAGGCGAAATAAACGTAGTTAATAAAAGGGCCACTACAGGGAATATCATTTTTTCTTTTTGAGATACAGCTCTTGGAGGCTTCATTCTGATTTTTCGGTCTTCCTTAGAAATAAGTAATCGCATCAGTGGCGGTTGTATTACCGGAACGAGCGCCATATATGAATAGGCTGCAATTGCTATAGGTCCGATGAGGTTTTTAACGGTAGTTCCATCAGCCAATAAATTGACACCATTGGCTAATTTTGAAGATAGAAAGATCGCGGTTGGGCCATCTGCTCCACCAATGATTCCTATGGCTCCTGCCTCGGGTAAATTGAATCCCAGGTACAAGGCGCCAAGAAAAGTGGCAAAAACACCTATTTGGGCAGCGGCTCCTAGGAGCATTAATTTAGGGTTGGCGATCAAGGAGGAGAAATCGGTCATGGCACCAATCCCTAAAAATATCAACGGTGGATAAATCCCCTTGACAACGCCAAAATACAGGTAATTCAATACAGAACCACTTTCATAGATACCGGTTTGATTTCCTGCAACAAAGGGTACATTACCAATGATGACACCTGCACCGATCGGGATCAGTAATAAGGGTTCATAATCGTATTTAATACCGAGGTAAATAAAAATGATGCCAATGACGATCATGATTAAATTTCCTGAAGTCGCATTGGCAAAACCGGTAAAACTATAAAATCTTTTTAGCCCCTGAAAGGCTCCTGAAACGGAAGAGTCGGCCTCATCAGCTCCCTGAATAAGCTCTTCCATTGAAGCAAAATTGATAGGTTCAGCGAGGCTTCCCATGCTTAAAATGGGTTGCAACAGCAGGAGTAAGGCGATGGCTCCGAATATGATGAATAACTTTTTCATGTTGTTTTCTTTTTCTATAAATAAATCTGCTCGAAATAAAGGGAATTAAGAATCTGCTTCTATTTCAATTCTATCATAGGATCGTTTTGTAAAACATTTTGATGTACGCTCACATGAACAGCTGTAATAGTTCCTTCTTTTTCTGAGGTGATGTTGTTTTCCATTTTCATTGCTTCCAGTTGAAGCAATCGATCTCCGACTTTTACTTTGTCTCCAACTTTCACATCTACGGCTAAAATGGTTCCTGGAATGGGCGCAAGAATCTTTGTCTTTTTCGATGATGGATTTACTTTTAAAGGCTCGACTGGTCTTTTGGAGGCTGATCGCACCAGGGTTGGTGTTTTGGTCGTTTTAATATCCTCCTTTAGTTTTACCTCGTATTTGGTTCCGTTGACTTCAAGTTCAATATTATTGCCTTCGTGTGACAATAGATTCACCTTGTAATTATTATCGTGTATTTTGAATTTAAATGATTTCATCTTTTCTCGTTTTCTGGTTTTTCAATTCCTTTTGAAGAACGTTTCTATAGTTTGTTCTGGATTCCATAAATCTTGGAACTCCAAGGTGAATAGGATTTCTCAGCTTTTTTTATGGTGAGTATCGGATTTTCAAAGTCGTGTTGCTCGTTGAGGTACATATGGATGGCAGCAGCGATCACAGCAGCTTCTTCACCTGTAAATTTCTGATTTGAGGCAATGGGAATATCTTTGATTTTTTTATCAGGACCTTTGGTGATGATCTTGTAAATAAAAAGCATCCAGGGTAACCCGAATTTGAAAAATAAAGACAGGGTCAACAAGGCACTGAAAACAATGATCAAACCTGAAAAAAGGATGATATAGCCTTCTTTTAACTGAGACATTAATAGAATGGATTGTATCATTACAATGGGATATTTGAATGTTTCTTTGGAGGGTTCACCTCTTTTTTATTGGCCAATAACTCTAAAGCTCTGATAATTCTGAATCGCGTATTTCTGGGCTCAATCACGTCATCAATAAAGCCGTATTTGGCCGCTTCATAAGGGTTGGCGAATTTTTTGGTGTATTCATCTTCCTTTAGAGAGATGTATTTACTCTTCTCTTCATCGTTTTCGATCTTATTGATATTTCGGCCTTCTAAAACTTCAACAGCTCCCTTGGCTCCCATGACAGCAATTTCTGCCGTAGGCCATGCGTAATTAATATCTCCGCGCAGTTGTTTACAGCTCATCACATCATGAGCACCTCCATAGGATTTCCGCAAGGTAATAGTGACTTTGGGTACAGTAGCTTCTCCATAGGCAAAGAGCAGTTTGGCTCCGTGAAGAATAATGCCGCCATATTCCTGACCAGTTCCAGGTAAGAACCCTGGTACATCTACAAGGGTTACCAAAGGAATGTTAAAGGCGTCACAAAACCTGACAAAGCGTGCGGCTTTTCGGGATGCTTCAATATCGAGAACTCCTGCGTAGTATTTTGGTTGATTGGCAACAATACCAACGGGCCGCCCGTTAAATCTTGCGAAACCTACGACAATATTACGTGCGTAGTTTCTATGGACCTCCATGAACTCGCCTCTATCGGTGATTGTTGAGATCACATTCACCATGTCATAAGGTTGGTTTGGGTTTTCAGGTATGAACTCGTTTAATCTGTCCTCCAATCGATCGATGGGGTCTGTACATTTTATAATCGGTGGGTCCTCCAGGTTGTTTGAAGGAAGGTAACTCATTAATTTACGCAGCAACAGGATGTTTTCCTCATCGTTTTCCGCCAGGAAATGAGACACGCCCGATTTAGTGGAATGAATCTGAGCACCTCCGAGTTCTTCGGTCGATACCATTTCACCGGTTACTGTTTCGACCACTTTTGGCCCTGTAACGAACATATAACTGGTTTGGTCGGTCATTACGGTAAAATCTGTAAGTGCTGGTGAATAAACGGCACCCCCTGCACAGGGTCCCAGAATAGATGAGATCTGTGGGATCACTCCTGAAGCCATAATATTTCTCTGAAATATTTCAGCATATCCGGCTAAGGACCGAACCCCTTCCTGAATTCTCGCACCACCACTGTCGTTTAAACCGATCACCGGAGCCCCGATTTTCATGGCCATATCCATGATCTTACAAATTTTTAGGGCATAGGTCTCAGAAAGAGATCCGCCAAAAACGGTAAAATCTTGTGAAAAGACATATACGATTCTCCCATCAATGGTTCCGTGACCTGTAATCACGCCATCAGATAAGAATTTTTGCTTGTCAAGTCCGAATGATTTCGTTCTATGTGTTACAAACATGTCAAATTCTTCAAAACTGTCATCATCCAATAACAGATCTATTCTTTCCCGGGCAGTTAATTTACCTTTGGCATGCTGAGATTCAATTCTTTTTTCTCCACCACCCAATTTGGCTTTTACCCTTTTTTGAATGAGCTCATTAATTTTTGTTTGATTAACCATGGCTTCTTATTTAAATGGTCTCTATAATTATGTGTTTTTCTGCTGAGGTATTTATTTGGAACATAGTTCAGTCAAAACACCATGTGTTGAACGAGGGTGAAGAAACCCAATATTCAATCCTTCAGCTCCAGGTCTTGAGACTTTGTCTACCAACTGTACACCCTTTTTAGAGGCTGTTTTCAGTGCTTCAGTTGTATCCGGGACGGCAAAGGCAATATGGTGAATACCTTCACCTTTCTTATCAATATACTTACCGATAGGGCCTTCGGGAGAAGTACTTTCCAGAAGCTCAATTTTTGTGTCACCGACCTGAAAAAACGCAGTTTTAACTTTTTGATCTGCAACTTCTTCTACTGAATAACATGTGAGGCCTAATACTTCTTCGTAATACTTGATTGATTCTTCAATACTCTTTACGGCGATTCCGATGTGTTCAATGTGGCTGATATTCATATTTATGAGATTTTGTTAATCGTGTTTGAATTATCAGACAAAATTATTGATAAGAAAGACTTCAAAACATGACGAATATCATTACCAGTGTGAAGAAAGTGACAAGTGTTAAAAATTTGACCAAATACTGAATTCTTTTTCAATACTTCATGAGTAGGGCCTGTTTGATAAGAAAATTCGAAAGGAAGTGTTGTAATTTTTTGAAATAATGTAAGCGAGAGCTTTTTTTTAGCTTTTGAGGGATAGCGAATTTAATACGGTGATTTTTAGAGACTTTCTAAGACTGTTTTTTATCTTTAATGATCTTTTTAAGAAGAGCGATCTGACCAAGGTGATAATAGAAATGTTCAATGATTCCCATGAGATTTCTATAAAAACTTCCATACTTCTGATCGGTAAAATTTTCATGTAGCTTTTCTTCTGGAAATTCTTTTAAGAGTTCCTCAAAAATCAAGGCTTCTTTAAAAAACTGTTTTTTAGCTTCACTCCATTTCTCAGCAGAATCAATCTCTGGGTGTTTAAAGCTTTCAGAATCCTTTGAATTTAGGGGCTGTCCCTGGAGTACTTCTGTAGCCCTCCTGATATAATAATTCATATGAAATACCAGTGTGGCTATGCTATTGCATGAATAAACATTTCTGTTTGCTTCTTCCCAGTTCACATCATTTAATTGTTCCTTTAAATCTGAAGCCGTCCAGTTACCACCAAAATGTGCTTCTTTTAGTTGATGAGCAATTCGTTCTGAGATATTCATAATTTAGGTGTTTTACAAAGAGGAAAGGTATGCCATTACTTTGCAGGATGTTTTGTCAGCCCTTCGCTTACAGACCAATCATAAAACCGTTCAATCCATGTGTCAGAGGGCATTCCTTGTTTTTTCATTCCAAAGCCATGACCTCCTTTTGAATACATGTGCAAAGCTGAATTTAAGTTAGAATTGAGCCAGGAATTATAAATAGCTACAGATCCTTTGGCCAAACCCAGCGGGTCGTCAGAAGCGCAGATGACGATCATCGGTGGAGCATCCTTTTTAGGAGTTTGAACCGGCATGGCATCTGTCCAGGCATATACAGGTACCAAAAAATCGGGCCTGTTATGTTTAGAATAGTTATAGGCCACGCCCATGGTAACAGCACCTCCCGCTGAAAAGCCCATAAATCCAATTTTATTTGGATCAATTGATAAAACCTTGGCATTCATGCGGGCATATTCGATCGCCTTCAATCCATCTTCAATTGAGTAGGGTATGACTTTTTCAACTTCAGCATAAACATCATTGACATTTTTTTGCCAGATTTCACCTATTTCTTTCACGCCATCTTCTCCGGTCGGTACCAGTCTATATTTAAGTACAAAAGCAGTAATTCCTTTTTTGGCCAGCCATTCAGCTACCTGTATTCCTTCGCTTTCAATGCTCAAAGCGTATAGCCCACCTCCAGGAGCTATGATGACAGATGCTCCGGTATTTACTTCTTTGTCTGCCTTATAAATCGCAATGGATGGCTCAGAAACATTGGTGACAACTTCTGTTTTCCAATCATTGGAATAAAACTGCTTTTCTCCACCTTTCCATTCATTGTTGTTTGGTTGGTCAAAAGGTAACCTAACCACTTCTTGGGCAGTTGAAACAATAAATGAGGCTAGAACAACAAGTAAAAGAATATATTTTTTCATCAGGTTTGGTTTATCCTATAAAGATGCGAAAACTTCAGAAAATTTCAAAAATACGGGATTCTAATTCTCTGATACCTGTTGTGAATTGTTCAACAGATTTTCAATTTTAATTTTGAAGTTTTTTAGAATTTGTCGTCCCCAGACCAATGGCCTGGTCATAGCGATCGCCAAATTTTCTATAATAAACGATGACAGTGTATTCGTTTTCTGTTTGATAGAAGGAACCCTCTACTTTATATGGGTTGATTCGAAAATTTTTATCAACCGCCACATAGGTATAATTGTAAAATCCCTGCTTGAACATCATTTTAGCCTCATAAAAACCAGTTTCCTGGTTATAGGTCATTTTGTTTTCTTCTGTTATTTGCCAATCATTAAAATTGCCATAGATATAAATGTCATCCTGATCAAAATTATCGTTGTATTGTAAGGTGAAATGGACGAAAGAATAATCTCCTTCCAAACCTACATCATCAGCATCTAAGGTTCGCAATACGAAATTCCCGTTGACATCCGGATAAAATGAATAAGGTCTGTTTCCTCTTGCCTCGTTGGCGTACAAATAGGTGTTAAAAATATTGTCAAGCCTGGTTTTGAAAATATTGTTGGTAGCATTTCGTATTTCTTTGCTGTCAAAATAGAGGTACTCGTTACCGGCCCAGTAAGAAATGCCATCAATATAGTTGTACCATAGCTGAGTTCCTCTAGTATATTTAGGCTTTAGCTCTTTAATGACTGAATTCCAATCATTGTTTTGATACACATCTACCTTAATTTCGCGGTAAGGGTCGTTCAATCTTAAATTAGGATGGTTAATAATGAATTGTATGCTGTGCTTTTCATTAATAACCGCCGGATCTGTACTTCGATGTGCTGTAACGGCTACATTTACTTTGGGTTGATACATGATAAACCTTCTGGTGAACAGGATATTACCGAAGTCATCCAGAATACTAATCAAATAATTTCCGCTGAGTTTAATTCTGTTATTTTCATTAGGAACCTGGACCTCATAATGTGTGTAGTACTGTAAGGTGTTGAATGAGTTTTGGTAGTTTCTGATGCGATCAGTTGCATATCCGGTCATGTATTCGGTAGAGGATAAATCTGACTTCTGCCAGTTATAATCGCAATGTTCGATTCTATACGAATAGATTCTTTCTTCTGAATTAATATCGTCGAAGCTGAGTAGTAATTTTTCTCCTAGTTGAACGATTGGTGCATAGGAATCTGGTTTCAGAGGTTTGAATTCAATAGATTTAATATGCAGTGGCGGAGGAACGATATTGTTCTGTTGTGCCTGTAAAAGTCCAAAAAACAAAACAAAAAAAAGTTGGACAAATATATTTTTTTTTAAACAATATTGTGTAGGCATCTGTATTTTAAGTCGTTGTGTAGGTTATTTAGCGGAAATCATCCAGAAAACTGAACAAAACGAAAATCGTTTCATCAATCCAAATAAATGTTAACTAAATGCTAATCTATAAAATATTAATTATTAAATTTGCACTCGATTAAGAAACAATTGATTTTTCCTGTTTTTAGCCAATTAGGGCCAAAGGGAAATAAATTTAATTAAGCAAAGTATGTCTACAGACATTAAAATTAAAAAGGGCTTAAATATTAAGCTCAAAGGAGAGGCCAATCAAGTGATATCTTCGGCCAACCGCTCTAAAACTTTTGCTGTAAATCCACCTGAATTTAAAGGAATACTACCGAAATTGGCTGTTAAAGAAGGCGAAAAGGTGCAGGTTGGTGATGCGGTATTTCATGCAAAAAGTAACGATCAGATAAAGATTGTTTCACCAGTGAGTGGGGTTATCAAGGAGATCGTGAGAGGTGCAAAGCGAAAAATTTTATCTATTAAGATCAGTGCTGAGGAAAAAGATACCTTCGTTGATTTTGGAGTAAAAAATCCGAGTAAATTAGCAGGACCTCAGGTGAAGGAAGCCTTGTTGGAAAGTGGTTGCTGGCCAATGATTCAACAACGTCCCTATGATATTGTTGCAAATCCGGAGGATAGCCCAAAGGCTATTTTTATTTCTGCTTATGCAACAGCTCCCCTGGCAGCTTCTCATGTGTTGGCTCTTGAAGGTAGAGAAAAAGAATTTCAGGCAGGTATTGACGCCCTGACCAAACTAACCGAAGGAAAGGTGCATTTATCAGTTGGAGCAACGAACAGTTTCTTAGATCAGGTGACTGGAGTTGAATTGCACAAAGTGAGCGGTAAACATCCTGCAGGAAATGTAGGGATGCAGATTTCTCATGTAGATCCTATAAATTCTGGAGAGCGTGTTTGGGTGGTCAACCCACAGGATGTAGCCTCAATAGGAAGCTTGTTTTTAACTGGAAAATACAATCCGTCAAAAGTGATTGCCTTAGGGGGTAGTCAGGTAGACGGACCTCAATATTATTCCTTGATTCAGGGAGCTCAAATTAAGGATATTGTAGACGGAAAGTTGAAAAAAGGTAAGAGTAGGATGATCAGCGGAAATCCTTTGACAGGAGAAGCTGTTGGACCTAAAGATGCTCTTGGTTTTTATCACGATTCGGTTAGCGTTATTCCTGAGGGAGATCATTATGAGTTTTTTGGATGGATGCCTTTTATAGGAAATCATAAATTTAGCGCTAGTAGAACTTTTTTTTCATGGCTGTCTCCGAATAAAGAATATGATCTCGATACCAACCTTAACGGGGAAGAAAGAGCTTTTGTCATAACTGGAGAAATGGAAAAAGTTTTTCCAATGGATATATATCCGATGCAATTACTAAAAGCCACCATCGTTCAGGATATTGAGAAAATGGAAAATTTAGGGATTTACGAAGTGGCTCCTGAAGATTTCGCATTGATAGATTTTGTTAGTACCTCCAAGATCGAAGCACAACAGATAATTCGAGAGGGATTAGATTTAATGATAAAAGAAGTAGGTTAAATGAACTTTTTTAGAAAACAATTAGATAAAATTAAACCCCATTTTGATAAGGGGGGAAAATTTGAAAAATACGCTCCTGCATTTAACGGAATTGATACGTTTCTTTTTGTGCCTAACCACACAACCAAATATGGTGCACATATCAGAGACGGTATAGATTTGAAAAGGGTAATGATCACTGTGGTGATTGCCTTATTACCGGCCTTGATATTTGGAATGTGGAACGTTGGTTACCAGAATATGGGTGAAGGCCAGGGTTTTATGGATTACTTTGTATTTGGTGCCCTCCGTTTTTTACCAATGATCATTGTGTCATATGGCGTGGGATTGGGAATAGAATTCGCATATGCAATATTTAGAGGACATGACGTGAATGAAGGTTATTTGGTAACCGGATTGTTAATACCGATGATCATGCCAATTGATCTTCCGTTATGGATGTTGGCAGTATCTGTAGTATTCGCTGTTGTGATTGGAAAAGAGGCCTTTGGAGGAACAGGAATGAATATTTTAAACCCTGCGCTGGTAGCAAGAGCTTTTGCTTTATTCTCATATGCACCTTATATGTCTGGAAATACGGTATGGGTTGCTGATTCGGTCGCTGATGGAGTTTCAGGAGAAACGGTGTTAGGAGCACTTGCTGGAGGTGCTGTGCCAGACACCAGTGTGTTTGATATGTTTATGGGATATATGCCAGGTTCAGTAGGTGAGACATCAGTGTTGATGATTCTTATCGGTGCTGCACTTTTATTATTTACAGGAATAGCTAGTTGGAGAATCATGATCTCTTGTCTGTTAGGCGCTTCATTGATGGGACTGCTTTTTAATGTTATTGGAAGTAGTACAAATGAATTGTTAAACTTTCCATGGTGGCAACACTTATTGGTAGGTGGTTTTGCCTTTGGATTAGTATTTATGGCTACAGATCCGGTTTCTGCGGCTCAAACAACAAAGGGGAAATGGATCTATGGTTTCTTGGTAGGTATTTTTGCCATGCTGATCAGAGTTGTTAACCCAACTTTGCCAGAAGGAATGATGATGGCCATTTTACTGATGAATGTATTTGCACCGACAATTGATCATTATGTTGTTGAAGGAAATATAAAAAGAAGAAAAAAGAGATTACAAAAAGTTAATGCATAATTATGGATAGGAATAGTAATTTATACACCTTCATTTTTGCCATTGTTATGGTAATAGTTGTTGCTGCCGCTTTGGCGTTTACAGCGACATCGTTAAAACCATTGCAGGCAGAGAATGTCAGGAAAGAAAAAATGCAGAATATTTTATCTACGATTGGTGTCAATGTAGATAGATCTGAAGCAGGTCAGGTGTTTTCTGAATATGTTAAAGAGGAATTGGCCTTGAATGCGGATGGGTCAGTGAATAGTGATGTAGATGCCTTCAATATTGAGCTTATGAAGGAAACCAGAAAACCAAATGAAGAACAGGCTTATCCTTTATATATTGCAGAAAAGGACGGAAAGAAGTTTTATGTGATACCGTTGTTTGGTGCTGGCCTATGGAAAGAAATTTGGGGGTATCTGGCCTTAGATACAGATATGAATACAATCATTGGAGCCTCATTTGATCATGCGGGTGAAACTGCAGGACTGGGTGCTGAAATTAATCAATCCTGGTATGAAGACCAGTATATTGGTAAAACCATTTTTGATGACAATAATAATTTTGTCTCTGTGATGGCACTTAAATCTGGTGTGACCGGTGATCCAAAACATTCAGTGGATGCCATTTCTGGAGGAACTATTACCTCAGATGGTGTTTCAAAAATGATTGAAGAACGATTAGAAAACTATTTACCATACTTTAAAAACAATAAATGATGGCAGAAAAAGAAGCTTTGTTTTCACAGAAGAACAAGAGGTTGTTAATAGATCCTCTGAATGATGATAATCCGGTAACGGTTCAGGTATTAGGTATATGTTCTGCCCTAGCGATTACAGTACAATTGAAAGCAGCGATCGTAATGTCGCTGGCTGTGATGTTTGTATTGGTTTTTGGTAACCTGATTGTTTCCTTATTAAGAAATTTGATTCCAAACAGAATTAGAATTATCGTTCAATTATTGATTGTTGCTTTTTTAGTGATTCTTGTTGATCAGGTGCTAAAGGCATATGCATATGATGTTAGTAAACAATTGTCGGTTTTTGTTGGATTGATTATTACGAACTGTATCATTATGGGAAGATTTGAGGCCTTTGCCTTAGGGAATGGACCTTGGAAATCGATCTTAGATGGTATTGGTAATACGATTGGTTATGCCGTTATTTTGATCATCGTTTCCTTTTTCAGAGAATTATTAGGATCAGGAAAATTAATGGGTATCGAAGTATTGGGTCATAAAGGTAAAACACTGGCAGATTCAACAGGATTGTACCATTATGGATATGAAAACAATGGATTTATGATGCTTGCCCCAATGGCACTTATCGTAGTAGGTGTCTTGATTTGGTTTCAAAGATCCAAGAACAGAAAATTGATAGAAGATTAATTAAAAAATAAACCCGTAACCTTTGGTTAGGGTCATCGTAAAAAATACAACATGGAAGCATTAGGAAGTTTGTTTATTCGAAGCATTTTTATAGAGAATATGGTTTTCGCCTATTTTTTTGGAATGTGTTCGTATCTAGCCGTTTCAAAGACAGTTAAAACTGCAGTGGGATTAGGAGCAGCAGTAATTTTTGTATTAACCATAACAGTTCCGGCGAACTATTTATTAGACACCTATATTTTGCGAGCCGGTGCCCTTTCATGGATGGGACCTGGATATGAAGAGATAGATTTAAGTTTTTTAAGTTTTATCATGTTTATTGCAGTTATTGCATCCATGGTACAACTTGTTGAAATGATTGTTGAGCGATTCGCCCCTGCTTTATACAGTGCCTTAGGGATATTCCTGCCTTTGATAGCGGTGAATTGTGCGATACTTGGAGGGTCGTTGTTTATGCAGCAAAAGAATTTTGTCAATGTTTCTGAGTCAGCGATCTACGGATTGGGTTCAGGTATTGGTTGGTTTCTTGCCATATTAGCGATTGCTTCTGTTAGAGAAAAAATTGCCTATTCAAATGTGCCTAAACCTTTAAAAGGGCTGGGTATTACGTTTATCATTACCGGATTAATGGCTATCGCCTTTATGAGTTTTTCGGGAATTAAATTATAATATTAAAGATTACACAGATAATGAGTCCAATAGTAGCAAGTATCGTATTTACATTAGTCTTAATACTCATCTTAGTGACCGTTTTATTGGTGGCTAAAGCAAAATTGCTTCCTTCAGGTAAAGTGAAACTTTTGATCAACGGACAAAAAGAAGTGGAAGTTGAAACAGGAAGCACGCTTTTAACGACCCTGGGAAATGAAAAAATATTTTTACCTTCTGCCTGTGGAGGTGGTGGAACCTGTTTGCAATGTGAGTGTCACGTTTTAAAAGGTGGAGGAGAAGCTCTTCCTACCGAAGTTCCAAACTTTACCAGAAAAGAATTAGCTGCAGGGGCCCGATTGGGATGTCAGGTGAAGGTGAAAGAAGACATGGAGATTACAATTCCTGAAGAAATTTTTGGAATTAAGAAATTCGAAGCAACGGTAAAATCTAATTATAATGTCGCTTCTTTTATCAAGGAGTTTGTGGTTGAATTACCAGAAGACATGGATTATAAACCAGGGGGATATATACAGATCGAGATTCCATCTACAGAAGTGAATTTTAAGGATATGGATATTACAGCACACCCGAAAGAACATCCTGGTGATCCTGACAAGTTTAAGCTGGAATGGGATAAATTTGATCTTTGGCCGCTTAAAATGAAGAATTCAGAGAATGTTGAAAGAGCGTATTCGATGGCTTCTTATCCAGCTGAAGGTAGAAACATTATGTTGAACGTACGTATTGCGACACCACCCTGGGACAGGGCTAAAAATAGCTGGATGAACGTGAATCCTGGGATTGCATCATCTTATATATTTAATCAGAAACCAGGTGATAAAGTAATTGTTTCAGGACCTTATGGTGAGTTCTTTATCAACGAATCTGATGCAGAAATGTTATATGTTGGTGGTGGAGCCGGTATGGCACCGATGAGATCACATTTGTATCATTTGTTCCAGACCTTGCAGACAGGAAGAAAAGTAACCTATTGGTATGGAGGTAGATCTAAAAGAGAGTTATTCTATTTAGATCACTTTAGAGACTTGGAAAAAGAGTTTCCAAATTTCAGATTCTTTGTTGTGTTATCAGAGCCAACTGAAGAAGATAACTGGAAAGTAATGAAGGATGTTGATGATAAGGAGGGTGACGGATTCTTAGGATTTGTGCATCAGGCTGTGATTGACCAATACTTATCTAAACACGAGGCGCCTGAAGATCTTGAATTATATTTCTGTGGTCCTCCAATGATGAACCAGGCGGTTCAGAAAATGGGTGAAGATTTCGGTATGGCCGATGAAAATATTCGATTTGACGATTTTGGTGGATAACCTAAAAGAGTATATACACTATGGAAGAAGACACCTTTGGGTGTCTTTTTTCTTTTCTTCACATGCAGTTTACATTCAATAGATGCAAATGATGTAATTTGCACCAAAATTCTAGTTTCATGTCAGTATTCCTTATTGTTTTGGGAGTCCTATTCACGGGAGTGATTGTCGTTAGTTTGACACTATACATATTTCAGGAGAAGTTTATTCTCCATGCAGAGAAATTGGCTAAGACCTATCATTTTCGTTTTGCAGGTGAATTCGAGGAAATCGATTTAATGATGTCGGATGGAGTTCATCAAAATGGTGTATTGTTCAAAACGAAGAATTCAAAAGGCCTCATAATGTTAATGCACGGACATTCTGGTAATGTCAACCATTGGGGAACAATAGCTTATCGATTTAATAAATTGCGTTATGACCTTTTAGTTGTAGATTATCGTAGTTATGGGAAAAGTGAAGGAACATTTAGTGAACAGGATACCTTTCTTGATCTCAAACAATGGTATAAGCATATGAATTCAATTTACGATGAGTCAGAGATCACATTGTATGGCAAAGGTATCGGATCTACTTTTGCATCGTATTTAGCCAGTGAATTTACGCCAGATAAATTAATTCTTGAATCACCTCTATACGATTTAAAGTTTACGGCCTTAAAGTATTACCCTTTGTTTCCATTTATCAAGTATATTCCTTCATATAAATTTGATACAGCCTCTTATTTTAAGAATATTCGGACGCCAATTTATATGGTTCATGGTAAATTAAATAAACTGGTTCATTATGAAAACAGCACCAAGTTACTTGCATCTAATACTGAATATGCTGATTTATGTCTGATAGAGGATGGTGACCACCATCAGCTTGTAAAGCATCCAGTTTATATTCAATATATCGTTGGAATATTAGAAGCATAAAAAAAACCTTCCAGGTCTAATCTGGAAGGTTTTTTTATGTCTGTTAACAGCTTATGCCTATTCTGGCGACTGTTCTAAAATATCAAAGAATTCTTCCAGTTTTGGAAGGATAACAATTCTTGTTCTTCTGTTGGTAGATCTTCCTTCTGCGGTATCATTAGAAGCTAAAGGTACATATTCACTTCTACCTGCTGCGATTAGTCTGCTAGGAGCTACTTCAAAGTCATTCTGAAGAACTCTTACAACTGAAGTTGCTCTGGCAACACTAAGATCCCAGTTGTCTTTCATGTTTTTAGTGCTGATTGGCACATTATCAGTATACCCTTCAACCTGAACCTCCATTTCTGGTTTGCTATTTACCACAGTGGCAACTTTACCTAGCACTTCTTTCGCTCTGTCTGAAACTGTAGCACTTCCGCTTTTAAATAACATTTTATCTGCGATAGAAATATAAACCACGGTTTTCTCTATGTCAATCTAGATATCTTCATCCTGAATTCCGTCGGCAAGATCTTTTTTCAACTGAAAGGCGAGCGCCAGGTTGATAGAATCTTTTTTCGTCATTGCATCACGAACGCCGTTGATGTATTTATCTTTTTCACTCAGTTGAGCAATCACCTCTTTGATGTTGTCAGAAGATGATTGTGTTAAAACAGTCAAATTTTCCACCTGCTGAATAGAACGTGCCTTGTCTTCTTTTAAAGAGTTGTTTAATTCCACTAAGTGGTCTTTGTCCACTAAACAAGATTGCAATTCAGCTTTTGCATCTACCAGTTCCTCTTTCGTTTTGTTGTGTTGAGACTCTAAATCTGCGTATTTTTTTGAGGATACACAGGAGCTTAATAGAACCGAAAGGGTAAGGGCTCCAAAAAATAATTTTTTCATAATTTGAATAGAATTTAATTTAAAAACAAAACTATTAAATATTTTGCTTTGTTTGACATATTTAGCTAAAAAAAAGCTAAAGGCAAAACTAAGATAAATCTTATCTTTGTGTGTTAAAGAATATATAATTTTTGATATGAAAAAAGTATGGGTATTGTTGTTGATTTTTGTTACATTTTCTTGCCAAAAAGAAATTGAAAAACCCTTTAAACAACTGCAGGGACTGGCTTTTGGAACAAGCTTTCATATAACGATGCATGATCAAGATGATGTGGTCACCGAAGCCGATATTGATAGTTTGATACATGCGATGAATAGATCGCTTTCAACATATATTCCCAATTCAGATATTTCAAGAATCAATAATGGGGATACCAGTGTGATCGTAGATGAATTATTTCGGGAAGTTTTTGAAAAATCTTCAAGAATTCATGCTGAAAGCAAGGGTGCTTTTGATCCTACGATCGGAACTTTGGTAAACGCCTGGGGATTTGGTCCTGGGGAGCCGATTGAAGATATGAGTCAGGAGATCGTCGACAGTTTGAAGGTCTATGTGGGATTTGAAAAATTGAAACTGGAAAATTCTAAATTGATCAAGAAATATCCTGAGATGTTTTTGGATTTTAATGCCAACGCCAAGGGCTTTGCTGTGGATGTGATTGGTCGGTTTTTAGAAAGTAAAGATGTTACGAATTATCTTGTTGAGATAGGAGGCGAGATACGTGCCAGGGGTAGGAATGCAAAAAAGCAGGTCTGGAGAATTGCCATTGAGAAGCCTAATTTTGATGGTTCCAGATCATTTCAGACCATCATTGCACTCGATAACGAATGTATTGCCACTTCGGGAAGCTATAGAAAGTTTAAAGTCGATTCGGTTACCGGCGAAAAATATGCGCATACGATTGATACCAAAACGGGTTATCCAAGTAAAAGCAATCTCTTAAGTGCCTCGGTAATTGGACAAGTTGACTGTGCAGATGTGGATGCCTATGCTACGGCCTTTATGGCCATGGGGCTCGATAAGACGAAAATGTTTCTTGACCAGCACGAGGAACTCAAAGCTTTTCTGATCTATGGGAATGAACAGGGTGAACTACAGACCTATACAACAACAAATCTAAACCTGCAAGAGTACTAAAGCGATGCTTACTTTTTTTGAACGGTTTTCAAAATTGCCTCCAATTGAAAAACAAAATCTCGTTTCTTCGAAGAAGGTGAATAGCTAAATCCCTCTATGACAACCAAGCGCTCGTTTTCAGGATCTTCTAAGGTGTAGCTTATAAAAGGCCCACCCATAAAGTCGTTTTCCACGAACCAAAGACCTCGTGACTCTAAAGCCTTCATGCCATTTAAATTTAATGAGGTGGTAATGGGCGTAAAATTTGGTTCGGTTCTCATATAGGTATTGTCAAATTGACCAGGTATAAAATTCTTGCCAATTGAATCTCTGAATGATACCAGTAACTCCTCGGTGTACGGTTCTCCAAAAGTTGGTATTTCGTAGGCTATGATATTTAACAGTCCTCTATCAGTTGAATTGCGATACCAAAGGAACTGACCAGTATCATCGACCAACTTATAATCAAAAGGAATCTGCAGGCTAATACCTAAATTTTCCAAGGTTTGAACATCATCTAAGGGTTGAATATCCTTGGTGAGCTTTTTTTGATACAGGGCCAGATCATTTTTTTTGAAGGTGTTCAGAATTTTATCTTTATTGGTTGAAATACTTTCAATCAAGGTTTCTTTGTCTTTTGCTAATATGGTCAATGTCTGTTGAGGACTCGAGTATATATTGGAATTTGTGTATACTTGATTCACAGTATCGACCCCAACAAAAAGAATGTTTCTGTTTCTCTTGAAAAGGGCGTTAAAAGTACGGGGATCTACCTGTGTAACCGTAAATTGGTTCTCATCCTGAGGCAGACCAACGACCGGTTCTCCGATAATTTCTTTTAAGGCATCTCCAACCCTTCCTTCCCAATCTGCATCATTTATAACGATGAGGACATGATTAATTCTACCTGTAGATGACACCAGGGTAACAGTATCGCTTTTCCCGCAAGAAAGTAAGACGCTAAGGATTAAAAGTAGAAGGGTAGTTCTTTTAAACATGGTAAAGGTTTTTCTGGATAACCCATACTCAAAAGAATCTTAGTATATTTTGAGTTCGGTTCCTGGTTTCAGACTTTTGGTACTCCAAATATCGTTCCATTCTTTTAATTGGGCAACAGAAACTTTAGGATACTTTTGAGAAATCAGCCAAAGAGAATCTCCTTTTTTTACCACATAGGTAGAATATTCGCCTTTGGGTGCAGATTTCTTTGAAGTTGTTTTCTTTTTAGTACTTGGGCTTGTACTTGCCACCGCTCTCTTAGGATAGATGGTCAATCTTTGACCAACTCTCAGGTTATTACTTTTTAACCCATTCCAGCGTTTAATACTATTTACGGATACGCCATATCTGTTGGCTATTTTACCTAAGTAATCACCACTTTTTACGCGATATCTGATTCTGTCATTCGCTTCAAAGTATTTTGGCAGGGGCTTTTCACGTTTGGCTTCATCTGCTTCGGCATAGGCATAAATTTGCTCCTCGTTAGACACAAAACTACCGGTAGCGAATTTAGGCAAAGTCAAGGTATAGTTTCTACCTTTTACAACAGGGATGATTTTCAATTTATATTGTGGATTTAAAAAGCTGATGAGTTCAGTATCTGTACCCAGAACCTTATTGATCTGATCAAAAGAGATCTGTCGTTTTACCACAACGGTATCTGTTTCAAAGGTATGTAAAACATCATTTTTGGCATAGAGCTGATGTTCGTCGGCATATTCAAAAATATAGTAGGTAGCATAAAATGCTGGCAGATAACCCGCTGTCTCACGTGGTAAATAGTGACGAATATTCCAGTAGTTTTTTTGACCACCTGACCTCCTAATGGCCTTGTTCACATTTCCAGGTCCTGAATTATAGGCCGCCAGGGCAAGGTCCCAATCATTAAAAATCCCATGAAGTTTCGATAAGTATTGACAGGCTGCCTCAGTGGCCCTGATTGGATCGCATCTTTCATCAACATAGGAGCTTACCTTTAAATCGTACTCTCTTCCGGTACCATACATAAATTGCCATAGACCTTTGGCACCAACTCGTGATGTAGCATTCGCTTTTAAGGCCGATTCAACAATAGCAAGATATTTTAATTCCATAGGGATGTCATATTTTGCCAGGTGTTCTTCAAACATCGGGAAGTAGTATTTTGCCTTACCCATTAAATTTGCCAATGTTTGTTGTCGGTTCTTCAAATAGTGTTTAATAATTTTTTCAAGCGAAGGATTGTACTCAAAATTAAAAGGGGTCTGGCTATCGAGATAAGCGATTCGCTCTTTTAATTCTTCCGTTGTAAAATTCTGAATCACCAGTTTTCCGATGGTATCTTCTGGTTTAATGATCAGACTACTATCTATAACATTGTTTTTCCATGAGTCTAACCATTTTTTGTCAAATTCACTGACTTCAATATGGTCGATGATGGCGATACTTTTTCCTGAAATCAGGGTCGTATCTACCTTCACTGTATCGATCATGCCTTGAGAAGCAATAGTTTGTGGTTTAAGGATGGTATCTTTGGTACTCTCGGTAGCTTGAATTTTTTCTTCAGTTTCAGCTTCCTGTCCATAGGTAAGGCTCAGAGTGAAAACGAATATCAAGACTAAAAATCTGCGCATCAATTTCATTACTATCATTGTTATTGTCAGTATGTTCGCTATAAAAACGGTAAAAATAGAACAAAATTTTGTTTAATCTATTTTTTTTGAGTTTATGCCGGATTTTTAATAAATCCTTAAGATTTATTCTGGCTGTTAGTACGATTTTTGTTGTCCGGTCTTCGTATGATCAGCTCCATGCCTGGTTTTAAATAATTTATATCTTGAAGGTTATTAGTTGTTCTGAGTTCGGTGATTGAAACATTGTTAAAGAGTTTGGATATTTTAAACAAGGTGTCGCCGTGTTGTACCACATAGGTAAGAAGGTCCTTTTTGTCGCTATGAGAAGCATCCTGTTGAAGAGAATAGTTCTTTGAAACGTTATCGAGCTTTGGAGTCAGGAAATTTTTGTCTGTGATGACCAATCTTTGGTTTGCAATTAAAAAATTTGTATTCAATCCGTTCCAGGTCTTTAATTGTTGGAGACTGATGCCATGGGCAGTAGCTATGCTACTTAAATTATCTCCATGTTTGACGAGGTAGCTGTTGTTTTTATTGACTGGAATAATGCCACTGCCTGATCTTACATAAGGCGCTAAGGCATCTCGGTAAATGTCAGTTTCATTTTGAATAAAGTCGGGCATTTTTTCAGCAGGTAGCCTAAGAACCATTTGCCTGCCAGAGAGCAGCGGAATATAATCTTTTTTATATTGGGGATTTAGTGATCTGAGCAGGCTAATATCAATACCCGTTTCGTTTTGAATTGAGCTAAATTTAACAGAACCTTTAAGGTGCAGTGTATCTGTATTTACAAGAATCATATCCGATTTTTCGGCCTTTAAATTGTGGAAATCGGCATATGAAAACAAATACATGGTCGCATAAAAGGCCGGTACATAGCTGCTTGTTTCACGAGGTAAATATTTCCGAATCTCCCAATAATTTTTATTTCCCCCAGCACGTTTAATGGCTTTTTTAACGTTTCCAGGCCCTGAATTATAGGCAGCCAATGCAAGGTCCCAATCGCCAAAAGTGTGATGCAAATATTTTAAATAGGCGCAGGCAGCTTCTGTCGATTTAATCGGGTCATGGCGCTCATCCACATAGGAATCAATATGGAGCTTATAATCACTGGCGGTTCCATACATAAATTGCCAGATACCTTTGGCACCAGAAGGAGAAACTGCCAGGGGGTTTAAAGCTGATTCAACAACGGCTAAGTACTTCAGTTCAAGGGGTAGGTCATTTTTGTCGAGATAAGATTCAAAAACAGGAAAATAATACCTGGACTTTGCAAGTAAGCTGTTCAAATAGGCTCTTTTGTCTTTGAGGTATACTCGAATAAATCTTTCAAGAGTTGCATTATGGCTAACGCTGAAAGGTGTTGAATTGTTTAGTAGTTTGAGTTGGCTGATCAGTATGTGGGTGGAGAAGCTGTTGTTTTTATCTGTTTTTGGCTGGTCATCAAGTTGAACGAGCCACTTGTTAGACACGTCCTTTTCTGAAGAAGTGCTTACGGCAACCATGCCTGATACATCATAAAGGTCAATTTGGTCTGTATAGATGTTGTGATTTGTTTTATGGAATTGAAAATCGTTAAAGGTATTCACCTGCCCCATGAGACAGGAGGAGAGAAGGAGTACATTAAGCATAAGTAAGTTTTTCATAGCATTCTTATTTTAGGTTATTGTTATCTGTTTCTGTAGCCAATCGCAAATAGTGTCAAATAAAATTTGTCGTTCAACATCGTGATGTAATTCATGAAAACCGTTTTCAATGAGGTGCAGTTCTACATGTTTAGCAGCTCTTTTGGCAAATTCTTCTGATGCCTGATGCGATGTGATTCTATCTTTTGTACCATGTAGCAATAACATGGGTAATTTCAATGATGCTGCATTCTCCAGGGCCCATTCTCCTTTTTCGATAAATTCTAAAGAAAACCGAGTACTGACTTTATCGTGGATCTTTGGGTCTGAAGCATAGGTGTTGATTTCATCCTGATCTTTTGACAGGGCCTGAAGATCGAGTTCGTTTGGCATGGTAAGCGATGGATAGATCTTGTCAATGATTCTTCCGAAGGCCATTTTCCATGCCGGTGGTGAAAAGGCCAGATTCAGAAAAGGGCTTGTTGCAATGAGTCCTGATAATCCTTGTGGTCTTTTTAGAGCATAATTTATAACTACATTTCCGCCCATGCTATGACCATAAAGAAAAACAGGTAGGTCAGGATACATTTGTTTCGCCTTTTTGAGTAGTTCTTCCAAGGCATCAAGAATACAGCCGTATCCGGGATGATGTCCTTTTTTACCCTCGGTGTCTCCATGCCCAAATTGATCATAAGCCATAATGGCAATGGAATTATCAAGTAAAACCGGAATAACAGACCTTTCATAACGTCGTGCATATTCTCCCATTCCATGAACCAAAAGAACTACCCCCTTGGCATTTTTAGTTTCATAAGATTGACCACTTAGTTTTAGTCCGCAGGTCGTAAATTCAAAAGGTTTTCGTGTCATGCTAAAAATGCTTACACTCAAAAATAAAGAAGCAAGGTGTTGAAATTGCAAAATTGTTGAAAACTGATAAAAACTTCAGGTGTAATGAATTAATAATCAACATATTGTAAAAAGTAATCTCTATCAAGTTCAGTTTTTTTTGGAAAAAATTACGATCTGAATCGCATAAAGTAAGGCAAAATAGTACAATATTTACTGTAAAAATGAATTCAAAAATGCTACATATTTCGTAAATTAGAAGACATATTAAATGCCATGACCATGACTTCACTGAGATCAAAATCAAAGCAGAATCCTGAAAAAAAGACCTTAACAGTAGTTCATTTATTGCACCCTTATGCAAAGCAGCGAATCAGGGTGGGTGAGAAGCTCGGATACTTTCCTAAAAACATGTATAAATCGAGTGAAATTATTGATGAGGTAGTTTTAGAGATCTACGAGAAAGGAGGCCATAAATCTAAAGATTCTGAAGCCTTAAGGATGGCCATGTTCGATTTGTTAAATTCAAAAATGTCTGGCCTGTTCAAATCAGAAGCCTGGCACAAAGATGCCATAAGTACCAAATTAATTCTGGAAGAAGAATTAAAACAGCTGGAAGAAAACTTTACCACTGATGGAGGGAACGATTTGATCATGAACGAAGAACTTGATGATATTTCTTATCATCAGAATGATACCAATCCTGCTGAGTTACCTTATGATGAGTCTGAAGAAGGAGTGAAATTATTTTTGGGACTAGATCAGCTGAAGCAGTTTCAGGATAATAAAGATCGAACCGCTTTAAGAAAGGTATATTATAAGTTACCTGTAAATACCTCGAACATTGTTGATTTGTATATTTTAGGAAAACTGAGTTATCATGAAATTGCAACCATATTGAAGATGGAAGTCTCAGAAGTTAAAGAAATTGTTTCGTTTGTAAGGGAAACAATTAAGAATCAACTCGAATAATAGCTGATTCTCAATAGAAGTTGATTTTGATTGAAAAATCTTGAAAGAATTCTTTTTCAAGATAAAATATTGTTGTAATATTGCAGTGTGAATACGAAAACACTACATACTACATCTACAGAGAATCGCCGCCGTCCCTTGCGCCGCACGGGCAGATAATAACGGTTAGATCATATTTTCATTTCACATTTCAATAATTTACAATGCATTTTCAGAACAATTTTTCAACTACTAAAGTTTATTTGAATCAAACTTTGACTACTGTTGTTCGCATTTCTCGCCGTCGCCCGTAAGGGTATGTCATATTCTTGGAGATAGGTGAGTCCATCTCTGCAAATCATTTCAATCTTTTATAAAACATATTTTAATTCAATACAATGGAAATTGTAATTGCAACAGATAAACATATTAAATACGCTGATATTATTAGCCAGACAATTGATAAATCAGCAGAGCAAAGAGGCACAGGGATAGCTAAAAGAACTCCGGCTTATATTAAGGAAAAAATTGGAGGAGGTAATGCTGTTATTGCCTTGGATGGTGATAAGTTTGCAGGTTTCTGCTATATCGAAACCTTTGGAGGAAAGAATTTTGTCGTCCATTCAGGGCTGATCGTACATCCGGATTTTAGAAATCAAGGTTTGGCGAAAAAAATTAAAACCAAAGTATTTAAGCATTCAGAAAAGAAGTATCCGAATTCCAAAATATTCGGTATTACCACAGGTTTAGCGGTGATGAAAATTAATTATGAGCTGGGTTATAAGCCTGTGACTTTCTCTGAATTGACCGACGACCCTGAGTTTTGGAAAGGCTGTCAAACATGCACAAATTACGATGTGTTGCAGAGAACAGATCAAAAAATGTGTCTTTGTACCGGGATGCTTTACGACGGAAAGAAGCCTGATAAAAAAGATCATCCATTTAACTCAAAAAGCCTGAGCAGGTTAAAAAGAATTAAACAAAGTTTGTTTTTAAAGAAAAGTAAAAAGACAAAGGATAAATCGAATAAATCATAAACTGAAGGCCCTCAAAAGAGGTAACCTGCAAAACAATAAAAGTATATAAAAATGAAAAAATTAGTCTTGGCATATAGTGGAGGTTTGGATACATCCTATTGTGCAAAATACCTGTCGGAAGTTGAAGGATATGAAGTGCATGCTGTTAGTGTGAATACAGGAGGCTTTGAAGCTGAAGAAATTGCTTCCATTGGAGAAAAGGCTGTTCAATTAGGAGCAACCAGTTATAAATCGATCGATGCGGTTCATACATTTTATGAAAAAGTAGTGAAGTATTTGATTTATGGAAATGTATTAAAGAACAATACCTATCCGCTTTCAGTGAGTGCGGAGAGAATCGTGCAAGCTGTTGAAATTGTGAACTACGCTAAAAAGGTGGGAGCCGATTATATTGCCCATGGTAGTACTGGTGCAGGCAATGATCAGGTTCGATTTGATATGATCTTTCAGACGCTGGCTCCCGACATTACGATCATAACGCCCATTAGAGATCACAAATTGTCGCGACAAACAGAAATCGATTTTTTAAAAGGACATGGAGTAGATCTTCCCTGGGAAAAAGCTAAATACTCTATAAATAAAGGCTTATGGGGGACAAGTGTTGGAGGAGAGGAAACACTGAGTTCACATGCAGGATTGCCTGAAGAGGCCTATCCAAGTCAATTGAAGGAGAAGGGCTCCACAGATGTCAAACTGACTTTCGAAAAAGGTGAATTGGTTGCCATAGATGATAAGAAGGACAATCCGGTAAACAATATAGAAGCCCTAGAAAAAATGGCTTCAGCGTATGCCATAGGCAGAGATATTCATGTGGGTGATACGATCATTGGCATTAAGGGTAGGGTCGGATTTGAAGCTGCGGCTCCTTTGCTGATCATTAAGGCCCATCATTTGCTGGAAAAACATACGCTTACAAAATGGCAACAACACCATAAAGAACAACTAGGGAATTGGTATGGTATGCTTCTGCATGAGGGCCAGTATTTAGACGAAGTGATGAGGAATATTGAGGTGTTTTTAAACGATACACAGAAGAATGTTTCTGGAGATGTATTTGTGAGTCTATACCCTTACAGGTTTACCTTGAACGGGATCTCATCTGATCATGATTTGATGAGTTCTTCCTTTGCCAGTTATGGTGAAACCAATGACGGCTGGTCAGCAGATGATGCCAAAGGGTTTATTAAAATCAATTCAAATCAAAGTAAAATCTACAATCACGTAAATTCATAACAATGATCAAGGCAGGAATTATAGGAGGTGCCGGCTATACTGCAGGAGAACTGATTAGGCTGATACTGAATCATCCAGAGCTGACATTAGATTTTGTGTTTAGTACCTCAAATGCGGGAAATGAAATTCAGGAAGTGCATCGAGATCTTATGGGAGATACTTCTATGAAGTTTAGCCCTGTGATCAATCCTGAGATCGATGTGTTGTTTTTATGTCTGGGTCATGGGAATTCTTCGGCCTTTTTAAGGGACAATTCGTTTAGCAAATCAACCAAGATTATTGATTTGAGCAATGATTTCAGGCTGGAAAAAGACCATCTGTTTATGGGTAAATCCTTTGTTTATGGCTTGCCTGAGGTCTTTAAGAAAGATATTGTGAAGGCTGATTATATAGCGAACCCTGGTTGTTTTGCAACCGCCATTCAATTAGGTATACTGCCATTGGCCGCTGAGAATTTATTGAAGGACGAGGTACATGTCAATGCTGTGACTGGTGCTACTGGGGCTGGAGTGTCACTTTCAACAACCACTCATTTTACATGGAGGGATAATAATTTTTCTCATTATAAAGCTTTTGATCACCAGCATTTGGGTGAAATCAATCAGCATATAGAAATGCTGCAACCAGGTTTTAAACACGATGTAAATTTTGTGCCGAACAGAGGAAATTTTAGCAGAGGTATTTTTGCTACCTCCTATACGAAATTCGAGGGAGGTATTGATTATGCAAAGGATATATTCAAGAGCTTTTATAAGGATGCGCCATTCACCTTTGTTTCTGACAAAGACATTTTTTTAAAGCAGGTCGTCAATACGAATAAGTGTTTGATTCATGTGCAAAAGCATAAGAATAAATTATTGGTCACAACAGCCATTGATAATCTGTTGAAAGGTGCTTCTGGTCAGGCCATAGAAAATATGAATCTCATGTTTGGTTTTGACCAGACCAAAGGACTTAAATTAAAAGCTAACTTTTTTTAAAAAATTAATTATGAAAATAGCCATTATAGGGGTGGGGAACTTAGGCTACTCAATAGCAGTAGGGATATTAAGTCAGAAAAAAGAAATCAATTGCAAATCCTTGTATTTGACCAAGAGAAATACCGCCTCGCTGTCTCATTTTGAAAAAGTTTCACTGGTAAAAACGACAACAGATAACAGAAGGGCCGTAAAGTATTCAAATATCATTATTCTGGCAGTACAACCGGCACAATTGATGGAAGTTCTGGAGGAAATTAATGACCTGATAGACCCAAAAAAGCACACCATAATTTCTGTGGCAACAGGAAGAAAGATAGAGGAGATTGAGGCTGTTATTAAGAATGGCGTCCCAGTGATACGATGTATGCCCAATACTGCGATTTCTGTAGGACAATCAATGACCTGCATCAGTGCGAATGATTCTGGAAAGGAAAATTTTCATTTGGCAAAAAGTATATTCAATGCCCTTGGCGAAACCATGTGTATTGACGAAAGTCTTATGCAGGCAGCTACGGTTATCTGCGCCAGTGGAATTGCATTTTGGATGAGACTCATCAGAGCGACCACCCAGGGAGCTGTTCAACTTGGATTTCACAGCGAAGAGGCGCAAAAGTTATCGATGCAAACCTGTTTGGGAGCTGCAAGTTTATTGATTGATTCTCAAAGCCATCCAGAACAAGAGATAGACAAGGTGACAACTCCAAGTGGTTGTACCATAGAAGGACTCAATGAGATGGAGCATCAAGGTTTAAGCTCTTCAATTATAAAAGGACTTGTTACCTCTTATGAAAAAATTAATCAGATTTAAGAAATGAATATGGAACTATTTGATGTATATCCCTTGTATGATGTAACACCTGAATCTGCTGAAGGATGTTTTATTACCGATAGTGATGGTAAAAAATACCTTGATCTGTACGGTGGTCACGGTGTGATTTCAATTGGACATTCACATAAATCATACGTGTCAGCTCTTAGTAAACAGATTCAGAAAATGGGATTTTATTCGAATTCAATCAAAAACCCGCTGCAGGAATCTTTTGCCAAAAAATTAGGAGCTGTTTCAGAATGTGAAGATTACAATTTGTTTTTGTGTAACTCTGGCGCTGAAGCCAATGAGAATGCCTTAAAAATGGCTTCCTTCGAAACCGGAAAGAAAAAGGTAATTGCTTTTGAGAAAGCATTTCATGGGCGTACCTCTGCAGCTGTAGCTGCCACTGATAATACAAAGATCAACGCTCCTTTGAACAGTCAGCATGAGGTTATTTTTCTCCCTTTGAACCATATAGATCTGGTCGAAGAAGAATTGAAAAAGAATGATGTTGCTGCTGTTATCATTGAAGGAATTCAGGGTGTTGGAGGGCTCGATCAGGGAACAACCGAGTTTTTTCAGGCTTTGGAAGGATTATGTAAGCAATATAAGGCCATATTAATACTTGATGAGATTCAGTCGGGTTATGGAAGAAGTGGCCAGTTTTTCTCCTTTCAGCATCATGGTATTCATCCTGATATCATCAGTGTTGCCAAAGGGATGGGAAATGGCTTTCCTATAGGTGGTATTTTAATATCGAATAAAATAAAAGCTTCCTATGGAATACTTGGAACTACCTTCGGAGGAAATCATCTTGCCTGTGCAGCCGGACTCGCTGTATTGGAGGTTATTGAGAAAGAACAGTTACTGGCACATGTACAGAAAGTTTCAAGGCATTTTTTGGAAAGCATAAAAGAGATTAAGGCTGTAAAATCGGTTAAAGGAAGAGGCTTGATGCTAGGATTGAGATTTGATTTTCCCGTTTCGGAAATGAGGAAAACCTTGATTTTTGAGGAAGGAATTTTTACAGGCGGATCTGCAGATCCCAAGCTGCTACGAATTTTACCACCATTATCGGTGAGTCAGGAAAATTTAGATGACTTTGTGGAAGCATTAAAAAGAACACTTACCAAATTATTGGTAAAAAAATAAGTAAATAGAACAATGGAAACCTTACTTACAATTGATCAAAGAAATGCTGTGTTAACAAGTATGGCAAAATTGGTGGATCTTGAAAAGCAAACCATTCTACAGGCGAATTCCTTGGATATGGATGGTTTTGACAGCTCTGATCTGGCCATGTATGATCGTCTAAAAGTAGATGAAGAAAAAATACAGGGGATGATCGCATCTCTTGAACAACTTGCTTCTCAGGAAGATCCGGTTGGAGTTGAAAGATTTCGATTTAGGCATGAAAACGGACTTGAAATCATCAATAAAACGGCCTCTTTTGGGACCATCATGATCATTTATGAATCACGGCCCGATGTGACCATTGAAGCCGGAGGAATTGCCTTTAAGTCGGGAAACAAAATCTTACTAAAAGGAGGAAAGGAGTCCTTGAATTCTAACCTTGCCATTGTAGACTTATGGCATAAAGCGCTTGAAGAGCATCAGGTGAGTACGAAGTGGGTGGAGTATTTGAATTATGATCGAGAACAAACAAGAGAATTCTTGAGAAATCCAAGTGAAAAGATAGACCTCATCATCCCCAGAGGTGGAGAAAAATTAATTTCATTTGTCAAAGAACATGCCACCTGCCCTGTGATTGTGAGCGGGAGAGGAAATAACTTTGTGTATGTTTCTCCTCATGCCGATAAGGACAAGGCTTTACAGATTATTCTGAATGCTAAGACAGCAAAGATTTCGGCCTGTAATGCTTTGGATAAGGTGTTGATTGATACGGCCTTGCCAGGATATGAAGCCTTCGTGCAGGAACTGATCCAGGAGCTGGTCAGTGCCAATGTTGAAGTAATGGGTGCCGATGGTATCAGGGAGTTTTCAGGAGTCAAGAATACCGATGATGAATCCTTGTGGTTCGAAGAGTTTTTAGATTATAAAATATTGCTGGGTAGTACAAATTCACTTGACAAGGCCATTGCAAAGATCAATACCTATGGAGGCGGACATTCAGCTTCTATTATTTCAGAAGATGAGAATGAATCGAGCCTCTTTTTGAATTCGGTGGATGCTGCTGCCGTGTATCACAATGCCTCCACAAGATTTACGGATGGTTTTCAGTTTGGTCTTGGCGGTGAACTGGCAATCAGTACAGATAAATTACACCAAAGAGGACCCATTGGTTTACAGCATTTGGTAACAAATAAATGGTATGTATATGGCGACGGGCAAATCAGGTAAAAAGCGGGTGCTCTTAAAGATCGGCACCAATACACTCACCAAAGAGACCCATCAGATCTCAAGAGGGAAAATTGAAGATATCGGAAGGCAACTATCAGAATTAAAGGATAGTCATGATTTTATTATCGTAAGTTCAGGGGCTATTGCTGTGGCAAAACAGTTTGTAAAACTTGAATCGAGCGGTCAGGAAATCAATGTAAAGCAAGCCCTGGCTGCTATCGGTCAGCCTCACCTGATGCGCATTTTTCAGGAGAGTTTCAGAGAATTAGGTTTATTGACTTCTCAATGTTTGTTGTCGTATGCAGATTTTAAAAGAGAAAAGTCAAAGCAAAATATTTACAATACCATAAATGTGCTTCTCGACAACCAATATATTCCTATTATCAATGAGAATGACACCGTTGCTACAGATGAAATTCAATTCGGTGATAATGATAAATTGGCTGCCTTAACAGGAGCATTGATGGAGGTAGATCTTGTTATTATTGCAACCAATACGGATGGGATTTATACCAAGGAGAGTATGAATGGGCAGCAGAAATCAACGATTTCGACTGTGACAGACCTGAGTGTTCTGGTCAATGAGATCTCAGTGGACAAATCTTCTCAGGGGACTGGTGGAATGAAATCGAAAATTGAGGCTGCCGAGATTCTAAAAAAAGAAAAGATAGAAACGTGGATTGTAAACGGGATTCGAGATAATTTTATTCTCAAGGCCATAAATGAAGAATTGGAATTCACAAAAATTTTAAATAGTTAGTCATGAATTATATGTCAGTGCAGGATATTGATGCTATTGATACCTGGGTGAAAGAGGCAAGAGAATTAAAGACAAGCCCTTTGAAATACAAAAAACTAGGTGAGGACAAAACCATAGGTTTGCTGTTTTTTAATCCAAGTTTAAGAACCAGATTAAGTACGCAAAAGGCCGCTCAAAATTTAGGGATGCATACCATGGTCATGAATTTTGATAAAGAAGGTTGGGCCCTCGAGTTTGAAGACGGGACACGAATGAATCAGGGCAAGTCAGAACATGTTAAGGAAGCTGCCCAAGTGATTTCTCAGTTTTGCGATATTATCGCAATTAGGGCCTTCGCAGGTCTTAAAGATAAGGACCTTGATAAGGCAGAGCTCGTCTTAAACGGGTTTAAAAAATACGCTTCAGTTCCGGTGGTAAACATGGAAAGTTCAGTTGGGCACCCCTTGCAGGCGCTGGCTGATGCCATTACCCTGGATGAGCAGCTAGAGCAACGAAACATTGAAAAGCCAAAGGTAGTGCTTTCATGGGCTCCTCATCCTAAGGCCTTGCCACATGCTGTGGCCAATTCATTTGTTGAAATGATGCAGAAACAACATGCAGATTTTATCATTACACATCCAAAAGGCTACGACCTGGATCCTGAAATAGTTGGAGAAACCAAAGTTGAATATGATCAAAGGGAAGCATTTAAAGACGCCGATTTTATCTATACAAAAAACTGGAGTTCATTTGAAAACTACGGTCAGGTGCTGTCACAGGACGATTCCTGGACCATCGATCAGGAAAAAATGAATCTGACCAACAAGGCCAAATTTATGCATTGTCTTCCGGTGAGAAGAAATGTGGTTGTTTCAGATGAGGTGCTGGACGGTGAGGATTCGTTGGTTATTGAACAGGCAAACAACAGGACCTATTCAGCTCAAACTGTTCTAAAAAAAATACTTGATACTATCTAGTAAGAATAATGATATGAAACAGAAGCTTAGCATCATAAAAATTGGAGGTAATGTAATCAATGATTCGAAAGAACTCAATATATTTCTCGATGATTTCGCTGCCCTGAACAGCTTGAAAATATTAGTCCATGGAGGAGGTAGAAAGGCAACAGAAGTGGCTGACTCCATGGGGTTGAAGCCACAAATGATAGGGGGGCGTCGAATTACAGATCAGGCAAACCTTGAGGTAGTTACCATGGTGTATGCGGGCTTTCTCAATAAAAAGATCGTGTCAAAGTTGCAATCGGTTGATTGTAATTCTTTAGGTTTGTCAGGTGCTGACGGGAATGTGATACAGGCGCATAAGCGAATTGTAAAAGAGATTGATTATGGTTTTGCCGGTGATATAGATGATGTCAATACCAGCACGATTTCATTACTTTTAGATGCTGGAATTACACCTGTTTTTTCGGCAATTACGCACGATAAAAAAGGGCAGTTACTCAATACCAATGCTGATACGATCGCCGCGGAGCTGGCCAAGGCCTTATCAAAACAGTATGAGGTTGAACTCATCTATTGTTTCGAGAAGAATGGTGTGCTTCAGGATGTCAACGACGAAAACTCGGTGATAGAGCAGATAAACATGAGTAAGTACAAGGAACTTAAAAATATGGGTGTCATTAGTGAAGGAATGTTGCCTAAAATGAAAAATTGTTTTGAATCCCTGGAAAACGGAGTACATAAAGTGATTTTAGGACGACCTGACCTGATAAAGGACAGAAATAAAAAATTTACGACACTTAGCATATGATAGCTGAATTACAAAACAAGGCAAAACAATTGTTGATAGATTTGATCAATACCCCATCTTTTTCGGGAGAAGAGAATGAGACGGCAAACTTGATCGAGGCTTTTTTGAAAAATCAAGACATCGAATGCAAACGAGATCAGCATAATGTTTGGGCGGTCAACCGCTATTTTGATGAGAAAAAACCTAATATTCTGTTGAATTCTCATCACGATACGGTAAAGCCGAACAAAGGCTATACCCGAAACCCGCATGAGGCAGGCATCGAGGATGGTAAGATCTTTGGCTTAGGATCTAATGATGCAGGTGGCTGTCTGGTTTCTTTGATCGCGACGTTTTGTTATTTCTACAAGGTCAAGGACCTGAAATACAATCTGGTTTTGCTGGCATCGGCAGAGGAGGAGAATTCAGGAGATAAGGGTATTCGATCAATGATTCCCATATTACCAGAAATTGATTTTGCTATTGTTGGGGAACCTACCCTGATGAATCTGGCCATCGCAGAAAAAGGACTTTTGGTGCTTGATTGCTATGCAAAAGGCACCGCAGGACATGCGGCTCATTCGAGGGGTGATAATTCAATTTATAAGGCGATGGAGGCCATACAATGGTTTCAGAATTTTAAGTTACCCAAGGTGTCAGAAACACTGCACGATACGAAAATGACCGTTACTCAGATAGATGCAGGCAATCAGCACAATGTTGTTCCTGCAACCTGCCATTTTGTAGTTGATATTAGGGTAAATGACCTGTATTCAAATAAGGAAGTATTGGATCTGGTAAAGGAGCATGTTGAGGTGGAAGTGAAGGAAAGATCACTACATTTGAATTCATCTTCTATTGACAGGGATCATGAAATCGTGCGGTCAGGAATACATTTGGGCAGAGAAATATACGGCTCACCAACACTCTCTGATCAGTCGAACCTCAGTTGTCCTTCCTTAAAATTAGGACCAGGGGATTCTCTGAGATCACACACCGCGGATGAGTTTATCTATGAACATGAGTTAGATGAAGGTATAGACCTTTACATAAAAATATTAAAAGGAATAGTATAGTCACTAGCTGACATAAAAAACAGAGCACCTATGAAATTATGGGATAAAGGATTTAGTACAGATAAGAAAATAGATATTTTCACTGTAGGGAATGACAGAGAATTAGACCTGGTATTGGCCAAATACGACGTAATCGGTTCTTTGGCACATGCGAAAATGCTGCATAAAATTGGCCTGTTGTCTGAAGAAGAAATAAAACAGGTTGAAAAAGAGTTAGGAGCCATTTCTGTATTCATTGAAAAGGGCGAATTCACCATTGAAGATACCTTTGAAGATGTACATTCAAAAGTGGAGTTTTTACTTACAGAAAAGTTAGGAGATACGGGTAAGAAGATACATACTGCACGGTCAAGAAATGATCAGGTTTTGGTTGACGTTCACTTGTATTTAAGAGACGAGATCAAGGAAATCAGAGCAATGGTCATTGATTTTTTTAACCTTTTAATGAAATTGTCTGAGACACATAAAGACAGTTTATTGCCAGGATATACTCATTTACAGGTGGCGATGCCCTCTTCCTTCGGAATGTGGTTTTCTGCCTATGCAGAAAGTTTGATTGATGATGTATATATGTTGAATGCTGCCTATCGGGTAGTGGATCAAAACCCTTTGGGTTCTGCCGCCGGATACGGAAGCTCCTTTCCTATTGACAGAGATCATACAACACAGGAGATGGAATTCAGTAGTTTAAAGGTTAATTCGGTTGCCGCTCAGATGAGCAGGGGTAAAACAGAAAAGACGGTGGCTTTTGCCATGAGTTCTGTCGCTGCAACACTTTCGAAATTTGCGATGGATATCTGTTTGTATATGAGTCAGAATTTTGGCTTTGTTTCTTTTCCTGATGAATTGACCACAGGTTCGAGTATCATGCCTCATAAAAAGAACCCCGATGTTTTTGAGCTTATCAGAGGAAAATGTAATAAGATCCAGGCCCTACCGTTTGAATTAACGATGATCAGCAACAATTTGCCCAGTGGGTATCACAGGGATTTACAATTGTTAAAAGAAGGCTTGATACCAAATATTCAGGCCTTAAAGTCTTGTTTAGAAATGTTTAGGTTCTCTCTGAGCAATATCGAAGTGAATAAACATATTGTCGATCAGAAAATTTATGACTACCTCTTTACTGTTGAGGAGGTAAATAAACTTGTGCAAGAAGGAGTCCCTTTTAGGGATGCTTATAAAATTGTGGGAGGAAAAGTAGTAAAAGGTGGATTCGTTCCTGATAAGAAGGTTGTTCATACTCATATTGGAAGTGTTGGAAACCTGGCATTGGACAGAATTAAGGATAAAATGAAAAAAGCCAATGCACATAATTCATAAGCACTAGTGATCAAATGGCCTGGAATGTAGATTTATATAATAAGAAGCATGGTTTTGTACATCAATACGGAGCAGGTTTGCTTGAGCTGTTAGACCCGAAATCGAATGAACGAATTTTAGATCTTGGATGTGGATCAGGACAGCTAACACATGAAATTTCTGAATTGGCTAGTCAGGTGATTGGGATTGATAGTTCTAAGGAAATGATTGAGGCTTCGAGAGACTTATATCCGCAGATAGATTTCTATCAGACGGGAGCAGAATCATTTCAATTCGACCAGCATTTTGATGCCATATTTTCAAACGCTGTGTTGCATTGGGTTCAAGACCAGAAAACGGCAAGTCAGAATATGTTCCGTCATTTAAAAACAGGTGGAAGACTGGTTGTTGAATTTGGTGGTGCAGGAAATGTAGCTACCATTACCAATGCGATAAAATCTAGTCTTGAAGATCGCGGTTTTCTGAAAAATGCCAGTTTTGAAAGATGGTATTTTCCATCCATCAGTGACTACACAAACTTGCTGGAAGAAGTAGGGTTTGAAGTAGTTCATGCCCAGCTTTACGATCGGCCAACCTTATTGGAGAGCAAAAATGAGGGGATAAAAGATTGGATAGAAATGTTTGGAGCTCATTTTTTTAAAGGCATTGATCCAAACGTGAAAGATACCATATTGAATGAGGTTCAGAACAAGGTACGTTCAAGTTGTTTTATAGATGGGAACTGGTATGCCGATTACAGAAGAATTCGAGTTGTCGCTGTAAAAAAATAGGATCAGCTGTTCAAGGCTTCTTTTAAGGCTTTGGCTTTTAAAAGGCACTCTTCATATTCATTTTCGATCACAGAAAGAGATGTAATGGCACTTCCTACTGAAAAGGAGGTGTATTTTTTTGAGGCATTATATAAGATACTTCTGATCACTACATTAAAATCAAAATTTCCGGTAGGACTAAAATAACCAACGGCACCAGAGTAAAGACCTCTCTTGGTCAGTTCTTCCTCTTCAATGATTTCCATGGCGGATATTTTGGGAGCACCTGTCATACTCCCCATGGGGAACAAGCTCTTTATGATGTCAACATCATTTTCATCTGCCTCAACCTCACAAACAATGGTAGAAATGAGTTGGTGAACTTGTTTGAAAGAATAGACCTTGCATAATTCTTCTACTTTAACACTGCCTTTTTTTGCATTTTTAGACAGATCGTTGCGAATTAAATCAACGATCATGATGTTCTCAGCCCTTTCTTTGGGGTCGTCAGACAGCGATTTTGCCAGTTGTGCATCTTCTGCTTTATTATCTAACCTTCTGGCTGTTCCCTTAATCGGTTGTACGATAATTTTATTATTTTGCTTCTTTACGAATCTTTCAGGAGAGGCACATAGTAAATATTTGTTGTCTATTTTCACATAACTTGCAAAGGGGGCCTGAGAGATGAGATTTAATTTTTGATAAACAGCAATGGTGTCGATCTCACAGTTTTCTGCATAAAATTCCTGACAATAGTTTACCTCATAAATATCACCTCTGTGGATGTGTTGTAACACATTTGACACCTTTTCAATGTATCCTTCTTTTGATAATCTAGACGAAACTTTACATGTGTTCAGCGATTTTTCATAAAGGGGGTTGGCATTTTTTATGGCCTTAATATCGGAGGCTATTTCATTGTGGAAGGCATCTAAATAGAGAAACTCAACATGATTGTTTTTCCATAAAATCACCTTTTTAGGTTGAAAGAAATAGAGCTCAGGAAATTCTAAATAATCTGGATTTTCAGATGTCAGTTCTTCGGTATCATTTTTCAAGTCATAACTGAAATATCCAAAGAGGAAGTCTTTGTGTTTTTTTCTGAACTCCTTTAGTTTTTCAAAGGAATTTTTTGATTCACAAGACAGTTCTTGATGAGCACCTATGGCAAGAACGGCCTCAATTTCGCCATACTTTTCCTGTTCGGCCTGTGTATCTTTATTTGATTCTAAAAATACAACCTCTTCAAAATTTTGAGCCCATAACAGTGCTTTTTCTTTGCTTAGGCTTGCGTCATCATTCAAGACAATTTTAGAATTCCGATTCACGGTTTTTTTAAACTATTTTATTCAAAAATATAGACTCGTTTGTCTACTTCTGATACTCTGAAATAACCGAAGGCATAGTTGTCCGGATTGGTCTGATTGATGCAATTTCCCTTAATTTCTGCAGGAATAGTACTGAATGGTCCGCCACTCTGAGATTGTTCTATCAATAATTTGATATAATTATAATAAGGGCTTGACAGTCCAAGCAATTCAATATCGACAATATCTCCAGGTTGAAACTCCGTTTCACCTGTATCTTCGTTTTCTAATTTCTCGTAAAAGATAGACATTTTATTTCCATCCGTAAATTCATCTTTGATATCAAACAGCGTTTGAAATTTGTCTCCTCGTCGTTGAAATTTTGCCAGGTAAAAATTTTCCACTCCTGCAGGATCGAAGAATTCAATATTTACCTCTAAGGCATCTTTGCTAAATCCGTTTTCTGTTGATTGGTAGACGTCACTGATGGGTGACACTGAAGTCATGGTTTCTGTTGCCAGATATAGATCACCATCGTAATTTACCATTAAGGTATAAGAATTACCCATTACAGGTTCGAAACTGTCAGTTACATAATCACCATCATTCATGTCAGTAAAAATGACCTCTGTTTGGTTTTCGTTGTTGATTACCTTAACACTGGCTCCAGTTACGGGAGTTTCAAGTAAGTTATCAAAATAAGGAGTTGATAAACTCAATTTTACAGTCTGAGAATTGCCTGAAGTTCCTTTTTGCCAATCCATTGAGGCTTCAATAACTAATCTTGGAGGAGCTTCCGGAACCTCAACGTCGATAACATCCGTACAAGATGCCAGGAACAAACTAAAGATCAAACTGAATATTTTTATAGAACTTTTCATTTGCTTAAAATTTAAAATTATAGGTCACTGAAGGGACTATGCCAAAAATTGCTGTTCGCGTAGCCTCATTTAAACCAGTTTCTCTATTCTGAGAAAATGAAATAGAAGCAGCATTTCTTCGATTATAGATGTTGTAAATCCCGAAGACCCATTCTCCTCTCCATTTGCGATTTGGCTTGCCAGGCACAAGTATCGCAGATACATCAATTCTGTGGTAGGCAGGTAATCTGTTTGAATTTCTTTCTGAGTAACTCGCGATGGATAAACCTTCATATTCATACTGCCCGTCAGGATAGGTTACAGGTCGTCCTGTCTGGTAGATGAAGTTGGCACTGAATCTCCATTTATCATTTAATCGATAGGTACCAGTAAATGATATATCGTGGGTTCTGTCATAAGGGGTATAATACCATTCTCCATCGTTAATTCCCGGCCCTCCAGCAGTACCACCAGGAGTCCTTTGTTCTGATTTGGCCCAGGTATAAGCCAGCCAGCCGGTAAAATTACCCTTGTTTTTTCTGACTAAAAACTCCAGACCATAGGCCTTAGATT
Organism: uncultured Flavobacteriaceae bacterium; assembly: GCA_964419405.1. Taxonomy (GTDB): domain Bacteria; phylum Bacteroidota; class Bacteroidia; order Flavobacteriales; family Flavobacteriaceae; genus Lutimonas. The sequence goes on from CAYQPI010000075.1 coordinate 40,423, forward strand.
CACCGGTTAAAATTTCGGTCTCTATGGTATTGTTTCCGATCAGGTCAGAACCATCTATATAATCGATTCGATTTTCAATGTCTTTATAATAGGCCTCTATTTCTAACGAAAAATTATTGTCTCTAAATTTTCTAAAATATCCGACGGCATATTGATTAGAGAGTTGCGGTTCGATATAAGGACCACTAGGAGCCCAAACATCTAAGGGGGTTACGGAAGTTGTATTGGATATCAAATGAATGTATTGAGCGACTCTTGAGTAACCAGCTTTCATGGATGAACGCTCGTTGAGTTCGTAAGCAACAGAGAACCTGGGTTCTAGATTTCCAAATGATCTGATCACTTCGTTTTTGTCATAGGCTGTCGATCCGATAGGAGTCCCTCTTTCATAGATGCCCAAAACTTCATTATAGACAACGGGCTGATCATTTTCGTATTCAACTATCGATTGTCCGCCAAGTCGAGCAAAGTTGCTGTATCGAAGTCCGTATTGCAGGGATAGCTTTGGTGTGATCCGATGCTCGACTCCTGCATACAGTCCTCCCTCAATGGCTGTTTTTTGATCAAGTTTTAAATAATTGATCCCTGAGTCTTCTGTAGTCGGGCTAATGATACCTGGATTGAATAAATAATGAATCCCGTTTATTCCGAAGTCTAATTTGATATCATTGTTGATATAATAACTCAAGGCATATTTCAGGTTGTAATTGTCTATTTGTGAGATCCAGTCAAATTCAAAAGCATTGATCTCTAACTGATAATCATATTTGCTATAATTCACTGAGAGGTTTGAGAATATTTTATCACTAAAAACATGGTTCCAGCGGAGGTTACCTGAGGAATTTCCATACGAACTGTTGAAGCTGTCAGCAAATTTAAAAACATCTCTTCCGAAGTACCCTGAAAGAAAAAGCTGGTTATTTTCATTGATCTCAAAATTCGCTTTGAGGTTCATGTCATAAAAATAGGCACTGTTGTCTTTAAGTTCTTCGCTTAGTTTTAAAAAAAGGTGGGCGTAAGAACCACGTCCGGCAACCAAAAAGGAACTGCGATCTTTGGCAATAGGACCTTCGATGGCCAAACGTGTCGAAACGGTTCCGATTCCTCCGGTAAGCGCTAAATTCTTTTTATTTCCGTCCTTTTGTCGCACATCCAGTACAGAAGAAGCCCTACCTCCAAAACGTGCCGGAATATTACCCTTGTACAGTTTAATGTCTTTGATGGCATCCGAATTGAAAATGGAGAAAAAGCCAAGCAAATGCGAGGTGTTATAGATGATGGTCTCATCAAGTAAGACCAGGTTTTGATCTACAGACCCACCTCTGACGTTAAAGCCACTGGAACCTTCACCATTGTTCGTAACGCCAGGGAGTAATTGAATGGATTTGATAATGTCTACTTCTCCTAACACAGCCGGCATTTGTTTAATGGTTCCAACGTTTAGTTTGGAAACACTCATTTGTGGTTTTCGTATACTGATATCTTCTGAATCTTCAGTGCGAATGACGACTTCACCCAATTGGTTGCTGCTTTCAGCTATGTCAATATTTAAATTCTGATCCTTGTCCAAAATTATTTCCTGGCTTATATCGTCAAATCCCATATAGGATACGACTAAGGTGTAAGTTCCTTTGGCGGCCGTTATTGAATAGAATCCGTATTCATTGGTCGTCGTACCAATTGACGAATTCTGTATGAAAACAGAAGCTCCAAACAAGGTCTCACCACTACTGGCATCTTTGACCGTCCCACTGATAGAAAATTTCTCTTGAGCCGTGAGCATGGCAGTACATAGTAAAAAAAGAATTGAAAGTTTTTTCATTTTCATTTATAAATGGAATTGGGGGCTATTACTTTATAAAACTGAAAGGCTTACCAACCTTGTTGTTTGTTTTTGACAAATGTATTAAGAACGAGATTAAAAAAAATGATTGTTGGATTCAATATTGACACTTTAGGTGTCTGCCTATAAGATGACACCGTTAAGGCTCTGTAAATCAATAATATGGTTTGTGTTAAATTAATGTTAAGCTCCTTGCTTTAAGGTGCTTTTCCCATCATATTTTGTTTGGACCTGAAATAATCAGACGGGGTCTGGTCGGTTATTTTTTTAAAATGTCTGTTAAACGTTGATTTATTGCTAAACCCACAGTCATGTGCTATTGACAGCATGGTATATTTTTTATTTGCTGGTAATTCCATCTGCTCTAAAAAAGAATGAATTCTTAATTTATTGATGTAAGAATAGAAATTCATCTGTTCATTTTCATTAATGACCTGGGAAAGATAATGAGCACTGCAATTTAATTCTTTGGCCAAATCCTTTAATGTGAGACTGGGGTTTTTATACAATTCTTGTTTCTGCATGATTGTTTTCAATTCTATATAAAGCTCATTTGCCTTTTCTTTGTCAAGACCTGATTTTGCATACCGTTTGGTATTCGCTTTTAGATTTGAGCTGAGATCAATCACCGGAACCTGGGTTGTCGTAGGAGTCTGTAGAGACATCGAATTAAAAATATCCATTTGATTGATACCAAAAAAGCCAATTAGAATAATGAATAGCACTACGGCAGGGTAAATAATACTATTATCCACAAAAAAGGAAAGCATCCATATAATTCCCAGAGCAATCGAAAGGTATAGAAGCCATTTAAGTTCTTTTTTATCTGTATTCGATAATTCTTTATGAATCCCCACTCTGTAACGACGAATTAACAATAATGACCATATAGAATATACAGTTCCTGAAACTCCAATCAGTAGATTGATATAGGTCATGTACCATTTATAACCTTTTCCCCCATTTTCAAAAACAAGAATTTTTTCTTCAGGATTTAGCATATAAAATGGAATGGCCAAAACAACCAACGAAAGTGCCGGTAACAGGTGCAGAAAAATAGACCAATAGTTTTTAAAATTATTTCCGGTAATTTCTGAAACGTAAAGAAATAGCATTAAACCCTGAAGCACTGGAAAAGGAAAACTGACTCCTAACCAATGAGGATACGAATAAAGGACTCCAGAAATCTGAAAATACATCATTGATTGATGCAGGGCCATGAAAAGTAACCAGGCCAATAAAATTTTGTCTGGGCGGGATTTATGTTTTTTTAAAAGGAGAAGGCCAGATAAAAATAGTGAAAGGACAATTCCAACAATTAAAAACATACGGATTTAGGTTGAAAAACTGGATATTAACTATGCAGTGCTCTTCCGTCTACAGCTAAACAAGCTTCTTTAATCGCTTCAGTAAAAGTTGGATGTGCATGAGACATTCTGGCTACATCTTCGCTGGAGGCTCTGAATTCCATCGCCACAACGGCTTCTGCTATCATGTCAGCGGCACGGGCTCCGATCATATGAACTCCTAAAATCTCATCTGTTTTGGCATCGGCCAGCACCTTTATTAAACCATCGATATCCATACTTGCTCTTGATCTTCCTAAAGCCCTCATTGGAAAGCTACCCATTTTGTAGTCAACACCAGCATCTTTCAATTCAGCTTCGGTTTTTCCTACAGAGGCAACCTCAGGCCAGGTGTACACAACCCCTGGGATCAGGTTATAATCTATATGCGGTTTTTGCCCGGCGATAATTTCGGCTGCCATAGTCCCTTCTTCTTCCGCCTTATGCGCTAGCATAGCACCCCTAACAACATCTCCAATGGCATAGATATTCGATATATTCGTTTGTAAATGATCATTTACTATTATTTGACCGCGATCAGTCACTTTGACTCCTGCCAGGTCAAGTCCTAATCCATCAGTATACGGACGTCTACCTACAGAAACCAGGCAATAATCACCTTTGATTTCTACTTCGTTTCCTTTTTTGTCATCAGCCAGCACGATCACTTCATCTCCTTTTCTCGTTACAGCTTTTACTTTATGCGAAACATTGATCTTAAATTTTTGCTTTTTAAGGACCTTGTTCAATTCCTTTGATAAAGAGGCATCCATCGTAGGGATGATCCTATCCATGTATTCGACGACAGTTACCTCAGCACCTAATCTTTTGTACACCTGACCTAATTCTAAACCAATGACGCCACCGCCGATTACGACAAGGTGTTTTGGCACTTCTTTTAATTTTAGGGCCTCAGTTGATGTGATGATACGTTCTTTATCAAGATCAATAAAGGGAAGACTGGAAGGCTTACTTCCGGTAGCTATAATGGTGTTCTTCGATTCTATTTCTTCGGCGCTTTTGTCGTCTTTGCTAACTACAATATGCGTGGCATCTTTAAAACTACCCACACCTTGGTATACGTCTATTTTATTCTTTTTCATCAGAAAATCAATACCTCCTGTCGTTTGATCGACAACGGCCTGTTTTCTGGCAATCATTTTTTCCAGATTTACCTTGATATCACCAGGAATTTCGATGCCATGGGTGTCAAAGTGTTTTACGGCATCTTCATAATGGTGAGATGAATCTAGAAGCGCCTTACTCGGGATGCATCCCACATTGAGACAGGTGCCACCAAGTGTGCTATACTTTTCAATAATAGCGGTTTTTAATCCAAGTTGCGCTGATCTGATAGCAGCAACATAACCTCCAGGTCCTGATCCGATAACGGTAACATCATATGATTTCATGAGCAGTTTTTGATTTAAATGCATGCAAAAATAAGATATTTAGGTTTATATAGAAAGGGAATAACTTATTCATTTCTCTTAAAAAAGCCCATTTTTGTGGGTTTTGTATACAGAAGTATTACTGTTTTTTGGTTTTTCTTTAACATTAGGCTAGTGCAGATTGTTTTATCTTGTTAGTGCATTGATTATTTTTCTGGAGAAATGGTATTTTCTTTAGAATTATTGATCGATTTTCCTTATAATTAACTTAAAACTAGAACTATGACTACACAGGAAGTTGCCATTAAGCTGGTTGGGTTTTGCAGAGAGGGACAATTCGAAAACGCCATGGAAGAATTGTATTCCCCAATGATCGTCAGTATTGAACCCGATGGCGCACCTACAAAAGAAGTAAGAGGAATTGAGGCTGTTGTTGAAAAGGGAAAGGGCTTTAACGAGATGGTTGAATCCTTTCACGGAATGGAAGTTTCTGACCCCGTTGTGGCTGAGAACTTTTTCTCTTGCGCCATGAAAATGGATGTGACTCTCAAAGGAGCTCCAAGAATGCTAATGGAAGAAATCTGTTTATACGAAGTAAAGGATGGCAAGATCGTAAGAGAAGAATTCTTTTATACGCCCATGCCTTCTTAAAAGGATTGCTCCAAATTATAGGGTGTAATTTGGGGTTATTTTTGAATTTTAGGTCAACAATCCAGCTCTTTTTAACAGAGCGTCTACGCTGGGTTCTTTACCTCTAAATTTTTTATAGAGTTCCATGGGTTTTTCCGTTCCACCTTTGCTCAAAATATTTTCTTTAAACTTTGTTGCGGTTTCTTTGTCAAAGATGTCTTTTTCTTTAAAAGCTTCAAAGGCATCTGCATCGAGAACTTCGGCCCATTTATAACTGTAATATCCCGCAGAATAACCGCCTTGAAAAATATGCGAGAAGGCAGTACTCATACAATTTTCTTCTACATCCGGATAGAGTTGTGTTTCACCAAAGGCCTCCTTCTCAAATTGCTTTACGTCGTTAATTGAGCTTGGGTCATTGGCGTGATAAGCCATGTCTAGCATGCCAAAACTTAGTTGTCTTAGGGTGGCTATGCCTTCAAGAAAATTGGAAGAATCTTTAATTTTTGTGACCAGTTCCATGGGAATGACTTCGCCTGTCTCATAGTGTTTTGCAAACAACTCTAAAGCTTCTTTTTCGTAGCACCAGTTTTCAAAGATCTGACTGGGTAATTCAACAAAGTCCCAATAAACACTGGTTCCTGACAGGTTGGGGTAGGTCGTGTCTGCAAGCATTCCATGTAAGGCATGGCCAAATTCATGGAACAAGGTGGTCACCTCATTAAAGGTGAGTAAGGAAGGTTTCGATGTGGTGGGTTTGGTAAAATTACAGACAATAGAAATATGTGGTCTCGAATTACTTCCGTCTTTTTTCCATTGTGATTTATAGCTGGTCATCCAGGCCCCATTTCTTTTTCCTTTTCTCGGGAAGAAATCTGCATAGAACAACGCAATAAAGTCACCATTCGAATTTGTCACCTTAAAGGTTTTTACATCCTCATGATAGGTGTCAACATCGGTAAGGGCTTCGAATTTTAGATCGAATAATTTTCTAGCAATATCAAATACTCCCTGAATCACATTTTCGAGTTTGAAATAAGGTTTCAGTTGTTCATCGTCCAGGGCGAACAATTCCTTTTTCAGTTTTTCTGAATAATAGGCGCCATCCCATTTTTCTATCTTTTCAATACCGTCCTTTTTAGCTAAACTTTTTAATAATTCAAATTCTTTTTCTGCTGCAGGTTTAGCTTTCGACAATAAGGTGGCAAGAAAATCATTTACTTTTTCAGGAGCTTCAGCCATTCTTTCTTCCAAGACATAATGAGCGTGTGACTTATAACCTAGTAGCGTGGCTCTCTGGTGTCTTATATTCGCGATGTCAATGACGTTTTGCCGGTTGTCATTTTCATTGTTCTTCATGGCTCGTGAACCGAAGGCTTTAGCTAGTTGTTCACGTAATTTTCTATTGTCTGCATAGGTCATAAAGGGAATATAACTCGGGTAGTCTAAGGTGAAGATCCAGCCTTTTTTCTCTTTCTCCTCCGCTATCATTTTTGCTGCCTCAATAAGTCCGTCAGGCAAGCCCGATAAAGCTGCTTTGTCTGTGATGTGGAGCTCGTAGTCATTTGTTTCAGCCAGTACATTTTCACCAAACTTCAGCCCGAGCTTTGATTTTTTCATATCAATTTCTCTCAAAACACGTTTTTGCTCCTCACCTAAATTAGATCCATTTCTAATAAAAGCCTTGTAGTTCTTTTCAAGTAACATTTGCTGTTCAGCATCAAGATCTAATGCATCTTTATCTCTATATACCTTTTCAATTCTTTTAAATAAGGCTACATTGAGTCTGATGTCATTGGCAAATTCGCTCAACATTGGAGATACCTTCTGAGCGATCTGCTGAATTTCTTCATTTGTTTCTGCCGCATTCAGATTAAAAAAGATGCTTGAAATTCTATTGAGTTTATTTCCTGAAAACTCTAGGGGCTCCAAGGTGTTTTCAAAACTTGCTTCTTCTTGATTTGCTGTGATTTGTTCTATTTCCTGTTTGGCCTCCTTGATAGCCGTTTCAAAGGCAGGAACAAAATGCTGGTTGTCGAGTTTTGAAAAAGGAGCAGATTCGTAAGAGGTGTCAAATGAATCGAGTAATGGGTTATTCATGATAAATACTTTTTAATACCCAAAAAAGGTATATGGTATTGAACTGTATATTCTGATGATAAAAGAATTTAAAAAGACGAACTATTTTTTAACCGCTTGAGAGGCCTTCATTACTTTTTCTTTAAGTTCCTCTTTATAAGAAATGATTTTGGCTAATACTGCCGCGTCAGATGAGCCAATGATCTGGGCTGCGAGGATACCTGCATTTTTAGCGCCGTCAAGCGCCACAGTTGCTACAGGTACACCACCGGGCATTTGCAAAATAGAGAGCACTGAATCCCAGCCGTCGATAGAATTTCTGGATTTGACAGGCACTCCAATGACAGGTAAAGGGCTCATAGATGCCACCATGCCAGGAAGGTGAGCAGCACCTCCTGCGCCGGCAATAATTACATTGATGCCTTTTTTGTGTGCTTCAGTAGCATACTGATAAAGCTTTTCAGGCGTGCGATGAGCAGAAACAATATCCACTTCAGTTGCAATCTCAAAACTTTCAAGTATTTCTATTGCATCTTTCATAATTGGTAGATCTGAATCACTACCCATAATTATTCCAACCTTGGCCATAATGTGTAATTTTGTAAAACTTGTTGAATTCGACTAATAAAAATCGTATTTTTAGTGGCTAAAGGTAAGATAAAAAACTGTTTTCATAACAATGCAAATCCCATTATTTAATACCGTTTTATCGTGGATTTTAAAGAAGCGCAAGTATCAGGTTGACATGTTTTTACAGCATCCTGTTGAGGTGCAAAACGAAGTGTTGTATGAGCTCCTGTCGGAGGCCAGGCATACTTATTTTGGGAAAAAACATGGATTTGAAGATATCAAAAGTTACGATTCTTTTACCAAGAGGGTACCTATTCAACAATATGAAAGCATTGAGCCTTTAATTGAGCGCAATAGGAGAGGAGAACAGAATGTATTCTGGCCCTCAAAAATTCACTGGTTTGCAAAATCGAGCGGGACAACCAATGCAAAAAGCAAATTTATTCCGGTAAGTGATGAGGCCATTGATGACTGTCATATGAAGGCAGGAAAGGACATGCTGTGTCTGTTTATTAACAATAACGAGGATACAGAAATATTTAAAGGTAAGGGCCTGCGACTGGGTGGTAGTTCTGCTATTTATGAGGATAATGACACTTATTTTGGTGACCTGTCGGCCATTATCATTGAGAATATGCCATTTTGGGCAGACTTTAGCAGTGCACCGAGTACCAAGACCGCCTTAATGAGTGAATGGGAGACCAAAATGGATGCCATCATTGAAGAGACAATTCAGGAAGATATTACAAGTTTAAGTGGTGTTCCATCTTGGATGCTGGTCCTCTTAAACAGGGTGTTAGAGGTGACCGGAAAAGAAACTATTTTGGAGGTCTGGCCAAATTTGGAAGTATATTTTCACGGGGGAGTAAATTTTAAACCTTACCGGGAACAATACGAAAAGCTGATTCCCAAAAAGAGCTTTAGGTATTATGAGACCTACAATGCCTCAGAAGGCTTTTTTGCTATTCAGGACAGAAATAACAGCGATGAATTGTTGTTGATGTTGGATTATGGAATATTCTATGAGTTTATTCCTATGGATGAGTATCAGGGAGAAGATTCAACGGCCATTCATTTAAAGGACGTGAAGACTGATGTAAATTATGCCCTGGTGATTTCGACTAACTCTGGTCTTTGGCGTTATTTGATAGGTGATACCATTAAGTTTACCAGTCTTAGTCCATACCGAATAAAAATTACCGGAAGAACCAAGCATTTTATCAATGTGTTTGGTGAAGAACTGGTGATTGAAAATGCTGAAGATGCCTTAGAAAAGGCTTGTTTAGAGCACAAAGCCTCTGTTTCAGAATATACTGTGGCACCAATTTTTATGGAAGGAGAAAACAGCGGAGGTCATGAATGGCTGATCGAATTTACACAGGCTCCAGAAGATATTTCAGCGTTCACTCAAAGCCTTGATCAGGGACTTAAAGAATTGAATTCAGATTATGAGGCCAAACGATATCTGGATCTGACTATTGCAATGCCGGTAATTCATCAGGCACCCAAAGGCTTGTTTTACGAATGGTTGAAAAAGAATGACAAGCTCGGTGGTCAGCATAAAGTGCCTCGTTTAAGTAATAAACGAGCTTATTTGGACGAACTGCTTGAAATGACTCACAGTGAGGCTGGTTGAGCCAAAATGATGTCATCTGTTATCCAGGCCTCACATAGAACAGGGAAATCACCTTCCAGATCTCCTGCCTCCTTAAATGCTTTGTAATCGATCCATACAAATCCATTGTTGCCCCATCCCGGTCCCCAGGAGTTGACAACTTTAAAGGCGTTCATCTCATCGCTATATCCTACTACCAACATGGCATGTCCGCCATCCGGGTCGTTGAATTTCCTGTAAATAAAGATGCCATTTTCATCTCTTGCACCAAAATAATTTCGGTCTATGGTGACGGCGATCACAACTGGCTGATCTCTCAATAAGGCAGCTTTGGTATGTTGATAAACACTGTCTTGATGAAAATAATAGTACTTTTCAATTTTATTTGGTGCAGCCAACACCTTTTGCAAATCATTCGGTTGAATGTCACATTCATTTTGGTCATAAGGCATGACACTCCATTCGACAATTCCCTGACTCGAAATGGTATCCAGGGCGTCCTGAATCACTGACCCGCCATCGCAGTTAACAATCTTGATTTGATTGTATATAAAAGCCGGACTCATTTCAAAATTAAGACCAGCAGTTCCGTTCTCAGCATCTTCATAATTTTCTTGGAAACTCTTTAAATAATAGCCTGTAGCCCAGGCCACACAAGAACCTTGACTGCCTTGTGACCCCACTCTGGGTAGGAATTCAGAAATATCATATTCAGGCGGAAGTATTTCATTTTCATCAAGATCAAAAACCGCAAGCTCGGCATCAGGTTCACTGTATCCGTAACAATATCCACCTCCAACGCCTAATTGATTGATGTCGATATCTTCCACATTTTCAATGACAGGGTCGCCATCTTCATCCGTGGTATATTCTTGTCTCGGACCGGAGTCTAAATCAAAATTGCTGTTACAGGATGCCAGGATCCAAACGAGCAATAAAAGGGGGAGATTTTTCATAAATTCTTACAATGGGTTCAAGCCTAAAACCTCAAAAGCTATGCCAATAATACTGCTGCAGTTTACTTTTCCCTTTCTATGACATAATTAACCATGGTCAATAAGGATTCTTTATAGGTAGAATCAGCATAGTCATTTAGAATGGATATAGCCTCAGTTTGATAAGAATGCATCTTTTCGGTAGTGTACTCAATACCGCCATTTGTCTTGACAAATTCGATGACTTCTTTTACCCTGGTTTTATCTTTATTATGATTTTTAACAGAATTGATCAGCCATTTACGCTCTTTTTTTGAGCAGTTATTTAGGGTGTAGATCAAGGGTAGGGTCATTTTTTGTTCCTTGATATCAATTCCTGTTGGTTTTCCGATTTTTTCTTCTGAATAATCAAAAAGATCATCTTTGATTTGAAAGGCAATACCAATTAATTCACCAAACTTTCGCATTTTTTCAACTTCCTCTTTCGGGGCATCAACCGATGTTGCTCCAATGGCGGTGCAGGCCGCAATCAAGGTGGCCGTCTTTTTGCGAATAATATCAAAGTAAACCTCTTCGGTGATATCTAATTTTCTGGCTTTTTCAATTTGAAGGAGTTCTCCCTCACTCATTTCTCTAACCGCAATTGAGATATGTTTTAAAATATCAAAGTCATCATTATCTATACTCAAAAGCAGGCCTTTGGATAATAAGTAATCACCAACTAATACTGCAATTTTGTTTTTCCATAGGGCATTCAGAGAGAAAAAACCTCGACGTCTGTTACTATCGTCAACAACGTCATCATGCACTAAGGTTGCCGTATGAATCAATTCGATAATAGAAGCTCCTCGATAGGTACGTTCTTTGAATTGACCATTCGAAACCATTTTTGCCACAAGAAAAACAAACATAGGACGCATTTGTTTTCCTTTTCTCCTTACAATATAATGCGTAATTCTATTGAGCAGAGAGACATTAGAAATCATGGAAGCTTTGAATTTAGTTTCAAAGAATTCCATTTCCTTTAAAATGGGAAGTTTTATTTGTTCGACGGTCTTCAAAGGCAGGACAATTTACAACAAAAAAATTATTTCTTTTGTTGTAGTTTGGCCCATGAATCTCTTAAGGCTACTGTTCTGTTAAAGACCAATTTATCCTTGTTGGAATCTGGGTCAACATTGAAATAGCCCAACCTTTGAAACTGGAAACCATCACCAGGTTTGGCTGTGACCAGACTCGGCTCAATAAATGCGCTTTCAACAATCTTTAACGAATCAGGATTGATGAACTCTTTAAAATCCTTGTCTTTATGTGAATCAGGAGCCTCATCGGTAAACAATCGGTCGTATAACCTGACTTCTGCTTCAAGTGCATGCTCAATTGATACCCAGTGAATCGTCCCTTTTACCTTTCTCATACTGGCTTCAGAACCACTGCCGCTTTTTGAATCAGGATCATAGGTACAATGAATTTCGATGATCTCATCGTTTTCATTTTTTACTACCTCATTGGCTTTAATAATATAGGCATTCTTTAAGCGAACTTCTTTGCCTAATTTTAATCGAAAGAATTTTTTATTCGCTACTTCCCTGAAATCCTCCTTTTCGATATACAGTTCTCTCGAAAATGGAACTGTCCTAAATCCAGCATCTTCATCTTCAGGATTGTTCTCAGCTGTCAACATTTCTTCTGATCCTTCAGGATAGTTGGTAATAACCAGTTTTACGGGGTCAAGAACAGCCATGACCCGAGGAGCTGTCTTATTTAGTTCCTGCCTTATATGAAATTCAAGTAGGGCCAGATCTGTTACATTTTCTCTTTTAGCGATTCCCGCGGCTTCACTAAAGTTTCGGATGGAAGCAGGAGTATAACCACGTCTTCGCAATCCAGAAATTGTGGGCATTCTGGGATCATCCCATCCATTTACCAGACCTTCCTCTACCAGTTGAAGTAATTTTCGCTTACTCATCACGGTATAGCTAAGGTTTCTTCTTGCAAATTCCCTTTGTTTTGGTCTTAACAGATTTGTGTCATAAACTTGATCTAAAAACCAGTCGTACAATTCACGGTGATGTTTAAATTCCAGAGTACATAAAGAGTGCGAAATCTGTTCGATATAATCTGATTCTCCATGGGTCCAGTCGTACATTGGGTATATTTTCCAATCTGTACCTGTTCGATGATGCGCTCTTTGTAAAATTCTATACATGACAGGATCTCTCATGAGCATGTTTGAAGAACTCATGTCAATTTTAGCTCGCAATACTCTGCTACCTTCGTCGAAATCTCCGTTTTTCATTTGTTCAAACAAGCGCAGATTCTCCTCAATACTTCGCTCGCGAAAAGGACTATTCACACCAGCTTGCGTTGGTGTACCCTTTTGTTCTGCCATCAGCTTGCTGTCTTGATCATCAACATAAGCTTTTCCTGTTTGTATCAACAGCACAGCCCAATCGTATAGTTTTTGAAAGTAATCAGATGAGTAAAGAACCTCGGCCCATTTAAATCCCAGCCATGCAATATCCTTTTGTATCGCATCCACATACTCTTGTTCTTCTTTCTCAGGATTTGTATCGTCAAACCTTAGGTTGACTGGAGCATTATAGGTCAAACCCAGGCCAAAATTTAAGCAAATTGAGGCAGCGTGTCCTATATGTAAATACCCATTAGGTTCAGGTGGAAATCTAAACTTTAATTTGGATCGATCCAATCCATATGCTAGGTCTTCCTCAATAATTTGTTCCAAAAAATTGAGTGATTTTTTAATTTCTGACATATTTGATATAAATGAAAGGCAAAATTACGGAAAATTGCTTAGTGAAAAAGCGAAAAATAAATAAAATAAGACCCTTAAAAGCCAAGAATAAGCTTTGCGATATAGAAGAAAATAAAGATTCCGAAAATATCATTACTGGTTGTAATAAATGGTCCGGTAGCAACGGCAGGATCTATTCCTTTTTTGTCCAATATCAAAGGAACAAATGTTCCGATAAGAGATGCCAGAATGATGACCAGGATCAAAGCGATCGAAATGGTAATGCTAATGTTGATATCGTATTGTAAGACAAACCCAAAAATAAAAATCATGGCAGCCAGTATTATGCCGTTGACCACACTCAGCCCTATTTCTTTGAACATTCTGTTCATCATACTTCCTTTGATATTGTCATTGGCCAATCCCTGAACAATAATAGCTGATGACTGAACCCCTACATTTCCGGCCATAGCCGCAATTAGCGGAGTAAAAAAAAACAGTTCGGGATAATTTAATAGGGCGTCTTCAAAGCCCCCCATGATCGAAGCAGCAGCCAAACCACCAACCAGGCCCAAGATCAACCAGGGTAAACGAGCCTTGGTTTTATCTATAATACTGTCATCAGCATCGATATCTTCTGTAATACCTGCTGCCATCTGGTAATCCTTCTCAGCTTCTTCTTTGATCAGGTCGACAATATCATCAATGGTAATTCTTCCGATCAGCACATTGTCATCATCTACCACAGGAATTGCCTCTAAATCATATTTCTGCATAAGTCTTGCAACATCTTCACCCTTATCATTTACATGTGCCGAATCAACTTTGGGGATGTAAATATTTTCAATTTTATCTTTGGCTGAGGCGACCAACAAATCTTTTAGTGACAGGCGCCCTATAAGATGATTGTCCTTGTCAACCACATAGATGGAATGCACCCTTCTCACTTCCTGAGCCTGTGACCTCATTTTACGTACACAGGTGGGTACCATCCAGGTTTCCTTAACTTTAACCAATTCTTTGGCCATCAGGCTTCCCGCAGTTCCTTCCTCATAACGGAGAAGTTCTACGATATCCTTGGCGTGGTCATCGTCTTCAATTTCGGATATCACCTCAGTGACTCTTTCTTCAGGTAATTCAGAGATAATATCTGCCGCATCATCTGTGTCAAGTTCATCTAATTCATCAGCGATCTCCTCTGCAGAAAGATTTTTAAGAATTTTTTCCCGGTCGTCTTCGTCAATTTCCAGTAAGGCTTCAGCAGAGAGTTCACTGTCGAGTAATTTAAAGAGGTAGGTCGCATCAGTCAGACCTAATTCATCGATGATTTCTGCGATATCCGCCGGATGTTCTTCAGATAGCAAATTTACTAGCTCCTGATCGTTCTTCTCCGAAATCAGTTCTTCAATCCTGCCAATAAATTCTTTAGTGATCTCTGATGCCATCTTTTTCAAGACTTTTTGTTAAATCGATGAATTGCTCAACACTTAATTGTTCTGGTCTTTGGGCAAATATAACATCTTCCTTCAATTTATCAGAGATCTGAAAAGACTTTAAACTATTTCTAAGGGTTTTTCGTCTTTGGTTGAATGCTGTTTTTACGACTCTGAAGAAAAATGAAACCTCTACTGGAAGTTCAAAATTGGTTTTTCTTTTTAATCGAATAACACCAGAGTCTACTTTTGGCGGCGGGTTGAATACAGAAGGAGGAACGGTAAACAAGTAGCTTACCTCATAAAAGGCTTGGGTCAATACAGAGAGTATGCCATAGGTTTTACTGCCCGGGCCTGCCGCAATTCTCATTGCCACTTCTTTTTGGAACATCCCACTGAATTCTGGAATCCGCTCCCTGTTTTCAATGGCTTTAAAAACAATTTGGGAGGAAATATTATAGGGAAAATTGCCAATAATAGCGATAGGTTGCTCCTTAAAATAACGGGATAGATCCATCTTTAAGAAATCTGCATTGATTATTCTGTCACTTAGATGAAGGTAATGATCTTTTAAGTAATCAATCGATTCCGTGTCAATTTCAACGACCCAGGTCGTTGTTTTTTTCTTTAATAAATATTTTGTGAGTACGCCCATACCAGGGCCGATTTCTAAAACATGCTGGTACTCTTGATATGAAAGACTATCTGCTATTTTTGAAGCAATAGTTTCATCTTTTAAAAAATGTTGTCCCAGATGTTTTTTCGCACGAACACTCATGTCAAAGCTTATTTAGTTGGAAAAAATTCTTGAATCACCTTCATTTCAGTTCTAAATGCACCAAATTTATTTCCATACTTTTCGAATAAGGATTTTCTCAGCTGAGGAGCATCTTTCTGATAATAATCAAACAGGGTTTCTTTTGTCTCACAGGTGAACTGAATAGAGTAGGTGACACCTCCCATATCTTCTTTGACCAGGACCTGACTCATCAAGGCCTTTGTAAATTTTCCGGTTGATAATACTGCTGGAATGTGCTGTTTTTTCATCCATGCCAACCATTCAAAATGAATGGTTTCGTCCACATTAATAGTTACATTATATATATACATGATAATAAAAAAGTTAAAGGTAGGGTTAATTCGCAAATAGTAGCGTGTTACATGTTGAATGTGTTTTAAATATCGTCTCCCCGAAGTTTTCTGTAATGTTTTCTGGCATCTACCAAATAAATACTCGAAGGATACTCAAAAAGAATTTTTTCAAACATCTCTTGTGCTTTTACAGAATCTTCAAGGTGATCTCTGTACAGGATGCCTAATTTGAAAATACTATCATCAATAAGCAAGCTCTCAGGATGAAAATTTAGAAGGTCGAGTAGGTTCTTTTCAGCCATGTCGTAGCTTTCAAGCGCTATATAATAATTGGCTTGTGTGAACAAGGCATCGTCTTCAATCTTTTGACCCTTGTATTGTTGTAAAACAAAAGAAAGACTGTCGATGGCCTGTTCAAATTTCTTTTGAAAACCGAGAAGTTCAGATGTTGCATATATTTTCAGACCCTCATTCAGACTGTCTTTATCCATATTGTTGGATATTTTAAGACTCAGTTCTAAGGCATCATTTGCTATCAATTGAGACGTAGATGACTTTAATACTTTTAATTGATTCTGCGCCCAGCTAAAGTCACCTTTGAAATAAGAGGTTCTGGCTACTTTGAATCTCGCCTCCTGAGCGAGTTGACTATTCTTGAGGTCATATTGTATTTGCGTATATAAGATCAAGGCCTGATTAAACTGATCTGTGAATACCAGTATGTCAGCAATTTTCATTTGAATAATTCCTTTTTCAAATTCCGAGGCGGCATCGGCTAAGATGCTTTCAAGATTATTGATAGCTTTTTCGGGTTGATCATAATCGAAGGTGAGAAAATCAGCAAAAGACAGGTGTAATTCTAATGTTTCTTGTCCTTTTCCGTATTTGGCAATCAGTTCATGGTATTTTTGCTCAATAGTAAACTTGTCTTTTTTGTCTTTAACGGCGATATTTTCAATTTTTAAAAGATAAATTTCTGCCAGTAATTGACTTTCGTTATCCAAAACAGCTTCTTCGCTTTTTGACAACATATACTCAAAGGCATCTTGACTTGTCGTATAATCTTCATTGTTATAGGATAGTATACCAATTTCTTCTATTCTCGCCAGACTTCCGGGTTTTCTTTTAAATAAGGATTTTTGCTGAACCAAGGCCTTGCGATAATCGTGTTCTTGCATAAACAGCCAGCTCAATAAAATGTTCCAACTGTCTTTGGGATCTGTTTGAGCCCTTTTGAGCAATAGTTTTTTGAATAAGAGGTTGTTGCTGTTGCTTTTGTCGTCAGTGATGAAATTTCCTGCGTATCGCTGAACAGTCGAAAAGTAATTGACATTTTTATCTACCAGGTCGAGGTATAAACTAAACATTTTCTCCAGTTCACCTTTCTCTCCGTAAATCTGTGCCTCACTTATTTCGGTATTTAATTTTGGATTTAACTCTTTGGCAATTTGATAGCAGCTTAAGGCTTCATCCAGTAAGTGATTCTGTCTAAAGGAGCGACCTATCATAAAGACAAAGCTGGGATTTTGGCGAACGAATTCAATGGTTTGATCATAAAATCCTTGGGCCAGCTCGTTCTGGCCTTGCAATTGATGATTATAACCTAATTCAACAAATAAATAAACCTGTTCAGGGAATCGCTGAACTTGATTTTCGATCAAGGCCTGTGCAAGGTCGAAAGAATCGATCTGTTGATAACAGGTCAGCAAGGCCTTAAAATAGTCTTGCCGTATCGGATTGTTTTCTAAAAGCGGTTTATATAACTCGATGGCTTTTTCGTATTCACCCTTCCTAAAATAGGAATTGGCCAGTTCAGCACTTTGCGTATGTCCCTGAAAAGAAATAAAGAGAAAAAAAACAATGAAAAGTGCTCTGATGTCCATATGCTGTAAAAATATACTTATTTCCGTAAAAAAGGTGATTATCTAATTCGTAATATTAAATAAAATTATTAGTAGACTCATAATTAATGGAGCTATTTTGTCAGAATTTCTAAACATTGTTAAAGTTTTAATAAAATAAATAATAAAATGTAACGTTATCTAAAAACATCAGTCTTAATAGTATAAGATTTCAATAACAAAAACCTAAAGATTATGAACGAAGTAAAAACATTTTACGAAAGAGCAAAGCAAAGTGCAAAGAACCATATGAAAAATGGTCAGATCAATGATTATTTGAATGATTTGTTAATCATGAATCACTACAAAAAATTGATGGACGCTGCTTAGGATCCGAATTAGTTCACATCAAAAAACACTAATCGATCAAATCAAAACCGGTATACGCCTGAAGTACTTCAGGTATTTTAATACCGTCTTCAGTTTGGTAATTCTCTAAAAGTCCGGCCAAAACTCTGGGTAAAGCCAGCGAGCTGCCGTTTAAAGTATGTGCCAATTGACTTTTTCCATCTTTATTTTTAAAACGCAGTTTTAAGCGATTCGCCTGGAATGTCTCGAAGTTAGATACAGAACTAATTTCAAGCCACCTGTTTTGAGCTGTTGAAAAGACTTCAAAATCATAGGTCAATGCAGAGGTGAATCCCAGATCAGCCCCGCAAAGTCTTAGTATTCTAAAGGGAAGTTTTAATTCCTGTAAGATACTCTTGATATGTTCGACCATACCATCAAGGGCCTCGTAAGATTTATCAGGATGTTCAATTCTTACAATTTCCACCTTGTCAAATTGATGCAGTCTGTTCAGCCCTCTTACATGAGCTCCATACGAACCAGCTTCCCTTCTAAAACAAGGAGTATAAGCAGTGTTGCATATAGGAAAATCACTTTCCTTGAGCAGTACATTTCTGTAAAAGTTGGTCACCGGAACTTCGGCAGTGGGAATCAGGTAGAGATTATCGGCTCCTACATGGTACATTTGCCCCTCTTTGTCAGGAAGTTGTCCTGTTCCAATACCAGAAGCTTCATTGATCATTAAGGGAGGTTGAACCTCCGTATACCCAGCTTCAGCATTTTTATCTAAAAAATAAGCGACAAGAGCGCGTTGCAACTTTGCCCCTTTCCCTTTGTATACAGGGAATCCTGCTCCGGTAATTTTATTACCTAGCTCAAAATCAATGATGTCGTATTTTTTGCAAAGTTCCCAATGAGGCAGAGCTGCATCGTGAAGTACAGGAATGTCTCCTTCAGATAACACTACTTCATTATCCTCTTCAGTAGTTCCTGAAGGCACCAACTGATTTGGGATATTTGGAATCTGGTAAAGTAATTCATTCAAAGATCCTTCAAGTTCACTTAAAGAATCAGACAATTTTTTTGACTGCTCCTTTAAAAGACCTGTTTTCTCTTTTGCCAGGTTTGCTTTTTGAACTTCCCCGGCCTTAAATAATTTCCCTATTTCTTTTGAAATTTTATTGCTTTCTGCAAGAACAGCGTCGAGCTCAGCCTGTACAGACCTTCTTTGTCGATCTGTATCTAAAACTGAGTCGATCAAGGTTTCAGCATCTTTGAAATTACGCACTGAAAGTCCTTTAACAACAAGCTCTTTATTTTTACGAATGTAGGGTAATGATAACATAGTCTATTTTTTTGACTTGCAAAGATAAGTAATGCTAATGGAAGTAGGAATGCTTATTTGAGTTTCATAAGCCAATTTCTTGCAGATTCTTCATCTCGGGTAATTTGTGATGCGAGCTCCTCTATTGATTCAAATTTTTTCTCGTCTCGAAGACGCATTAAAACTTCTATTTGCATCGAACTGCCATAGAGATTATCCTGAAAATCCAAAAGGTGAATTTCAATGGTTTGCCCTTTGCCACCTACCGTAGGCCTGTATCCAATATTCATGATGCCATGGCTAGATACCTTATTGAAATTTGCCAGAACCACATATACTCCTCTTTTAGGTATTAGTTTATAATCTTCAGCAATATGTAAATTTACCGTTGGGAAGTTGATCTTTCTGCCAATGCCCTGTCCTTTAACGATGGTTCCGGTGAGGAGATAATTATAGCCCAAATACTTGTTTGCCTTCTCCATTTCTCCATTCTCTAAGGCTTTTCTAATTTTTGTTGAACTTACGGAGACGCTCTCAATTTCCTGGGCAGAAATTTCCTCTACCTTAAAATCATATAATTCACCGTATTCAGAAAGTTGTTCAAAATTTCCTTCTCTATTTTTTCCAAAATGATGATCATAGCCAATAACAAGTTTTTTAATATTGAGTTGATTGACTAAAATATTTCTCACAAAATCCAGGGCAGTAAGTCTTGAAAATTCCTTGGTAAAGGGTTCAATGATTAAATCATCCAGACCAAAACGCTCCAGCAGACAGATTTTTTCTTCCATGGTGGTAAGCATTTTGATATCATTGCTATGATCTAAAACCATTCTTGGATGAGGATAAAAGGTCAAGATCATAGATCTTTCAACATCTTTGGTCTTAATTTGATTTAGACGTTCAATTATTTTTTGATGGCCGATGTGAACTCCATCAAAAGTTCCTATGGTAAGTACTGATGACAGCTCTTTGTGATCAAAATTTTTTAATGCTTGATGTACCTTCACTGAACCTGTTGTTTAAAAATTGATATTTTCATCTATTTGATGGATGATTTGAGGTACTTTATTGATTTTAAAAGAAGCTTTTACCTGCAAATTGCCAGAGGAATTAAAAAGAAACAGACTGCCCTCTTTTACAGGAAAATATCCCATGCTTCCCTTACAGTAACAGATGCGGCCAAAGGTCATTTTAACATCTTGCAATTCACTGTCCTTTAGTATAACCTGTTTATTGCTCGGGTCTATTTCAAAATAGACATATTCAGAATAATTTCCATCTGACGTGTTTTTAATTTCACGTCTTTTGTAATGATATTTGATGACCATCTTATCTCCTTTTATAATCTCAGGATAAAGCTTTCCGGTACTGTCGTATGAAAGTTTAAGATTTGATTCTTTGAACACCTCAAATGAACAATTTCCATCTTCAGGGCAATTGATATGTGGTGGAGGTAAGGCATCTTCACCATGACTTGAAGTTCTCTTGTTTGTTGAGCAAGAGGTGATTAAGAGAAGTAGAATGCCTAAAAAATATTTCATTTTTCAATCTAAAGACTAAACCATATAAATTTCACATGCTAATAAAAAAGTTCATAGTTTTGTTTTATCCATCAAAAAGTCTTTCATGAGAAAAAGAAACTTTAGTTTTTTACTATGTTGCATGTTCTTCATTGTTCCTTTTCTCAATGCACAGCAAGCTGAGATGTGGTCACAAATCGATGATGCAAAAATAGGTAATTCAAAGTTTCAAAGGAAGGTACAAACTGAAAAATATAAATCTTATCATCTTCATCTAAAAGATATAAAAAACAGATTGGAATTTGCACCTGGTCAGATGTCCAACCTCAAAGAATCCAGTCTTGTCATTTCATTTCCAAATTCAAAAGGAGAACTGAAGGAATTCAAAATCAAAGAATCGCCGGTATTGAACGCCGCTTTGGCAAAAAAATTCCCAAATATAAAATCGTATACCGGCCGGGCACTTCACCACCCCTTTGAACGTCTTTCATTCAGCATAAGTGAATTTGGCTTACATGCGATTATGATAGAAGAAGATGGCGCTACAATTGTAGAGCCAGTTGATCTCAGTCAACAGAAATATATGGTATTTGCTAAGAACAATACTGAAGTTGCGGCGAATTTTAATTGTGCTACTGAAGGCCTTGATGATCTGGGTTCAATGGCTCAAAAGGCAGCTGTGACCGAACAAAATGGAATGAAAACCTTTAGGCTGGCCCTGGCCGTGAATGGAAATTATGCACAGTATCAGCTGAGTGAGTTTGGTTATACAGGGAGTGATCAGGAGGTTCAGATCGCAATTATTATGGCCGAATTGGCAAACATAGTCACAAAAATCAATGCTGTGTATGAGCAGGAGTTAGCCATAAGGTTTGAATTGGTGGCAGAGAACGATCGAATCATTTTTCTCGACCCTGCGAATGACCCCTATAACAATAATAATTCTGATGAAATGTTGACTCAGAACCAAAATACGCTGGATAAGATCATTAGTTCGGATAAATATGATATTGGCCACCTATTATCAACCACCTCGAATGCGGTTGCAAGATTGAGGTCGGTTTGTGTGGATGGGATAAAAGGGCAGGGAGTAAGCGGCATGCAGAAACCCAAAGGTGATGTTTTTTATTATGATGTTGTGAGCCATGAATTTGGGCATCAATTTGGTGCCAATCACACATTTAATGGAAATTACGGGCAATGTGGGGGTCAAGGTCAACTAGTTGCGAAAACGGCTGTTGAACCAGGTAGTGGCTCTACCTTAATGGCATATGCGGGTGTATGTTCAGGGCAAAATATTCAAGAAAATAGTGATTTGTATTTTCATGGAACAAGCGTAGAAGAGATCAAGGACTTTCTAAATTCAGGAGTTCGTTTTACTTCTCCAGTCGCCATGAAAAACAATATACATGTGCCGGTTGCAGACGCAGGTGAAGACAGAGTTATCCCAAAAGGAACTGCCATTAAGTTAACTGGAAAAGGCTCTGACAAGGACCGAGATGTATTGACCTATTGTTGGGAGCAAATAGATGCAGGACTTACCGCCGTGCCACCCATAGAGACTGCCACACGAGGAGCCTTGTATCGCTCCTTGAAGCCTCAATTAGATTCAGTACGCTATTTACCTTCCTTAAAAACCCTTAGGAACAATTTTTTGAATTCTACCTGGGAGGTTACCCCCAGTGTTGAAAGGGATTTAAATTTTCGCCTTACGGTCAGAGATAATAATGAAGAAGGGGGTTTTCAGGCTTCAGATGATTTAACCTTGAAAGTTTCGGGCAATGCAGGGCCATTTATGGTGCTTTCCCAGAATGAGACCAGTAAAACTTGGATACCAGGAACCAAAGAAATGATTAAATGGGATGTGGCAGGCACTGATTCCAACGGTATTAATGTGACAAAAGTCAATGTGCTTTTGTCAACCGATGGTGGGTTAACTTATCCGACCACCATCGCTTCTCAAGTAGATAATAATGGCTTTTATGAAATTACGGTGCCCGATCTAATGGCAGAACAATGCCTGCTTATGATAGAGGCGGTTGACAATGTTTTCTTTGCGGTGAATTCTAAGTTTTTCTCAATAGGTGATTTTGAAACGTTTTGTAATTCATATGATGCTACCGACATTCCAAGAGAAATTGTTTTTGGCAGCACCAATACTGTTAATTCCTTACATACGATAAAAGAGGATCAGATCGTAAAATCGCTTTCTGTTTCGGTTCGTTTGAAGCATAGTTTTATCAGTGATCTTTATTTGAGTCTCGAAAGCCCATCAGGAACCAGGGTGGATTTATTGAAGAACCCTTGTGGAGATAAGGATGAAGACATCGATGTGATATTTGACGACGAAGGTGAAACGATGTTGTGTGCATCAATTGCTCCAAGCATTTCAGGCAGGATAAGATCTCAATCTAATTTATCTCAATTTTACGGTGAAAATGCAAAGGGCACCTGGAAATTAATTGTTGCTGATCTGGTCGAAGGAGACGATGGAGTTTTAGAGACATGGGGACTTGAAATCTGTAGTTCTGAGGCGGTTTTAGAAACAACTCCTGTAGATCTCGGTGAATTTAAGGTGTTTCCGAACCCTAGTGAAGGCCAATTTCAGATAAGCTTTTCAACAGATGAAATTGCGCCGGTTGAGGTGACCGTGCATGACCTTTTGGGAAGAAAGGTATTTGATAAAGTGTATAGGTATATTGGATCAAATTTTAGTGAAACCATTATAATAGAGGGGTTTTTGCCCGGAATTTATATTCTAAAAGTTAAAAATGGGTCTCGTATTTCTGTTGAAAAGTTAAGCTTAAATTAATGAGTCAAAGCTGCACTAAAATCATTAGTTTTGTATTTCTTCAATAATAAGCGGTAAAAAAATGGTTAAGACCCCTGTTAGATTTTGTACTTTAATACTGATTCTTTTTACAAGTACACTTTTTGGACAACAGAAGAATCTTTGGTCAAGAATGACTGAATCTGGTATTAGAAAGTCTGATTTGCAAGGTGATAGGAATGTTTCGAATTATAGTACCTATGCACTGGATTTAGAAAGCCTAAAAAATGAATTAAAAACTGCACCAAAGAAAGAATCGCTAGTCCATAAATCATACAAAAAGCTTGTTTTCCCAGATAGTAAGGGGAGAATGGTCACCTATTTGGTTAAAGAAGCTCCGGTAATGGATGCTGAGTTAGCCAGGAAATATCCAAATAATAAGTCTTATTTGGGAGTTTCCGAAAAAGATGGTTCAAAGCGTATTCGATTTAGTATCAATGAGTTTGGCTTTAATGCCATCATCAGGGATATAGATCAAAGCGTGCAGTATATTGAGCCATTAACCAAGGATAAGAAAAAATATAAACTGTTTTACCGAAATCAACTGAACAAGACAAATCAATTTGAGTGTTTGACAGAAAATCAACAAGCGGTTTTTAAGGCCAGTCAAGCATTGAAATTAACAGATGATGGAAAGTTGAGAACGTACAGGTTGGCATTGGCGGCAACAGGTGAGTATTCTCAATTTCATATAGCAGAGCAAAATGCGGAGAATAAAACTGATGAAGAAAAGAAAGCCATTGTGCTATCTGCAATGACTACAGCGATTACCCAGGTGAATGCGATTTATGAGAATGATTTAGCCATAGCACTTTCTTTGGTCGGAGATAACGATACATTGATTTACTTAGATCCAGATACAGATCCTTATACGAATTTGAACGGGAATGTACTATTGCAAGAAAATCAGAATAATTGTGATGCTGTAATTGGCTCTGATAACTACGATATTGGTCATGTGTTTAGTACAGGTGGAGGCGGTGTGGCAACACCTGGAGTTGTTTGTCGAAGTGGAGTGAAAGCCAGGGGGACCACGGGGTTACCTGAACCCATAGGTGATTATTTTTATTATGATTATGTGGCTCATGAAATGGGGCACCAGTTTGGTGCAAATCATACCTTTAACGGAGATGAAGGAAATTGCGCTCAGGACGGCCAGCGATATGAACCAACGGCTGTTGAGCCAGGGAGTGGGTCTACCTTAATGGCCTATCCAGGACTCTGTGATGGACAAAACGTTCAAAGTAGTGTCGATCCCTATTTTCATGTGGTGAGCATTGAGGAAATAAGAGATTATGTTACATCAGGTCTTGGTGGAGACTGCCCGGTAGAGTCTAATCTTATATTTAATGCACATGCACCAGTTGCCGATGCTGGTGAAGATTTTTTGCTACCCATAGGTACACCTTATAAGTTAAGTGGATCAGGGAGCGATTTGGATGGAGACCAATTAACATATTCCTGGGAGCAGGTTGATAATGAGATTACTGTGGTCCCACCTGTTGGTACTTCAGTTGTAGGCGCCTTATATAGATCACATAAGCCATCTATAGATCCTGTTAGATACATGCCGAGATTAACAACTTTAGTGACAGGAGAGATTTCTTCAACATGGGAAGTTACACCACTTGTTGACCGTGAGATGGATTTTGTGTTTTCTGTTCGGGATAACCATATAGAAGCGGGTCAGGTAAGCACAGATGATTTAAAAGTTACGGTGACCTCAGCGGCAGGACCCTTTGTTGTGACTTCTCAAAATACAGAAGATCTCGTTTGGACATCCAACACTCAGGAGATGATCACCTGGGACGTCGCCGGAACAGATAGTAACGGAATCAATGTTACTGAGGTCAACATACTGTTATCGACAGACTGGGGAAAAACTTTTTCAACAGTACTCGCGTCGAATATACCTAATAGTGGTTCACAGATTATTAATGTTCCGGATATAAAAGGATCACAATGCTTTATTATGGTAGAAGCCATTGGCAATCATTTCTTTGCGATCAATAATAAGTCATTTTCTATAGGCGAGTTTAATGAGGTGTGCAATATTTATGCAGCAGCTGACACGCCTGTTGCTATTCCGGATAATTCAAGAGAAGGAGTCACTTCTGTAATTACAGTTGCTGAAAATGTAGATGTCGAAGATATAACAGTTCATTTGATCCATAAAGACGATCCTTCCAATGGAGGGGAAGATAGTATTGGAATCTCACATACCTATTTAGGGGACCTTGCTATTACTTTGGAAAGCCCTGAAGGGACTGTGATCGAATTGATTAGCAATGCCTGTGATGCAAGAGAAGATATTCAGGTGGTGCTTTCGGATAATGGAGATGTATTATCTTGTAATTTTTCCAGTCCTGGGATATCAGGAACTAAAAAGCCAGTAGACGCACTGTCTGTCTTCAATGGCGAAAATGCCCAGGGGAACTGGATTTTGAAAGTGGTGGATGGCGCAGCTGATGATTTTGGTAATATAGAAGGCTGGAGTATTGAGGTATGCAGTTCTGAGGCTATTCTTGGGGTGAACAATTATGTGTTTGACGAGTTTACGGTATTTCCAAATCCATCGGATGGGGAGTTCACAATTAAATTTCGATCTGAAGAGATCAGTGATGTGGATGTAATGATCTATGATTTATTAGGTAGGAAGGTCATTCAGAAAACCTTTAGGGATCCTTCTGCCAGTTTTGAAGAAACCTTAGACATTCAGGGAGTTAGTGGAGGAATTTACATGCTAAGTGTCAAAAGAGGAAATAAAATGTCTTCGCATAAAATAAGAATCAAATAATCACAATTCACATTTTTAGCCTACAATTTTTGTTTTTTTATTATTTTTTGTTAAAAATTTAGTGAAATTCGAAAATTATTGTACTTTGCTGCTTTCTTAACTTACACAAATTATTTTTTATATGAACAAGATTTTAGCGGTACTCGCGCTGTTTTGCGGGGCGATAATGTTTGGACAGACTTCAATTTCGGGAAGTGTTACTGATTCAAACAATCAAGAGCCTATTCCTGGAGTAAATGTCAAGGTGGTAGGTAAGTCAATCGGAGCTTCAACCGATTTCGACGGAAACTTCTCATTAACAGTAAGTGATGAAGTTCCTTTTAGCATTGAATTTACTTTTGTTGGCTACCAAAGTCAAATCGTTGAAGTAACTTCTTCAGACACAGAATTACAAATAGTTTTGGTTGAAAACGCAACCTCTTTGGATGAGGTAGTGGTATCTGCCTCAAGAACCCCTGAAAGTATCAGGGAATCTCCGGTGACGATTGAAAGAATTGGAATCAAGGATTTAAAATCTTCCACTTCTGCTAATTACTACGATAGTATGGAGAATTTAAAGGGAGTTGATCTAAACAGAGGTAGTTTGACATTTAACTCGATAAATACACGTGGTTTTGCCACCTTTTCAAATACCAGATTTGTGCAATTGGTAGATGGTATGGATACTGCCTCACCGGCCTTGAATTTCGTTTTGGGTAATTTGGCGGGAGTAAGTCAGCTAGATTTGCAGAGCGTTGAAATTATTCCGGGTGCAGCTTCAGCCTTATACGGAGCAAATGCATTTAACGGGATCATGTTCATGTCGACCAAGAGTCCGTTTGATGATCAGGGGGTAAGTGCCTATGCGAAAACAGGATTAACGATTCAAAAGGCTGCCGGAGACCATGTGTTTTATGATATAGGTGTTCGATATGCCCATGCCTTTAATGAGAAATGGGCCATAAAAGGTTCTCTTACGTATTTGAAGGGAACAGATTGGTACGCAAATGATACGTCTGAATACTCAAATGATTTTACGGCAGTTGGTGAACCTGATGAAATTTTACCTCTAAGATCGAGTCCGTCACATGATGGTATCAATATTTATGGAGATGAGGTTACTTTAGGTGGCCTAGGTCTTAATTTTAATGAGTTTGCCCAACTACTTGAAGCTGGTGGACTGATTCCTGCAGGATCCAGTAACTTAATTCCAGCTGTTAACGTTGGTAGAACAGGATACCTGGAACAAGCTTTTACTGATTATAATGCTGAAAGTTTAAAATATGATTTAACGGCTGTTTTCAGACCTAATGCCGATGATTTGGAAATCTTATTGAATACCAGAGGTGGTTATGGCTCAACCATTTATCAGGGGACAAACAGGTATAATATTAAGAATTTCTTGTTGCAAAATCATAAGATTGAAGTTAGAAACAAAGACTTTTTTGTGAGAGCATATATGACAACTGAAGATGCCGGAGATTCATATGACATGCGTTTTACGGGGATAAACATAGCCAAGTACGGGGCTCAAGAATGGTTTGGTGCTTATACTGGTGGCTATTTACAGGCTATACTGGGAGGTGCTAATAACGAGCAGGCGCATGCAGCCGGTAGGGCTTTGGCCGATTCAGATGAATCTACAACGCCAAGACCCGGATCAGATTTGTTCAATCAATTATTTGATGAAATCACCTCGAGCGGAGATTTGTCGGAAGGTTCTAAATTTATTGATAAAACTTCCATGATCGTTGGTGAAGGGAATTACAATTTTGCCAGATTACTGGATGATAAATGGGATTTACAGGTTGGTGGATCTTACAGACGTTATTCGTTGAATTCTGAAGGAACCATTTTTACAGATTATGACGGACCTATTAATTATAATGAATATGGCGCCTATGTACAGGCCATTAAAAAGTTAATGGATGATCGCTTAAAACTGCAGGCATCCATAAGATATGATAAGAATGAGTATTACGATGGTAATTTCTCACCTAGAGTTTCGATTAATTATGCGGTTGATGATGCCAGAAATCACAACTTAAGAACTTCGTATCAGACAGGTTTCAGATATCCAACCACTCAGGATTTATTTATCGGTCTTGATTCTGGACAGGGAATTTTAGTGGGTTCGTCACCTGACAACCTGGATAGAGATTTGCCTAGTACAGATCTTACAGGGCGAAAAGTATATTCTGATTCCTACACCTTGTCGTCTGTTCAGGAGTTCCAGGCAACTGGGAACCCTGCCCTTTTAGTTCCTATCCAGACAGGATTGGTACAGCCTGAAAAGATTCAATCCTTTGATTTAGGATATCGTGGAATTTTTGGACGCATGTATATTGATATTAATGGGTATTACAGCAAATACGATGATTTTATCAGTAATACTTTTGTAGTGACTCCAAATGATGGAACGACGGCAGATGCCTCTGGTATTGCTGATCTTATTGCTGGAAATGTAACAGGTTTTCAGACCTATACCAATTCAA
Source organism: uncultured Flavobacteriaceae bacterium (assembly GCA_964419405.1). GTDB lineage: Bacteria > Bacteroidota > Bacteroidia > Flavobacteriales > Flavobacteriaceae > Lutimonas. The sequence continues at coordinate 69,249 of CAYQPI010000075.1, forward strand.
AAGCAGATATATCTTCTTATGGAGCAAGTATGGGCTTGAATACACGAATATTGAATAAGTTGGACATTGGTTTAAGCTATACCTTGGCTAAATTTGATTTTGATCAGGAATCAGACCCTGATTTTGCTGCTGGTTTCAATACGCCGGAGCACAAGGTGAAATTTTCATTAGGAAGCCAGAACATAGCAAAAAACCTTGGATTTAATATTAATATCAGATGGAGTGATGAGTATTTCTGGCAATCAACCATTGCCAATGCTGTTATTCCTCAGAGAACTGTAGGTGATGCACAGATCAACTATTCAGTGCCTAAGATCAATTCTTTGTTTAAGCTGGGTGGTTCTAATCTTGGTGGTAAGGAATATCAAAGTGCTCCAGGTTCACCTTATATTGGATCACAGTTTTTTGTGTCATGGGTATTTAATCAATAATAAAATATAAAAAGAAAAAAATGTTTAGAATAAAATATATTTGGGTCCTTTTGATGATCGTGGTTCTTTCGTCTTGTGAGCAAGGAAAATATGACCGTGAAATTGACCCACCGGTTGATCTGGTACCTGGAGAAGCTGATTTTACAAAATATGTGGCATTAGGAAATTCCTTAACAGCAGGTTTTTCAGACGGAGCTTTGTTTATAGAAAGTCAGAATAATTCCTACCCGAATCTGATTGCTGAGAAAATGATGTATGGCGGTGGAGGTGAATTTATTTTGCCATTGATGAATGACAATACAGGAGGTTTGCTGTATGCAGGAAATCAAATTCAACCAGCCAGATTGGTAACTGATCTGGAATCACTGGAACCACTGCCTCAAACTCCAACTACAGAAGTAACTAATATCATTGCCGGACCTTTCAATAATATGGGGGTGCCCGGTGCAAGAAGTTATCATTTATTAGCACCTGGCTTCGGTGATGTAGCCAATGTTCCTTTAGGTTTAGCCAATCCTTATTTCGCAAGAATGGCCTCATCTTCAACAGCGACAGTTTTAGGTGATGCGATGGCCCAAAATCCTACTTTTTTCAGCCTTTGGATTGGAGCCAATGATGTTTTAGGCTATGGACAGTCTGGTGGAGATGGCTCAAGTGACATTACGGATAAAGCACTATTTGATGCTTCGATGGCGGCTTTGATTGCTACCTTGACCTCTGGCGGAGCCAAAGGGGTGGTAGGAAATATTCCTAATATTTTAACAGGAGCCTTCTTTACAGCAGTACCATATGCTCCATTAGATCCTTCTAATCCTGAATATGCAGAACAGATTCCTACATTGAATGCCGCTTACGCACAATTGAATCAGGCCTTTGCCTTTTTAGGTGTGCCAGAACGATCTGTCGTGTTTTCTGAAACTGAAGCGAGCCCCGTGGTTATTTTTGACGAGTCTTTAGCGAATATTTCTGCTCAGTTAAATGCAGTTTTAATTGGTGGAGGTTTAGACCCGCTTACCGCTGGTTTATTATCTCAGCAATATGCCCAGTCAAGACAGGCAAATGAAAATGATCTTTTGACATTGACCAGTCAAACTGAAATTGCCCAGGTCAATACGGAGTATTTTCAGATGTTAGTGGGCATGGGTGTTCCGGCAGAAACTGCCGGGCAGTTGTCAGTAAATGGTTTGACCTATCCTTTAGCTGACACCTATGTTTTGATTCCTGATGAGCAAACAGAGATCATGGATGCCACTAATGCTTTTAATGCTACCATTGCCCAATTGACAACTAATGCAGGCCTTGCTGAGTTTGATGCCTATGCCTTAATTAACGAAGTACATGAATCTGGTTATTCAAGTGATGGTTTTAATATCACTACCCAATATGTATTCGGAGGTTTGTTCTCTTTGGATGGATTGCATTTAACAGCCAGAGGAAATGCGATTGTAGCCAATGAAATGATGAAAGTAATTGATGAGACTTACGAATCCAATTTTGAAGAGGCTGGTATGCTGAATGATATCGGAGATTATCCTCAGATTTATTCACCAGCACTTCCATAGGTTTGGATGTTAAGAATAAAATAATTTAAGATCCGTCTCAGACGGATCTTTTTGTATAAAAAAGAATTACCTGGAAAAGATCTTCATGAAAAGATTACAGCGAAAGATAGTTGCACCAGTATGGCTGGCTATAGTTTTTATAGTGAGCTGTGGTGATCTAGGTCAAAAGGATCATGAAAATCAATATGTGGCTTTGAAGCTTGAATTCATCGAATTATGTAAAACATGTCCTCCGGGTTTTTTATTGAATGATACGAATCAATGTATTTCAAAAAACCTATACCAGCAGTATGAGTCACTTCAGGATGCCGGTGTGGGAGGCCTGAAAACTGCCTTGCCTGAAGTACGTGATGGCTTCAGTCCACAACAAATTGATTTGGGAAGGTATTTGTTTTTCGATCCGGTTTTGTCGGCAGACGGTTCTGTTTCCTGTGCCAGTTGCCACGATCCTCATCAGGGATTTAGTGATGGAAAGGCTGTTTCAACAGGGATTGATGGTCATCAATTAAAACGTTCTTCTCCTAGTTTATGGAACGTGGCCTATTTACGGCGTTTTTTTTGGGATGCTAGGGCTTCTTCCTTGGAAGAACAGATGACTGGTCCCTTGTTCTCTAAGGAAGAAATGGGCAATAGTCCTGATAAATTAAAAGCGAGTCTTAACAGAATACCGCTGTATAAACGTTTGTTTGCAGAGGCATTTCCTGAGAAGAATACAAATGATAGTATACAGTTACATGAAGTTTATACGGCACTGGCTGCTTTTGAAACCTCGCTGATTTCTTTAAACTCCAGATATGATCAATATGCTCACGGCTATGCCAAGGCCTTAAATGAGAGAGAAATTAAAGGCTTAAATATTTTTAGATCATTTGTCGCCAGATGTGCTGAATGTCATACACCTCCCTTATTTACCAACCAGCAAATTGCAGTTATTGGAACACCTGAACCCGAGGGACGAGCCCTGGATATTGGAGCCGAAGCGACCTTTAAGGATAAAACCAGAAGGGGCGGATTTAAAGTTCCGAGTTTGCGAAACATAGAGAAAACAGCTCCTTATATGCATTCTGGTAGGTTTGAAAATTTACGCGAAACCGTGGAGTTTTATACCAAGGGTAGGGGACATGCGGTTCCGGAAGGTGAAAAATTGTATCTTCATTGGCATATTTGGGAACCTGAGCTAACAGATGCCGAGCTCGATTTGCTGGTTGATTTTTTAAAGACATTGACAGATGAATCGTTTAGCCCAAAAATACCGGACATCGTTCCTTCAGGTATCAATACAAAAAAAGACATAAGTTTATAAGGTTAAAAAAGTAGATATGTTTAAAAAAATTATTCTTGCGTTGGTCTTGATGGCCATAGGAGTCCTTATTGGAAAATTTGCATTAGGTGCTACACATCAAACAGTGATGCCGAGTCCAAATAGTTTGTACAAGGGTTCTAAGAATGCAGGTGAAGCCTCGTTACAGCGTGAGTTTACAGGAACTATTTATGAAGTCAAGGAAGGAGATTTGATTATGGATGCTGTCAAAAAAGCCCAGCCTGGTGATTTGATTCGCGTATTTCCCGGTGTTTATAAAGAAACGGTTTATATCGATAAAGATGATATTAGTTTTCAGGGGATCATAAAAGATGGCGAATGGCCGACCTTGGATGGGGAAAAAGAGTTGAACGATGCCTTTTTGTATTCTGGCAATGGGATTCAAATTGAAAATTTTAAAATCATCGATTTTAAAGGAAATGGCATCATGGGCCAGGCAGGAAACAATTTTGTGCTTAGGAATAACTGGATTATTGATGCCGGTGTCTATGGCATTTTTCCTCAGTTTGGCAAGAATGGGTTGATTGAGCACAATGTGCTATCGGGCATAGAAGATGCCGCCATTTATGTAGGTATGTGCGACAATATAGATGTGAAGAACAACGAAGTATTTGGAAATGTTGCAGGAATTGAGATTGAAAACTCAAGGCATTGTCTGGTGGAGAATAATCTTGCCTATGACAATACTGGAGGCATATTGGCTTTTATTACTCCAGGACTTCCTATTAAGACTACTTTTGATGTGATCATCAGGAATAATTTCGTGACTAAGAATAATCATGAGAATTTTGGAGCTCCAGGTTCTATCGTTTCGGGGATACCCCCTGGAACAGGAATATTGGTGATGGCTGCTGACGACGTGATTATCGAGAATAATATTATTTCTGGGAATGACAATGCCGGAATTATCATTACTGATTTTGCCAATGGAGGAGCAGAGGCCTCTAATGACCCTGATTCTGATCCCAATCCTGATCGTGTTACTATCTTGGATAATTTTATGATTGACAATGGAAATAACCCTGTAGGAGAGTTAAAAGCTTTAATGATGACGAACCTGTCAACTACAGGACCAGATATTTTAGCAATCGGAGGAGGAGAAGGTAGTAGCATTAGAGACGTAGAACGATATAGAACCTGGGGACTGGGAAGTTTTGGTATTCCAGAGATTAATGACACCAAAGAAATCAAGACCTTGTTGTTAGACAAGCCTGCTGAGCCAAGGGATATCAGTAAGGAAGATTTAGGTGAAATGATTTATTATGGAATCTGTTCTGGATGTCATGCGTTTGATATCAGGCTTATTGGCGTTCCTACCAATGTGATACAAATGATCTACCAAGACAATCCACAGGGGATTGTTGATTATATAAATCATCCAAAAAACCTGAGAGACGACTACCCTGAAATGCCGCCTCAAGATTACCTTTCTGAGGAGGCTAAACAGGCTGTTGCTGAGTATATTCTGACCCTAAAAAAATAATAAAAAAAAAGTTTAATTTTTGTATTAAAAACATATCTTTGCACCGCAAAACAAAAATGCATTAAAATTGTTTCTGATGATTATCAGAATACATAAAGAATAATAAATATTTTATAAGAATGGCAAAGATCACAGGTAAAGTTTCTCAAATTTTAGGGGCGGTAGTTGATGTTGAATTTTCATCAGAGAGTCAACTTCCAAGAATATATGACTCATTGGAGATTAAAAGAGAAGATGGTTCTATTTTGATTCTTGAGGTTGAACAACATATTGGAGAAGACACAGTGAGATGTATCGCTATGGATTCTGTTGATGGATTGAGCAGAGGAGTAGAAGTTATTTCTGGAGGAAACCCGATCAAGGTTCCTGTAGGTGACGATATTTATGGAAGACTGTTCAATGTTAACGGTGATCCTATTGATGGTTTGAAAGCCTTACCAAAAGATGGTGACAACGGTTTGCCAATTCACAGAGCAGCACCTAAGTTTGAAGAATTATCTACTTCTACTGAGGTATTGTTTACAGGAATTAAAGTAATTGACTTGATCGAGCCTTATTCTAAGGGTGGTAAAATTGGATTGTTTGGTGGAGCCGGAGTAGGTAAAACAGTTCTTATTCAAGAATTGATCAACAACATTGCCAAAGGTCATGGTGGTTTATCGGTATTTGCCGGAGTTGGTGAAAGAACTCGTGAAGGAAATGACTTATTGAGAGAGATGTTGGAGTCAGGAATTATCAAGTATGGTGATGATTTTGAAAAGTCTATGGAAGAAGGAGGATGGGACCTCGATAAAGTGGATATGCCAGCTTTAAAAGAATCTAAACTTACCTTTGTTTTCGGACAGATGAATGAGCCTCCTGGAGCCCGTGCACGTGTTGCCTTATCAGGATTAACGATTGCAGAATATTTTAGAGATGGAGCAGGAGATGGTCAAGGAAAAGATATCTTATTCTTTATCGATAATATCTTTAGATTTACCCAGGCTGGTTCTGAGGTATCAGCCTTGTTAGGTCGTATGCCTTCAGCGGTAGGTTACCAACCAACATTGGCAACTGAAATGGGTGCGATGCAGGAAAGAATTACTTCTACAAAGAATGGATCAATTACATCTGTACAGGCGGTTTATGTACCTGCGGATGATTTAACGGATCCTGCACCAGCAACAACCTTTGCTCACTTGGATGCAACAACTGTATTGTCTCGTAAGATTTCTGAATTAGGTATTTACCCAGCGGTGGATCCTTTGGATTCAACTTCTAGAATTTTGAGTAGAGAGATTTTAGGTGATGAGCACTATGATACGGCTCAGAGAGTAAAAGAAACACTACAAAAATATAAAGAATTACAAGATATTATTGCGATTCTAGGTATGGAAGAATTGAGTGAAGAAGATAAATTAATTGTACACAGAGCACGTCGTGTACAACGATTCTTGTCTCAACCATTCCACGTAGCTGAGCAGTTTACAGGTATCCCAGGTTCATTGGTTGATATTAAAGATACGATCAAAGGATTTAACATGATCATGGATGGAGAATTAGATAAGTACCCTGAAGCGGCTTTCAACCTTAGAGGAACGATTGAGGAGGCAATTGAAGCAGGAGAAAAAATGTTGACTGAAGCTTAAAATCATAAAGCATGTTTTTAGAAATTGTAACACCTGAAGCAAGTATTTTTCAGGGCGATGTAGAATCAGTGATAGTACCTGGCGTAGTTGGGGAATTCCAAATACTGAATAATCACGCTCCGATCGTTTCATTGCTAAAAGAAGGAAAAGTAAGAATTCGAGGTAATTTCACGATTGATGAGGCCTATGAAAATAAGTTTTCAAATGCTGAAAATAGCACAAAGGTGTTGGATATCAATAGCGGAACAATTGAAATGAATGATAATAAAATTATTATTCTAGTAGATTGATCTTGAGACAAAGTATACTATTGAACCCTATGCATAGCATAGGGTTTTTTTATATGAACAAATTCATGCCAAAACTCAGTCCGTTTGATTTTGGAACAAAGCGACACACACCTCCCACACAAATTAAACCACCCCTTTGGCGACCGTAATTGATCGTGAACTTTGTTTTTTTGTGGCGGTAGGTACCACCAATATTATAGAAATGAATTCTTTCAATTTCATTTGAATTGCCATAGTTGTATTGGTCATTCACATAAACCGAGTATTTGCGCAGGAAATTGTACTCAACAAGGCCGCCCACCCAATTTTTTGTATCATCTTGGGTCCAGAGATGCTCAAGCTGAAATCTGAGTTCGTGTTTTCGATTCATCGTATAGTACCCATCCAAAGCAGCAATATTGCTCCTAACCGTTCCGGTACTTGCTTCCAATTGCTCTTTGTTATAGAATTGATATATCCAATATACTGAAGTGCGCCATTGTTTTGACCATTGATTTCTCAATTCAATATTTACATCGGTATAATACTCTTCTCCATACTCAAAAAATCCAGCTGTATAAGATCTGTTCTCGATGTCAAAATCTGTATCTAGTCCAAACCAGGAAGCATAATTAAAGGCTAGTACAGTACCATATTTTTTCGCCAGAGAATTCTCTTTTTCAAACTTATAGTAGAGATCAATTTGCTGCCCGATTTCACCAGCTTTACCACCAGCAATAAAATTGAGTTGCGACTGTGCCTGATATACATAAATATTTGAGAGTCCAACATTGTGCTGTTTGGTAAGAGCGGGGATATAATTTACGATGAGCTGATTGTATATGTTGCCATAGGATTGACGATCTGTATAAAAGGACATGTTCTCGAGTCTCCTGAATGTAACATCAAATCCGAGTCCGGCCTTATAGAACCCAAGGTTAAAAAGCAGGGCATTTCCTGAAAACAAGCGACTGTCAATGACATTACCAAATTCAACCAGGGCATCATCTCCCTTATAGACGGCCTCAATATTCGAATAGAAACTACCTTTCGTATATGCGAACTTAGACGAGAATAAATTGGTGAATTCTGAGAATTCAGGATTGCTTGACTCAAATGATTCATAACGACTTACAACTCCTAGATCTAGAGTACTATGATTGCCCAGTTTAAAAATTGAATTGAAACCCATCAGGGTTCCTTTTGACAAATCGAAGGCATTTTTTTGTTTCCCTATAAAAGCACTGAAGACAAGTTTGTCATTGGGAGCAAACTGGATGTTGGTTCCGACCAGGGCATTGTTAAGTCCCAGCTGACGGTCTTCCCAGGATCTGTAACTCAGGCCACTGCTCATTTGATCAAATAGGTAGCCAGCCTCAATTTGAAACTTTTTGGTCGTATATCCAACAGATGCCATGGAAAAACCAAATTTTTGATCGAGATCTGGTGAATAGCCCAAAAGGGCTTCTTCAAAATAAGATTCCAATTGTATGGATGCTTTGAAATTATTTTTGAAATAATTAAACCGAATGTAATTGTTTGACCTAAGATCAGTATCGCCTGGGTTCGAAATTTTATCGTCATCCGTGTAATAAATGATCTGACTTTCAAGGCTGCCACTAAAATCTTCCAAAAACTGGGAATACATTGAAGAAACCGAGAGCAAAAAAAGGGCAGAAAGTAGTGATCCTAGTTTCATTTATTGACTGTTTAAATCTCTTATTTTTTCAAACAGAAATGTTTCATCTCCAATTATATAGCCTGTGGTTTCATGAACGATCTTATTTTGGTAGATCAAAAGGGTATGAGGGATGTTTAAAATATTTAGCTTTCTTTTAATTTCTTGATTGACGTCTGTAACAACTTCAAACGTCCATAAATTTCCATGAATCAAAGGTTTTATTCTTGAAAAGGTACGAGAATCATCAATAGACACGCTAATTAATCTTGCATTGAGGTCTTGTTCAATAAGTGTTTGATTATCATTCAGGGCATTGAGTTCTTTTAAACAAGGTTCACACCAAGTTGCCCAAAAGCTCATAATGATTACCTTTTCCTTACTCAGTTCGTTGATGTTTGTTTTTTCTCCTTCGAGATTGGTTACGAGAAGATCGGGAAGACTTTTTTGGGCAGTTGCCATAAAGCTCGTGCAAACCATAACAAGGAGGCAAATTTGTATTTTAAATCGTATGAAAAACATACTATTGCTCGTCAAATGAAAAGTTGTTGTAGAAGCTTTCCCATGCCCAGAACAAGGCAAAGAAAGCAGTATGAGACTGTAATTGTTCTCCTTTTCGCGGTCCGCTAGTTGCTACCCCGAAAACATCCCATTCGTTATCGTCACTATCTTTCATTACGATGGGAAACCTATTTTGAATCGCTTCAAAACTTGCATTTGAATCATTGATATAAGAAGTGATATAGTGATCACTTTTATTCCCGATAACCAGGGTTCTTTCACCGTTGAAGATGATTGTTTTTAAGGTTGTTTGATTTCCAAAATCATCATAGTGATATATAAAAACCTCCGTTGATTTGCTGTCATCAGATCCGAGCACATGGGGTTGTTTAGAGGTTGCGATCATACCATATACCAGATCTCCGGATTTGACATCTGATTTTTGCTGAACAGAATTTAAAGTACTTGTTTCAACACTTGCCAAGGTGAATACTTCTGCCTCCGGAAAATTCTCTCTGACAGTCTTCCATGTCATTTCCACAAAATTGTAGGTATTATTAAATTCACCTGAGTAGGGCCCTTTAATACATTGTCCTAACATCTGAGACCAGTAGGTATCGCTTTTTTCATCTTTCAGTATTACGTTGTCAAAAAGCAAATAGCCCGATGCTCTTAGAACAAATTCTTCATTTTGATAAGACCTGTTAATAAGTAAGGCACTTTGGGTAAGAGGGCAATAGGTCAATGCAAACTTTTTATCATTTATTTGATCGTTGACAGATTCGAAGGTATTTAGAAAATTATAAGGATAAATTTTGATTTCCCCATCTATATTGACTGCAGCAACCAAGGTCATGTCAAAGATGAAGTTCACATCTTTGACTTTTACAAGATTCGGATCTTTTGCCAAAGGAAAGGGATTATCAGAACCGTTGATCAATGCTTCAGGAACGGTCCAATCAAAGTTTTTAACTGCCGGTTCTAAATTTCCACCTTGACTAACCGCATCAGAAATATCACCTGAACCGCCACTGCAGGACATAAGAATGCCCAGTAAAATTATCGATATTGGTAGATACTTCATCCCTATAGTTTTTGCTATAGACGATAAAATTGCTACCTACTTACAAAACTATTGGAAAATGACGATGCGCTCATATTAGGAATCTAAAACTGTCCGGTTAGCCATTTGTAGATATCATTTCCATTGGCAAATAATAACAAAGAAATAAGTATTATAAATCCTGTCACCTGGGCATATTCCAAAAATTTGTCACTGGGTTTTCTACCACTGATAATTTCGAAAAGTGTAAACACCACATGGCCTCCATCCAATGCAGGGATAGGCAATAAATTCATGAAGCCTAGCATAATTGAAAGCAAGGCAGTAATGCTCCAGAATGCTTCCCAATTCCATTTGGATGGGAAAATACTACCAATGGTAATAAAACCTCCTAATTGAGTCGCCCCTTTTTTGGTAAAGACATATTTGAACTGTCCCATATAGTCTTTCAAGGTCCAATATGCTTTTGAAAAACCAGGACCAATGCTTTCTGCAAAGGTGTAATCTTTATGACTTACGATAAATGTGTCTTCAGTGTAGGCTTTTGGATAAACACCTAACTTTTGATCTTCACCAGGAATGATCTCAAATGATTCTTCAAATCCGTCTCTGTCAATGCTTACTTTTATGGGCTGACCTTCTGGATTGTTCTTAATTACCGTGGTAAATTCATTCCAATAGGTGATATCATTGTCATTCACTTTCGTAATTATATCACCCTTTGTCAGACCAGCTTCGAAGGCGGGGGTGTCAGGTAAAACACTATCAAGTACAGCGAGAATTCTAGGAGTGAATGGATCCATATTTCCACTTTGCCACATCTGTAAGCCGATATCTTCAGGAAGATTGATAATTTGAGAGTTTCCATCTGCATGGGTCACCTCAATATTTTGAACGTCTCTTAAGAACAAATGTTTATTGACATCCAAAACGTTCATGGGTACTTCACCATTGACTTTTTCGATTTTATCACCATCCTTAAAACCAAGATCTTTAAATAAGTCTACCACATAAAAACCTTGTTTTACATCTTGAGGAGCCACATAGTCATCTCCCCAGGCAGCAAACATCATGATATAAATAAAGATTCCTAAAATAAAGTTAACCGTAACTCCACCCAGCATAATTATCAGTCTTTGCCAAGCCGGTTTAGATCTAAATTCCCATGGTTGAGGTGGCTGCGCCATTTGCTCCTTGTCCATACTTTCGTCGATCATACCTGATATCTTTACATATCCTCCCAAGGGAATCCAGCCAATTCCGTAAACGGTATCACCAATTTTTTTCTTGAACAAAGAAAATTTATAATCGAAAAAGAGATAAAACTTTTCAACCCGGGTCTTGAATAATTTAGCCGGAATAAAGTGACCGAGTTCGTGTAATACGATAAGTAAGGATAAACTCAGTAAGAATTGTGTAATTTTTATATATGTTTCCATTGATAAATTTCAAAATTTTCAGGACGACAAATGTACACTTTATGCACTGTAATAAGAAATGAGTTTTCTGAAAATACTTGTTAAAACGATTATTTTTTTAAAATAGTCTTATGAAGTGTGCCTTGATCTGTATCAATGACGACTAAATGGGCCCCAAAATCTAATTTCTCAATATTAATTTGATATCCGGGGTCAGTTATTTCCATCATTTTTTCACCAAGAACATTGTAAACAGTTACTTTTTTTATCTTGAGAATACCTTGAGTAGCTATGTTTAGCGATTCACTTACTGGGTTTGGAAAAATGGAGACCATGTTTTGAAGGCTTTCAGTATCGAGCCCTAAAACGACTCTGTTGTTCTTTGATATCAGGTGGGTTTCAGGGTCTATCTGAACACTTACCACTTTAAAATCTAATTGCATGCTGAATATCTGGTCATTTTCTGACACCTCTAATCGTAGCTTTTTGGATTCTCCAAAGGGTCCATTCACTGTCACTGGCAGAGGCATTTCAAAAAAAGACACCGAAGGATGGGATTGATCTTGACTAATTTGAAAGTGAATAATTCTATCTGCATCATTTTGACTCCAAACGAGGTCATATTCAGGATATCCCTCACCGTAGAACCAATCCTTAAAGAATTCGGTAAGATCTATTTTACTGACAGCTTCCAAATGATTTTGAAGATCTTTGGTTCTCGCATAGCCAAATGCCAGTGCCGGGTCTGCCAGGTAATTTTTGATGCCTTGAAAAAAATGATCATCACCAATTTTATAACGCAGCATATGTAGTATCATCGCTCCTTTTCTGTAGGAGAGTCTGCTACTGAAGATCCTGGAAACAGATGTTGTATCACTAACAAAAGTAGAACCCGAAGGACTTGAAGTGACGCTGCTGACAACGGCACGCCTCCATTGTGAGAAGATTTCCTCCCCATCAAAATTTTCATAGACAAGGCCATCCAAATAGGTGGCGAAGCCTTCATTTAACCAAATGTCTTCCCAACTGCCACAAGTGATTTTGTTGCCGAACCACTGATGAGCCAATTCATGAGCGATCAATCCACGACTCCAGCCCCCCATAAAGGTCATCGTCGTGTGTTCCATACCACCACCCCATCCAAACTGTGCATGCCCGTATTTTTCATTAGAAAATGGGTACATTTCAAAAAGTTCGTTAAAGAGATGCATGATCCTGGGAGTTATCGCTGTGCTGTTTTTGGCAGTATTAAGTCCTTCAGGGTACACGTAATTGACGATGTCAAAATTCAACATAGGTGCAGAATCTTTGTACACAGCATAGTTGGTTACAGCAATGGCAATAAGGTATGCTGGGATAGGATATCTATGTCGCCAGTGTGTGAGCATATCGAATCCTTGAATTTTTTCAGAAATAAGAAGGCCGTTTGATGCCGCTTTATACTGAGAAGGATGTTTGATAAAAACATCGACAGAGTCAATTTTATCTATGAGGTCTTGTTTACAGGGCCACCAGCCTTTAGCTCCATAGGGTTCTGATAAGGTCCATAAAACGGGTACTCGACTGGCACCATGGATGTTAATTTCAAAGGATCCAAAACCTGAACTAACAGGGTTTCCTCCATAAAAAATAGTAAGCGAATCTAAGGTGCTTTTATCTTGGGTTTCTGGGAGATCTATGACCAATTCGTCATTCTTGTTTTGAGAGAAATTAAGTGCTGTCCCTCGTTGTTTCACTGCCGATACCTGCATGTTTCCTGCCAAATCAAAAACGATCTGATTCATATTCTCGAGGGCGGTGAAGTAGGTGGTTACCTCACCTTCAATGGCTGCTTTTGTCGGATCAACTTCCCAGTAGAGTCTGTGGTATTTTATATCGTAATTTACAGTATTCGGGTTGGCCTTGAAAGCAACTTTATTGACTGAATTGTTCTCTTCTGCGGTGGCAATTTCTTTGAGGTATTCTATATCAAAAGCATCTGTTACCTGTGAGGTGATAGAAACTGAAAATAATAGAAGAATACAACGTAATAAATACCTCATAAAGTTTATTTTTGTAAGTCCAATAGCAATTTTTAGGAAAGCCAAAGATACACAATATGTATTTAATTCATTTTTTTAAAAAGTCAAAGTCAACCTTAATTTTCTTATTGTTTTTTACCATAATCTTTGTTCCCATCCTGTATTTTCTCGTAAAACCCAAAAGTCAACTTCCGGTTTTTAATCCGGTAGATGTGAATCCCAGGTTGGTGGATGATGCTGTGAAGCACATCAGTAGAGATCATCGAATTGGAGACTTCCATTTGATCAACCAGAACGGTGATAGTATAAGTTCGACAAATTTCGAAGGTAAGATTTACATTGCCGATTTCTTTTTTACACGCTGCCAGACGATTTGCCCTATTATGGCGATCAATATGGCTGAATTACAAGAGTTCTATAAAAACGATGCTGATTTGAAGTTTTTGTCGCATTCTGTCACTCCTGTCATTGATAGTGTGCCTGTTCTTAAAGAATATGCCTTAAAGAACCATGCAATTGATGGTAAATGGGAAATTACAACTGGAGATAAAAGACATATCTATGAATTGGCCCGAAAATCTTATTTTGCTGTTTTGGACGAAGGAGATGGAGGTGAGCAGGATTTTATCCATACAGAACAATTCGTTTTAATTGATAAGGATAAACAGATAAGAGGCTTTTATGACGGTACGGATGCGGCTGAACTTGAACGCATTAAAAAAGATATTGAAATTCTGAAATCAGAGAATTAATGGGAGCGTTTTGATAGGCGGATTTATTTTGCGATTCGTGATAATTATCAGTTCTAAACAAATTTTTTTGCGTAATTTCGCATCGTATTTATAATTAATCTAAATAAAGATTGAGCACAAGTATTGCAAGTTTACGCGTAGGAGAAAAAGGAATTATTCAAGACATGTCACTTGAAAGTATTCCCTTGTCACTTCTTGAAATGGGATGCCTGCCAGGAGAATGCGTAGAGTTGCTCCAGAAGGCGCCACTAAAGGATCCTTTGTATATTCGTGTTAACGGTAGTCACTTGGCTATTAGAACTGAAACTGCTTCACAAATTCTTATTACCAAAGCATAGATGCCTGAACATAAAGCCATAAAAGTAGCTTTGGTTGGTAACCCTAATACAGGTAAGACTTCCTTGTTTAATACCTTGACCGGGTTGAATCAGAAAGTAGGGAATTACCCTGGAATTACGGTGGATAAAAAAGTAGGTAAGGCACAGTTATCTGCAGAGGTCTATGCCTCAATTGTTGATTTGCCCGGAACCTATAGCATCAACCCTACATCCGTTGATGAGAATATCGTTTTGCAAACCTTGCTGGATACAAATCACCAAGATTTTCCGGATGTGATCGTCGTTGTGGCTGATGTTGAGAATATCAAAAGGAACCTGTTGTTATATTCTCAGATCAAAGACCTGGAAATTCCAACTATTTTAGCCATTAATATGGCAGATCAGCTCGATAAAAAGGGCGTATCCATTGACCTTGAAGCTCTAAAAAAAGAACTGAAAAGTGAAGTCATTTTAATTAGTGCTCGAAAGAATGTTGGCATCGATGAACTTAAAAGTGTAATTCTCAATTATAAAAGTTTAAATACAGATACCCTTGCTCAGATCTCTCAAAGGATAGATCAGCAGTATTTTGCTGAAATGGATTTGAATTTTCCAAAGATGTCACTGTATAAAACCTGGTTGTTCATTACTCAATTGAATCATTTTGAAAAACTTGATGATAGAGAAAAAGAGTTGGTTCTTGCCTATAAAAAAGATAAGGAAAGATTAAAAAAGTACCAGCATAAAGAAACGATTTTTAGATATCAGCAGATCAATGCTATTCTAAAAAAAACGTATGCTGTTGACAGGTCAAAAGCAAAAGATTTAAGAAGTAAGCTTGACAAGATATTGACACATAAGGTGTTTGGTTACGTGATTTTCGCAGCCATTTTGATGGTTATTTTTCAATCGATTTTTGATTGGGCCAGCGTCCCTATGGATTTTATTGACGCCTTTTTTGCAGATCTAAGTAGTAAGGTAAAAGATTTATTGCCTGAAGGAATGTTGGCGAATCTGATAAGTGAAGGAATTATACCAGGTATTGGAGGTATTGTCATCTTTATACCTCAGATTGCTATATTGTTTTTGTTTGTTTCGATTTTGGAAGAGACAGGTTATATGAGCAGGGTTGTTTTTTTAATGGATAAAATAATGAAACGATTCGGTATGAGTGGTAAGAGTGTTGTTCCCTTGATTTCGGGTACGGCCTGTGCCATACCTGCTGTCATGGCCACTCGTAATATAAGTAGCTGGAAAGAAAGATTGATCACCATTATGGTTGTGCCCTTTGTAACTTGCTCGGCCAGACTGCCTGTATATGCTATTATCATCGCCCTGATCATTCCTGAAGAAAGGGTTTTAGGTTTTTTTAGTTTACAGGGTTTGACCTTGCTGGGTTTGTATTTACTCGGTTTTTTAATGGCGGTCGTTTCTGGTTATTTACTCCATAAAACACTCAAAATTGACGGTAAAAGTTTTTTCTTAATTGAAATGCCAGACTATAAATTGCCCTCATTAAAGAATGTGTTTTATACGGTTGTAGAAAAAACGAAAGCCTTTGTTTTTGGAGCTGGTAAGATCATTTTAGCCATTTCTATTATTTTATGGTTTTTGGCTTCAAACGGTCCGGCTGCCTTCGACAATGCTGAATCTGAATTTGCAAATTCTCATGTCAGAACTCAAGCAGATGATCAAGGGTATCAGGAGTCACTTGCCTCCTATAAATTAGAGCAATCCTATATTGGCATTATGGGTAAATCCATTGAACCGGTCATTCAGCCTTTGGGCTATGACTGGAAGATTGGAATTGCATTGATTGCCTCGTTTGCAGCCAGGGAAGTCTTTGTCGGAACCTTGGCCACTATATATAGTGTAGGCGATGATGATGAGGAAAACACCACCATAAAACAACGGATGTCTGAAGAGGTGAATGAACAGACAGGTGAAAAATTGTTTAACCTGCCGGTTGGAATGTCCTTGTTGATTTTTTATGCCTTTGCCATGCAATGTATTAGTACCCTGGCCATCGTCAAACGCGAAACAAATAGCTGGAAGTGGCCCATGATTCAGTTAATAGGTATGGGTCTCATTGCCTATGTGGCCTCATTTATTACCTTTACAGCATTAAGCTAGTCGCATGATTCAAACAGTTATTGTCTATATTGCTTTGTTAGCAGCCATCTTATTTTTGGTCAGAAAGATTTTTTTTAAAACTAAAAAGCACAAGGGAGATTGCGATTCAGATTGCAGCTGTTGAAGTGTTCTTCTCATTTATACACTATTTCATGAACAATAGTGATTTTGGTTTGTTTAATTTTTCTATATTTAATCCATGTTTAGCGATGTTATGTGCTAAATCAACCAAAATTAAATCATTAACCATTTATTCATGAAATCAAACACATCATTTAAATTTATTGTACTTCTTTTTATCTTGGTAGGTCAAGTAGTTCATGCTCAGGTAAAAATTGGAGCCAAAGTGGGCTATAGTGTTGGAAGACTAACGGACAACTCAGATAATATTTATACCGAAGATTTTGAGTCGACTTCAGGTGTAGATTTCGGAGCAACTTTTGAGTTTCCGGTCTCAGAATTATTTTCTATTCAAACAGAGATCCTTTATACACAAAGAGGAGGGACCAGATCAGGAGTGCAACCAATACCTATTAGTTATTTAGATGCTTTTGGTTCAATTGAGCAATTGAATTTTATGCTGGCCTTACAGGGTAATGATCCTGTTACAGATGATAGTCCTTTGTATGCAGATTTTGAAAATGAATCGGATCTGAATTATCTTGAAATTCCGATTTTGGCCAAATTAGGGTGGGGAGATACCTGGAGGTTTTATGTTGAAGCCGGGCCATATATTGGATTTTTATTGAGTTCAAATCAAATCACATCTGGCACTAGTATCATCACGCTAGATGCTGAAAGGACGAATCCATTGAGGGTTCTCAATCCGAATTTTGATCCTTCAAATCCTGAAAATGGACCTGCCTGGGTGCCATTGCCACCACAAAATTTTGATGAAGAAACGGATACCAAAAATGAATTGAATACCTATAATTATGGCTTTCATGCAGGTGCCGGTCTGATCCGAAAATTAAATGAAAAGCACGAACTTTATCTGGGATTCAGAGGTTCCTGGGGTGCGAAGACCATTCAGAAAAACACCGCCTATGGTGAAAGTCATATCGGTGGACTAGTGTTCTCCTTAGGGTATGCCTATACCATACAATAAAGAATTAAAAAGAGCGGTAACACCGCTCTTTTTTTATGATTATGGTCCTTGTTGCACCAGGACAATTTTTTCGAGTTGATTTTCAATGGCTCTTTTATAAAGCTCCTTCAACGTAGGATAATAATTTGAAGAGACAACAGGAATGTTCAATCTTGTTTTCGAAGTGACAACGATCTTGTTGTTTTTGAATTCTGTCTTTAGTACATAATCCCCCATTTGATCTGGTAGGGTCAAAGACAGGTCCTCTGGCTTAGACTCTAGCGCATATCCTTCAGGAATGGTTAAGGATATTTTTGTTTGATTGCTCCAGGGAGCAGCATAATCAACTGGATATAGCCTTTCCTCTAGTTTAAAAGGATTCTCATTCACGGTTAGAAAAAGAAGCGGCGATATATAGATCTTATCACCGATGATATCGGCTGCATTTTCTTGGGTAAACTTCAACATTTCTGATATTGGTTTTGAACATTTTTCTTTGTTATTGATACGAAATTGCTCAATTTCAATAGCCTCATGTTTTGATTCTATGGAACTGATAATGTCTTCTTCTTTTTTGTCTGCTGTGGCTGTTCTGTATTCAAGGGCATTCAGGCCGTTATACGTCGTTACCATAAGACCATCTAGAAAACCATCCTGATCAAGTTTAACATTTAGCTTAACGTCTTTAAAATTATAATTTTTAGGATAAAGACTAACTGTTGTTGAACTACCATCGTTTCTGATCAGTCGTCCTTCCCAATTCAAGTCCTTTCTTGGCAATACATTGGGCGAGCTGTATTTAGAACTTGCATCCATTAATATCACTTGTCCATTTTGTTCAACACCAGCCAGGATAGAATTGAATCCTTTTTTTGTTGGGAATAAAGGAATACCATGAGACCTCGTGCTCACTAGAATTGGGTTTGCTTTAATTCCTGCTTCTCTTAGCATGGCAACCAGAGTTAAATTGATGTCGGCAACATTTCCGACACTTTCCTTATATGCAGCCTTAATCCCTTTAGAACTTGTGTATTTTCCATGATATCCATCCCATTTCATTTTGTTTTTTACAAACTCAAAAATATGGATGATCTGCTCATTTTGATTTGAAGAATTGGTCAAGACCCTTTGAAGGTCTTCTTTAAAATGATTGCTTTTTTTGAGTTCTCCTCCAAATCTGGCACTACTGTATATTGATTTGGTCACTTCCTCCCATGAGGTATTATAACGTTCTCCAACGCCGTTTCGTGGTAAATATGCTGCTATCTCAAATTTGATTTTAGCTCTGTAATTATTAATATTATTGACATATGGTTCTTCAACCAAGGCGGGGATGTGTTCTTGTTTAAGTAGGTAGGTGTTCTCAGAAATATTAACAGTTCCAGATTGAGTCAAGTGTTTTTTCTGAGTTCTTAGTTGTTTTATGTTTAGTGGATAATAGCGGCTTGGATAAAAGTTGAATAAAAAATATTCAGGAATTTCAACCTTGCATTCTAAATATTTTATAGGAATGTCATATTGACAAATAACGTCATCGATATACGTGGTATATGGAGAATTTATTGAAATAACCCATTCTACGATACTGCCTTCTTTTAAGTTTGGCATGGTAAAAGATTTAGCTCCCCATTTGTCTGACACTTCTTCGTTAAATACAGATTTTCGATCAAGTTTTGTTTTGACTATTTTATCGTCCTCCAGATTATAGGTATAGGCTTTGACAGCAATGCTTTCCTGTTCGTTACCTTTATAATAGTTGACTTTTTTTGTGGCATGATCAAAGCCATCAGCATTATAGAAGCGAATTCTTTCATGTATAGTGGTTACCAATTCCCAGCCTGTAATATCGTCATAGACATAGTGTGTAAACTTTTTTTTGTAAAGAACCACTGCATCTGCAGAAGGGTCTTTTTCATACTGACTATCGGCAAAATCCTCTTTATTAATTTTTCCAAAACGGACGGATTGGCCATGATGTGAATTGATCGAAAAAAGGCATAAAGCCAGCGCAATTAATAGGTTGTTTTTCATGGTACTAAGATTTGGTTAAAACAATTTTGGAATTGTCAAGTTGGTTGATTTTTTTTCGAAACTTTCTGTATTCATTATAATCTGCTACAGTATAAGTTCCTTCTTTGATCAGTAGGGTTCTTTTGTATAGTAGTTTGGTTTCATCAATCTTTTGAATCTCAATTTTATACGACCCGAATTTGGATTCGATTTCTTGGGGCTCTGCCATGGCCTCAATCGTATAATTCTGAGGAAGATGAATTGTAACATTATCGGTGTCAAGAAAACCCATTTTGATTTCTAAGGGAAGTTTTCTATTTCTGATCCTTCTTGGGACAGATCTTGTGGTATTGACAACGTTGAGGCGCACCAGCATTTTTTCTCCACTGTTCACAGAATAGTTTTCAGCCGAAAAATCGATGTCTTCAATAAAAGTGGCTGCCTTGATTTGATTGTCAATGGCTATTTTCTCAATTTTCACATTGTTGATCTCATCAAAAAAATCCTTGTAATAGTTTTCACGTTTATCTTCATCCATAAACGCTATTGAATAATGATCATCGTATTGTTTTCCTTCACTAACAATATGTAAGGAGGCATTGATTTTCCCATCGTTTAAGATGTTTAATTCACCTGTGATTTCCTGGGCATTTTCATGATCTTCATACTTTTTTGTTTTTACAATTTTGCCACCATCTTCGGTAACGATTAAAACTTCGCGATCATCTGTAAACGAACCAATATGACCAAAAGGAGCCTTTTGATTGGTGCATTCCAACCAAACCGTATCTTTTTTTGAAGGTACCATCAAGATGGCATGATTTCCTTGGATACTTGCCAGGTCACGGTCAATATTTCTTTTTTCATTTGCATAGAGTATGGTGTAATACGAAGGAACATCTGCCGCTTTTAATAAAGACTTGGTATAATTGGTGAGCGCCTTGCAATCACCGTATTTTAATCTCTCAACTTCGCTTGCATTCATAGGTTTCCAGCCTCCGATACCAATTTGAATACTAATATACCTCGTTCTGTCTTGCATATAGTCATAGACTATTTCAGCACGTTTTAATGGATCTTCCTCGTGTTGAACAAGTCGTTTAATTTCGTCCTTGGTCTGTTGAGAAAGGTCATCTTTGCCATACAAAAGTTTTTGATTCATCCATAGGCCAAATTCTTCCCAATTATTGGCAGTTCCAACTTCTCCGGCTAAACTGAATTTGTTTGCTGCAAATTTTACATGAGGAACAAATTTGTTTAAGGATGGGCTTAAAGGTTCATAATCAAAGGCTACAAGATTCTCAATAGAATAGCTGATCAATCCTTCTTTTGAATGATCCTGTACTTGATAGCCACTTAAATTAAAGGGCTTGGTTTTGATTTTAATGGTTTCAGGATATTCAATGGAATAAGTACTTTTCATAGCACTTTTGTGAAATTCGCTTACCGGATACCAAGGAAAAAGAAAAGCCGTGTTTGACGTGCTGGTCTCATATTCGTATTGAATGGTATAAGGATATGATGTCGCTTCATATTCGTAATAAAAGGCTCGATTGTCACTGTAAAGGGTGGCACCTCCTACAGCTGAAATATCTTCGAAATCACTTTTCTTGATTTTTTTAATAACATTCCCTGCAGGCCCAAGTATCCTGGCACTGACATCTTTGATTTTTTCATGATCATCATACGTAAGATAGATCAAACCGTCGCTGTCACCATATTTATTTAAGACGGTGATGGCCGTTCTAAAACTGACGGTCATTTTGGATTGGTTTAGAATTGTAATGGATGTTTCTTCGTACCTGATGACTGAATTCGCATCTGTTCTCATGCTGTCTGGTATGGTAAATATACTCAGGCCAAGATCGAGGTCTTGGGAATTTAAAAAGGAACAAAAAAAGAGGAGGATGAGGTTGGATAGTTGGGTCTTATTCATGCATAATAAATTAGACTATACAACGAAAATAAAACAGAACTATTGTTTGTTTTCTGAATCAATTATGATGGTTACCGGCCCGTCATTTTCAAGATGAATCTTCATATCGGCTCCAAAGACTCCGGTACCAACATTTTTACCCACTAATGATTCGATTTTTGCGATGAATGATTCATATAAAGGAGTAGCAATTTCTGATTTTGCAGCATGAATATACGAGGGACGATTTCCTTTTTTGGTGCTCGCCATCAGGGTAAATTGACTCACAATGATAAGATCTCCTCCTTGGTCAATAACCGATTCGTTCATGGTACCAGTTGCATCATTAAAGATTCTTAGATTTACAATTTTTTTTGAAAGCCACTCAATATCTTCTTTACCGTCTGAAGCTGTAATTCCAAGAAGTACTAACAAGCCTTCATTGATCTCACTGTGAACCTGACCATCGATGCTTACTGATGCCTTATTAACTCTTTGTATTACTGCCTTCATGAATTATAGTTAAAAATCATAGGTGTTTGTTCTGTAATTTTCTTCTTCACCTTCTAATAACTGAAGATAACTTCTATACCGGGATTTTGAGATTTCTCCTTTTTCAAGAGCCTGTTTTATGGCACATTTAGGTTCGTTCAGGTGCAAACAATTATTAAATTTACACAGGTGTTTGCGGGCAAAAAACTCAGGGAAATAATCACTGATCTCATTCTTTTCAAAATCAACCACACCGAATCCCTTGATTCCCGGGGTATCAATGATATAACTTTCTGGCTCAGTGGGTATGGCGAACATTTCTGCAAACGTGGTCGTATGCTGTCCTTGTTTATGCTGACTCGAGACAGCAGCGGTTTTTAATTGAAGCGAAGGGTCTATGGCATTGATCAGGGTTGATTTTCCAACACCAGAATGACCTGAGAACATGCTTATTTTACCAAGCATCAAATCTTTGACTTTTGTTATGTTCAATTTTTCAGTAGCAGAAATTTCTAAACAGAGGTATCCGATGTCTCTATAGATCTTGATCAGGTCATTTTTCTTGCCTTCCAGAATTTCATCATTAAGATCCATTTTATTGAACAAAAGAATCGCCTTGATGCTATAGGCTTCAGCAGTCGCTAAAAATCTGTCAATAAAAGGAGGGAAGGTTGGTGGATTGTCTAAAGTTACCAGTAAAAATGCGAGATCTATGTTGGCAGCTATAATATGCGTTTGTTTAGAAAGATTTACAGACTTTCTGACAATATAGTTTTTTCTTTCATGAATGTTGGTAATCACACCTGTATTAGAATTCTCTTCTAAGTCAAAATCAACATGATCACCAACGGTCAGAGGATTGGTGCTTTTAATGCCTTTGGTTCTGAACTTACCTCTGATTCTGCATTGAACCTGAGTATGGGATTCGGTTCTGACCCAATACCAGCTACCGGTAGATTTGACAACAACACCTGTCATAGATTGGTTTCTTCTTAGTTATTATTTAAAAGACCGCAATTGAGTATTACGGCCTTTTACTTTATATTGTTCTGCTAATTGTTGTCAGGTAAGGTAGTAAAGTCTTTTGCATATTGAAGCATTTGGTCTGCAAAACTTTTTGGTTGTACTACTTTAATGTCAATAATTTCTTTATTTTCATCTAACTCCGGATGTAGAACAGGATTAATAAATCCAGCATATGGAGCCGATGTAAACTGACTATTTCTATCCAAAACCTCTTTGTGAATCTCCTGGTCTACTTTCACACCATAGGTTTCAACGAGGTTTTTTCCTGCTTCAAAATCTCCTTCAGATTTGATACGCTGTATTTCTTTTAATAAAGCTCCAAACAATTCTCTCAATTTGTTGTAATCGTTTATTTTGAAATAGGTTTTACCATCTTTTTGAACCTTCTCAATGACATTATCTGCTGCTCCTTTTTCAAAGGCCCAGGCCGCAACCAGTTGTCTGTTTCTCATATGTGCCTCTTCTATGTCATCGCCCAGATTCAATCGAATAAGCTGTGTCATTAAGCCATTACGTATATAACCGTCAAAAGCTGCTTTCCCAATACTTTCCGCATTTGGAGAAATTCCGATTTCAACCAATTTAGCATCTGGTAAATAATAAAGACCTACCAAATCTGCTCTGGCTTCTTCAAGAGTGGAAGCATAATTTTTCAAGGTTTCTTTAGGCGTTCCAACGCCAGGATTTAATTGACCACTGGCATGACCTATAACTTCATGTAGTGCTGTGTGTAATTTGTCAGCCAATTGTCCATATGCTTCTTCTGTTTTTATTTCTTCTTCGTCAAAGGCGAATTCTTTAAGCCTTCCTGAACTGCCAGCGTTGGCGTAGGCATGAATGATGTTTCCTAAAGAAACAGATTTTGAACCATGCTGCTCTCTTATCCAGTTGTTGTTTGGTAAATTTATTCCGATAGGGGTTGAAGGTGAGGCATCACCGCTTTCTCCGGCCACATTAACCGTTTTATATGAAACTCCTACAACATCCGCTTTTTTATGTGAAGGGTCGAGTGTTGAATTGTCTTCAAACCATTGAGCATTTTCAGCCAGTGCTGCCATTTTTTTAGACATTTCAAAATCTTTGATCTGCACAACAGATTCATAGGAGCCTTTATACCCTTTTGGATCGTTGTATACTTCTATAAATCCGTTGATATAATCAATATCACCTTCTGTTGATTTAGCCCAAACGATATTGTATTCATCCCAGATTTTCAAATCTCCGGTTTCATAATATTGAATCAGCAATTCAAGGCCCGGGGCCTGGCTTTCATTTTCAGAAACTTCTTTTGCCTTTTCGAGCCATGAGATGATTTCTTTGATAGAAGCTCCATACATACCATTTCTCTTCCAAACTTGTTCTTTTAGCTCACCATTTTCTTTGACCAATTTTGAGTTCAATCCCTTTTCAATAGGTTGATCCTTGTCTGTTTCAATAGCTGCGTAGAATTCATCTACCTCTTGGACGGTAATATTTTCTCCATAAAAATTGATGGCAGAACCTTTAATCAGACCAGTTTCAGCATTCAGATTTACTTTTTTCAGGTCTTGATCATTAAAGATGACAGCAAATGCTTCTTCGTCGAGTTTGACACGCGTGTCCTCCATCAACTGCGTCAAATAATCTTGAGAAAATTCAGGTTTGAATTTATCATTGGCATAATGATGATGAATACCATTTGAAAACCAAATCCTCTTGAGGTAAGTCTCGAAACTCTTCCAGTCTTTTGTATCTCTGTCTCCTTCATACTTGACGTATACCACCTCAAGTGCCCTTCTTATTTTTAGATTATGCCTGTAATTCTGATCGTACATAATGTCTCTGCCAGCCAACCCTGCCTGGGTCAGATAGTAGACATATTTTTTTTGTTTCAGGCTTAATTGATCAAAACCTGGGACCTGGTATCGAAGTATTTTAATGTCAGCAAACTGTTCTGATAAAAAACTGAACTCCTGTGGAGCCGAATCGGTAGCAGTGCTAACTTCTTTTTTACCTTCTTTTTGGCATGATAGTAAAAGTGTGGAAGCCAATAAGAAGCTCAATAGATATTTGAAATTCATTTGAAATTTATTTAAGATATAAGTCTTCCAAATTTATGCAAAACTCAAGGTAAATCCAAATGATAAAAGTTTATTAACTTCCTCATATATAATATATTAAGAATTAATTATTATATTTGGTTTTGTGTTGTACCAAACTTCTTCTAAATGAGATTTTTAAAAAATATTTTTCTTCTTTTATTGGTCATTATTGTCATCGCGGCTATTTATTTAGCCACCCTTGATGGGAGCTATAATGTGTCAAGAACAAGGATGATCAAAGCAGATCAAACAGTGGTTTTTAATGACCTTAATGATTACAAAAATTGGGAAGACTGGGGTCCCTGGTATGAAACAGATTCTACCATAAGGGTGCAATATGCGGATATAACCGTCGGAACTGGGGCAGCCTATACCTGGACCTCGGATATTGAAGGAGGGGGACGAATGAAGACCAATGCCATTTCAGAACCAAATCGATTAGACCAGGAGATTGTGTTTGAGACTCCTTTTGGGGATATGGGATCCGATGTCTACTGGATTTTGAAGAAAAAAAATGAAGGAACAGAATTGACCTGGGGTATCAAGGGTGAAATGCCTTTTCTGTCAAGGTTTATGGCATCGGGCATGGAAGAACAGCTTGGGCCGATGCAGGAAAGAGGTTTGGAATTATTTGATGAAAACTTACAAAAAAAATTACGAGTTTATTCGATTGATTCCTTGGGTGTTGTGGATGTAAGTGGCGGCTTTTATTTGTATTTGTCGACCTCAGCCAAAATCAACGATATGACCCTAAAGCAAAGGGGAATGATGGATGAAATTGAGGCCTATATGGCAAAAAATAGGGTTCGTGCTACAGGAGGCGCGTTTACAATGTATCATAAGTTTGATCAGGAAAACGGAACAACCATGTTTTCGGTAGGTTATCCGGTTTCAGAACGAATCATTACCCAGGGGTCTGACATTCTTACCGGATACATGGAACGAGGCAGCTATTCAAAAACAGTGTTAAATGGTTCTTATGTCAATTCACAAAAGGCATGGGAGAAGGCCATATTTTATGCTGAATCTCTTAAAAATTATGCCTATGAGGAAGATGGAGAACCTTTTGAGATCTATGTCAATAGTCCTTCTCATACGGCCAATCCTGCCGAATTAATTACAGAAATTTACCTTCCGGTAAAGGCCATTAAAGCAACTGGCGATGTAGGCGAGTATTAATTTATTGTACTTCACTTTGCTTCTTAATGGGGGCATGTCTGAAGCAAGTACTGATATGATCATTTACCATACCAATAGCCTGCATATATGCATAGATAACAGTTGATCCAACAAATTTGAATCCTTTCTTTTTAAGAGCCTTTGATATGGTATCAGACAAGGCAGTAGTGGCCGGTACCTCGTTCATTTGTTTCCAATTATTTTGTATTGGAATGCCATTGGAGAATTCCCATAAATAGGTAGAGAAACTTCCAAACTCTTTTTGGACTTGCATAAAAACCCTGGCATTTGAAATGCTTGCCCTGATTTTCAATTTGTTTCTTATAATACCAGGATTCAGAAGCAGCTCTTCATATTTGGATTCACCATAGTTGGCTATTCTGTTATAATCAAAATTGTCAAAGGCCTGTCTAAAGTTTTCACGTTTTCTTAGAATCGTAATCCAGCTTAATCCGGCTTGAAAAGTTTCAAGTACCAGGAATTCGAATAAAAGATGATCATCATACACAGGAACACCCCATTCCTGGTCGTGATATTTCACATATAATTCGTCATTTCCGCACCAGGAGCATCTTGATTCATTCATATCTTTAGCTTTAAGGTTCTAAGATAAATGCTTTTGAACAATAAGGAGGGTTCAATTCAAAAATCTGTTATTTTTGAGCAAAGAAAAGTTATGACCGATCTTAAACTGGAACTGCAAGAAGCCTGTGTTAGTTTTGTTCAAAATAAGTTGCATACGATTGACAAAATCATGCAGGCCAATCAGCTGGCTTTAGAGAATGAGTCAAAAAGTTCTGCTGGTGACAAACATGAAACCGGTAGAGCCATGCTTCATTTAGAAATGGAAAAGGCGTCTCAGCAATTGAAAGTAGTTATAAAAATGAAAGAAGTGTTAGGGAAGATTGACCCAAGTGCACAATCAAACCATGCAAGGCTCGGAAGCCTTGTGACCACAAGTCAGGGATTTTATTATTTATCCATAAGTGCAGGTGAACTTGCTGTAAAAAATAAAACCTATTATGCGGTGTCATCATTTTCTCCCATAGGCGCCTTACTTTTAGGTAAAACGAAAGGAGATCGCATCACCATGGGGGAACGACAAATTGATGTACTGGCAGTGGACTAAATAAACACTAGTCCTTCACCTTAGTGTCAAGATGTTCAATGCCCATATTGTAAAGGGTGAAACTGAAAATATCGGCATATTGATCTATGATCTTTGAAACTGGGGTTCCGGCTCCATGACCGGCCTGAGTTTCGATTCTAATCATCACAGGATTCTCTCCCTGTTGCTTGTCTTGTAATTCTGCGGCAAATTTAAAAGAATGAGCAGGAACTACCCTGTCATCATGATCTCCTGTAGTAATCAAAGTGGCTGGATATGAGACATCTTTTTTGACATTGTGAACCGGTGAGTAATTGTATAAATAGTTGAACATTTCTTCGCTTTGCTCAGATGTGCCATAATCGTATGCCCATCCCGCACCAGCTGTAAAAGTGTGATATCTAAGCATGTCTAATACTCCAACGGCAGGTAAAGCAACTTGCATTAGGTCGGGTCTTTGAGTCATTGTAGCTCCCACCAATAGGCCACCATTGGATCCCCCTCGAATCGCTAAATACTTACTACTCGTGTATTTTTCTGTAATCAGGAATTCGGCTGCTGCAATAAAATCATCAAATACATTCTGTTTTTTTAACTGGGTACCTGCATTGTGCCAGTCTTTTCCATATTCGCCTCCACCTCTCAGGTTGGCAACGGCATAAACACCACCCATTTCTAACCAGGTAGCGTTTACAATGCTAAATGAGGGAGTTAAACTAATATTAAACCCTCCATATCCATATAGAATTGTCGGGTTATTCCCATCGAGAACGATACCTTTTTTATAGGTAATGATCATAGGCACCTTGGTTCCGTCCTTTGAATTATAAAAAACCTGCTTTGATTCATAGGCGTTTGAATCAAAACCAACTTTTGGTTTTTTGAACAATTTCGAGCTGCCATCTGAGGGGTCAAATTCGTAAATAGTTGAGGGGTTTACATAGTTCGTGAAGGAATAGTAAAGTTTTTTATCCTTCATTTTACCGCTAAACCCTGCACTGCTTCCAATACCTGGAAGCTCAATTTCACGAATTAAATTCCCTTTTAGGTCATATTGATACACTTTTGATATGGCGTCGATCATGTATTCTGTAAAAAAATACCCGGCACCGTTTGATATGCTTAAAACATTTTCCGTTTCAGGAATAAAATCTTCCCAATTGCTTACTTCAGGGTTCTTAAAGCTAAACGTGCTCACTTTTTTATTAGGAGCATTTAAATTTGTTGATACGAATATGGTTTCGCCTTTGCTGTGTATCACGGAATGATCGTTGTCAAAATTAGAAACGATTGTTTTTAATGCACTTTTTGAATTCGTTAGGTCTTTGATATACAATTCATTACCTGAAGTTGAATTGGAAGCTGAGATGATCAGGTATTTTTCATCTTCTGTCACATAACCAAATACGTACCTGCGCTTTGTCTCCAGACCAAATACTACTTTGTCGTCTGCCTGAGAAGTTCCCAGTTTATGGTAATATAATTTGTGCTGATCGGTTTTTGCAGATAATTCACTTCCTTCTGGTTTGTCATAACTGGAATAATAAAACCCTTCATTTTTATACCAGGAAAGTCCACTGAATTTAACATCATGTATGGTATCTTCCACAATTTGTTTGGATTCGGCATCGATGACGATTACTTTTCTCCAGTCTGACCCTCCCTCAGATATGGAATAGGCTACTTTTTTGCCATCTTTTGTAAAAGAAACAGTGCTTAGGCTTGTTGTTCCATCTTCCGAAAAGGTATTTGGATCTAAAAAGACCTCTGCTTGCTGATTCCCTTTTTGTCTGTAGAGCACATATTGGTTCTGGAGACCATCATTTTTATAGAAATAATCATAATCTCCATGACGGGTAGGAGCACTATATTTTTCATAGTTCCACAACTTGGTCATTCTCTCTTTAATTTGTTCTCTATATGGTATCTGCGCCAAATATCCCTGAGTGACCTTATTTTGATCCTTTACCCAGTTTTCCGTTTCAACGGATCTATCATCTTCGAGCCATCTGTATGGATCAGGCACGTCTTTTCCAAAATAATTATCTACCGTTTTACCTTTGGTGGTTTTAGGATAAGTCACAGGGCTGCTTGTTTTCTGGGCATGTAATCCACTGAAAAAAAGGACAGCGGAAATACCAAAAATTAGTCGAATTTTATTTGTCATCTGGCTGGAATATGGCTGCTTAATTTAAGGCGTTCACAGCACCAATTTTTCCTGGTAATAATTGCTTTAAAGTTGCTTCTATACCATTTTTAAGGGTAATGGTAGAAGATGGACAGCCGTTGCAGGCACCATGTAACAGTACATTTACTTCTTTCGTGTCAGGCACATAGGATAAAAATTGAATATTTCCGCCATCACCTGCTACAGCCGGTTTGATATATTCTTCTAAAACGGCAATAATTTCCTTCGAAATATCATCGTCAGTTGCTGTATATTTCACATCAGCTTGTTGGGCTTCTTTGACTTTTGGTGTAAATCCTTCAGCTACAATTCTTCGGTCACTTTGGAGGTATTCTTTTAAAAAATCTCTTAGGCTGTTGTTGACTTCAAACCAGTCAAGATCCTTTGTTTTTTGAATTGAGACATAGTTGTCAGATATAAAAACTTCCTTAACAAAAGGGAATCCAAATAGTTCGTATGCCAGCGGAACATCATGTGATTCTTCGATACTGCTCAACTCTATATGCTGATTACTCAACAATTTATTGGTCACAAATTTTTGTACATTCGGATTTGGTGTACTTTCAGCATACACTTCAACTAATTGTTCCGTTTTGTCTTCTGTAAATAGAGAATCATTCTGATCCAGATACAGATCAAGTATTTCTTGTAGTTCTTTTTCTACCTCTTTCCATTCAAGGATGTCAAACTTTTCTAAAGCAATAAAATTGGCTGTGATAAACACTTTTTTGACAAATGGTAGATGAAATAATTGTTGAACCAAAGCTGAATTTTTGGCATCATCAATTGAATTGTATTCATAGCTGCTTTCAGTGAGCATTTTATCTGCAACGAACTTAATAATTGCAGGGTTCGAGGTGTACTCTATTTTTATTTTTGACATATCTGTATCGTATATAAATGCAAATTTACGAAAGTATTTTTTCTTACTTTTGATGCATATGTTAAATCCATCAAAAAAAGAAATATGATAGTACGAGAGCTCAATGGAAAAATGCCGGTAAAGGGTAAAGATTGTTTTTTTGCTGAAAATTCAGTAGTGGTGGGAGAGGTGATCATGGGTGATCAATGTAGTGTCTGGTATAATGCGGTGATTCGAGGTGATGTGCACTTTATCAGGATGGGAAACAAAGTAAATGTTCAAGACGGAGCAGTTATTCATGCCACGTATAAAAAATCACCTACAACGATCGGAAACAATGTTTCAATAGGGCACAATGCCCTTGTTCATGGATGCACGATACATGATAATGTGCTGGTCGGGATGGGTGCTATCATCATGGATGATTGTGTCGTGGAAAGCAATAGTATAATCGCGGCTGGTGCCGTAGTGACCAAAGGCACACTCGTGCCTTCAGGTTCTGTTTTTGCAGGAATGCCGGCAAAGAAAATCAAAGATATAAATGAAGAATTATTGTCTGGAGAAATAGACAGAATTGCTAATAATTATGTGAAGTATGCGAGCTGGTATAAATAGACGTTGCTTAGTTTAATACAAAAAAAAACATCCTAGAAGCAAGGATGTTTTTTTATAAAGTAAAAGTAGTTCTATTGAATTCCTAGTTTAGTTTTGACAACAGGCATTAGGTCTTCACCTTCAAATACGATTAATCCTTTTCCAGGAGAAGAATCCATCACATATTTAATACCCTTTTCAGCAGCAACTTCACTTACGGCTTTTTGTGCTTTCTCAACGATTGGCTTCAACAAGTCAAATCTTTTCTTTTGAATTTCTTGATCAGCAGTTTGAGCATACTTTTGAATTTTTTGCTTTAAGCCTTCAACTTCAACTCTTCTTTCTTCATTTTTCGCATCAGTTTGAGTTGGTGCTTCAGCATCATACTTTTGTAATTTTGCCTGTAAGGCTGTTGCCTGAGCATTGTACTCATCTGCGTACGTTTGTTGTACTTTCTTTAACTCTGTCTCCATTGCTTTAGTCTCTGGCATCGCCATTAATAGTTGTTCACTATCGATATGAGCAACATTTTGGGCTTCAATAGTATTAAACGCCATTAAAAGTGCGAATGCCACGAATAAATTTCTAAATAATTTCATTTTTCAAATAATTTGTTATTAATAATTTTTTTGTTTTTACTTTTTAATTGTTGTTATCTATCGCTTCTTGTCTCTGTTTCTTTCTATCCTCTATTTCTTTCAACTTGGCGGCTCTTTTTTCTTCAGCAACCTGTTTAAGTGAATCTCTCATTCTGGCTCGAGATTCTTGCTGTGCCTTAATTCGCGCCTTTAACTCTTCTCTCTTGGCTATTCTTGCCTCGAGTTTGAGTTGTTCTTCTGTTTTTTCTTCAGTGACCGCTTCTACTGGCGCAGCTTCACTACTTAGTTCACTACCGTCGTCAACCGCATCTTCTGCAGTTTCTGTCTGGTTTTCAAGTACTGTAGGACTCGTTACAACTCCTGCCTTTGCAAGCCTTTCGGCTTTTAGATCCTGCACAGCCTGTCTCTTTCTGTTTTTAACAATGGCATTCAGTACTAATTCACTTATGTCAAACTTACTATTACTATACAACAGAATCAAATCACTTGACTTGTCAAAAACAAAATCATACCGCTTTTTGCCGGCAATGTCTTGGATAGCATTGTAAACCTGATCCTGAACCGGTTTCACAAGCTGTTTTCTCATGCGAAATAAATCACCATCTGGTCCAAAATACGCTTGTTGCAATCGGCTTAATTCCTGTTGTTTTATTTCAATATCTTCTTCTCTTTCACTAATGAGATCTTTGGTCAATAATGTCTTTTCATTGGCAAGATCCGTATTCAGCTGCTCAATTTCATTCGAGAGATCATCTAATTTTTTTTGCCAGCTTTTTACTTTTGCATCCAGCTGGGATTGTGCATTTACATATTCCGGAACATTCTCCAATATGTAATTCATATCAATATAGGCTACTCGCTGTGGCTTCTGTGCATGAACCATCAGATAGCTCATACAAACAAAGACAATAATTAATACCCTATTTACTTTCATTCTAATAGTTTTCAAGAAAATATCGTGCCATTTCTTGATTTGGGGCAAATATAGCAAATTAGCTTAAAATTGTTGCCCTATGATAAAATGCGTTTGCCACCCTGAAATTATGTTGGATCCAGGTATGGTATCGAACCCATATCCAAAGTCAACTCCAAGCAAACCAAAAGCAGGCATAAATACTCTGATACCACCACCTGCAGATCTTTTTAATTCAAAAGGTCTGTACTCTCTAAATTCATTCCAAGAATTACCTGCTTCTAAAAACGACAAGGCGTAAATGGAAGCTGAGGGTTTTAAGGTAATCGGATATCTTAATTCAAATGCTATTTTATTATAAATGGTACCACCCGTTTGCGATGATAAACTGGAGTTTGGATACCCTCTTAATGCAATGGTAGTTCTACCGTCGAATCGTCCGGTTTGCATACCGTCACCACCTACATAGAATCTTTCAAAAGGAGGAGCTCCAATCTCATCATTATAATGACCTAAGAAGCCTAACTCAGCGTTAGACATGAGAACTAATTTACCTGCGACAGGACTATACCATTTTCCGGTGAATACAATTTTATAAAACTCGATCCATTTGTACTTTTCTTCGTCAGGGAGGTCAGTATAATCCCTGTCATCAAACAAAGAATAGGGAGGAGTCAGTTTTAACAGCACATTGAACTGTGACCCTCCAGTTGGAAATACAGGGTTTGGTCCGGCAGAACTTCTTCCAAAATTTACAGCAAAGTTAAAGTTGTTCGATATCCCATTGTCAAAATCAAACGATGAAATCGTATAATTCTGAAGCTTGTATCGCTGATAATTAAAAGATGTTGATAAGGTAAAGAAATCATCAGGCCATTTCAAACGTTGGCTTAGCCCTACAGAGGCTCCAATGATATCTAATAATTGATCTTTGTCTACATCATTGGTAAAAGGATCAAAACCGAACTGACTTGAATTGTAAATAGAGAAATTAAATCCTTTTGGTTTTTTACCACCCATCCAAGGCTCAGAGAAAGACAAACTATAGGTTCTATAGAATTTACTCACTTGTAATCGCAGGGCAATATTTTGACCATCACCTCTGGGAACGGGCTTGTATTCTTCGAAATTAAATAAGTTTTTAACCGAAAAGTTATTAAAAGACAAACCAAGTGTTCCTACAAAAGTTCCACCTCCGTACCCACCTTGAAGTTCGATCTGGCTTGATCCCTTTTCTGAAACCGAATATTCAATATCAGCTGTTTTGTCAGCAAAATTAGGTTGTACGTCAGGAACGATATTCTCAGGATCTATAAATCCTAATTGGCCCAATTCACGGATCGATCTAACGATATCGCTCTTGCTAAACAAGTCTCCTGGTTTTGTACGAATTTCTCTGTAAAGTACATGATCATTTGTAACATCATTTCCTTTAACGGTTACTTTTCTAATAGACGCAGGTTCATCTTCAATGATACGTATCTCCAGATCTATAATATTGTTCGCAGCGCTCGTCTCTACGGCGTTAACTCTCGAAAAAAGATACCCATTATCTAAATAGGTATTGGTAATATCTACAGATTCAGGGGTGCCATCTCCATAAACTCTTTCATTCAATGCTTTACCATTATAGGTAACCCCGTTATCAATTCTTAAAATACTTCTCAGTTGCTCGTCAGTGAACACGGTATTTCCTAAGAAATTTATATTTCCAAATTTATAGCGCTCTCCCTGTGTTAAAAAGATGTCTAGATTGATGGTATTATCTTTATTCCATGAAATTGAATCTTTGATGATCAAGGCATCTCTAAACCCTTTTTCCTGAAATAAGGAAACCACATTATCGAGATCTTCTTCATAAAGGTCTTCAACAAACTTAGAAGGAGAGAACATTCTGGTGATACCTTTCTCCTTCGTTTTTTTCATGGTTTTTTTCAGCTTCTTATCTGTTAAAGCTGTATTGCCATGAAATGTGATGTTCTTGATTTTGATTCTATTTCCTTTGTCAATTACTATTAATGCGTCCTGTGTATTTGGAAAGGCTGTATCTTTTTTGGTGTCAATTGTTACCTTGGTCTTAAGAAAACCTTTGGCTCTGTACTTGTTCTTGATATAGTTCTCGGTGGTGGTTATCAGATTTTCTGTAAGCATCGAACCTTCCTGAAATTCTATCTCCTTTTGAAGCTCTTCCAGTTTTGATTTTTTAAGTCCGGTTATGGTCAGATTTCCAACTTTGTCCAGTTCTTTTACATTAATTTCTAAATACACTGCATCACCATCCATTTTGGTAATGTACACATCTACATTTGAAAATAATTTTGAACTCCACAACCTCTTGATGGCAGAAGATAGTTTGTCGCCTGGAATTTTTAATCGTTGACCGGGATTTAAACCAGAGAAGATCAAAATAGACTGTTCAGAGATTGTTTCGTTGCCAACCACTGATACACCTCCTAATAAATATCTTTTATTTTTGACAAGTTCAATAGGCTGTGCGGGTGCTTTGATTACTGTATCTTGTGACTGAGCATTTGATGCAGCTCCTAAAGAGTCTATAGCAGTTACACCAACAGGAGTTTTTATTGAATCTGTTTTTTGTGAAACGGGGATTGTATCCGTGGCTTTACTTGCCGGAATACTATCTTGAGTAGATGTGTTGCTTTGGGGAGTACTTTGCCCATTCACAGTAACACCAATTAAGATAAAAATGAACAGTAAACCTGTATATCTCAAATTATTTATTACTGTTTTCAATTTGTTCACTTGTTTTTCCAAATCGTCTCTCTCTTCTTTGATAATTCAGTATTGCTTCGTAAAAGTCCTTCTTCCTAAAATCGGGCCACAAAATATCAGTAAAATACAATTCGGCATAAGCAATTTGCCATAATAAAAAATTGCTAATGCGCATTTCCCCACTCGTTCGAATCAAAAAATCAACGACGGGCAAAGTAAATGTATATAAATGACTATTTATAATTTTTTCATCAATTTCTTCGGTCTCTAGTTCATTATTAACAATTTTTTTAGAAATGGATTTTACGGCACGAATTAATTCCTCTTTTGCCCCGTAGTTAAGCGCAAGTGTAAGCGCCATGCCGTCATTTTTTTTAGTCAACGATATGACTTCTTTTAATTGA
Organism: uncultured Flavobacteriaceae bacterium; assembly: GCA_964419405.1. Taxonomy (GTDB): domain Bacteria; phylum Bacteroidota; class Bacteroidia; order Flavobacteriales; family Flavobacteriaceae; genus Lutimonas. Next base: position 105,017 of record CAYQPI010000075.1, read on the forward strand.
TTTCTTGCCAATAATGGTAATTTTTCGAGGTTACCTATGGCTTGTAGTTTGATGTTGTTGTCTTGAAATGTTTTGATTTCATTTTTGAGCGAATTCACAAGGATGCTCATCAACGTATCGATTTCAATTTTCGGGCGTTTCCAGTTTTCTGTTGAAAAGGCATATAAGGTCAAAGCCTCGATGCCGAGTTCAACAGCAGCTTCAACAGATTGTCTTACAGATTCAACACCTTTTTTATGGCCCAGAACTCTTTTTAGCCCTTGTTTTTTGGCCCACCGCCCGTTCCCATCCATAATGATAGCCACATGTCTGGGTATTAAATCTTTATCTATTTGAGATGCTAAATCCATAATTCTTAAAAACTTCCTGTATAACAACCTTCTCTACCAAATGCGAAAACCAAGGTAATTCCTGTAAAGACGTACCAGTCATTATTGTTTGGATTAATTTGAATATTTTCACTCAAGGGGTCATAAGGATAACCATCTATATCATCTTTAAAGGTGTACCTGAAACCCGTTTCAAAGCCTATACCAACATTTGGAGCAAGAATAGTTTTGTATCCTAGTCCGAAAGGCATGGTGAAATTAAAGCTACGGCCGTCATCAAGGGTTCCATAATTAACCGCCCCAGCCTCGAAAAAAACATAGGGAGTATGAGTAAAACCAACTTTTCCTAAACTGTATTTGAAGAAATGATACTCTATTCCTAAGGTCATTTCATGTATGTCATTGCTAAAACTCAGATCCCTGTATTTTCTAAAGGAGTTGCTCGATTGAGCATCGTCTCCAGTAATTTTAGAATATTTATAATTCGCCCGAATTGAATAATGCGGATGCATGTTCCATTTATAAATAGCTCCTATGGCAAAGCTGTTGGGGTAAATGAAATTTGTTCGTCCAATGTCTCCAATATAATTACTGCCTCCAACAAAGATTCCTGCCTCATTGATCTGAGCAAACAAACCTGTTGAAAAGAAAGAAATTAGGATCGCAAATACAATTTTTTTCATCATAAAAAATAGTTCGCAAATATAAAAAAATACATTTGCATTTGATTGAAATGAATGTTCTTTTTTGATTAACAGTTTTTTAAGTGTAAAATTGTGTTATATGCGCTGATTTAGTTGCGTTTATCTTCTCCCCAGAGAAGTTTTTCACGCAGTGTTTTTATGAAGGTTTGGTCATCTAATTGAAGGGTCATAATACAAAAGTCACATTTCTCAATGATCAATCTTGATTTATTGTGCAAGGTGTACATTCTGGAATCTAATGTGAGCAGTACTTCATCTGCTCTGCTGTCGATGATCAACTCAATATGGGTTTGCTCCGGAATAACCAAGGGGCGAACGGCTAAACTATGAGGAGCAATAGGGGTGAGCACAATGTTTTTAGAAGTTGGGGATATGATAGGACCTCCACAACTGAGAGAATAGCCTGTAGAACCGGTTGGGGTAGAAATGATCAAGCCGTCACTCCAGTATGTCGTCAGAAACTCAGTGTCTAGCATGGTATCTACTTTAATCATAGAAGCCGTGTTTTTTCTTGTGACTGTGATTTCATTGAGGGCAAAATTCAACTCGTTTAATGCCCCCTCGTCGTTCTCAGTTTTTACGCCTAATAAGGATCTTTTTTGCACGACAAATCTACCGTGAACGATTTTGTCAAAGGCATCGGAAATGCTATCTTTTTGAATATTTGCCAAAAAACCTAGTCTGCCTGTATTGATGCCAATTACAGGGATTTCCAAATCTCGGATATAGGTAATTGATCGTAAAAAAGTGCCGTCGCCACCAACAGAAAAGAAGAAGTCGAGATTTCTGTCCAAATCATCATAACTAGAAAAGGTCGACACTCCTGCATATTCTTTAATTCCTTCAAATCCTTTGTAAAAGTTTTCTTCAAAAACAATAGAGACATTGTATTTGACACAAAGATCCACCAGTCCTTCAACATACTTAATGGTGATTTCATTATTGGATTGTCCGAAAATTCCTACTTTCATAGATGAATGTGTCCTTAAATATTTAAGTATTTCTGCAAATAATTCGACCTGTCATTCAATTCTTCGAGGTATTTATCCTTTTCAAACTCATTGAGGATCTCATACTTATACCTTCTAAAGGAATGTAAGGTGTTGTTTATGTCGTGTAGGCTCAGTTTTAAGGTAATTTGTGCTATGTCATTCTCAATTTTTGATACAAAGGCTCCGAACAAAGTAGCATTGTTGGACTCTACAAGTTGCGAAATCTCACTAAACGAATAGTCATTCACATTTTTTGCTACCACTAAGATGACTCCTTCTTCATGCAAAAACGGCGTGCATTTGAAAATGTTTAGAAAATCATCGAGTTCGTAATAACCAATATATTCTTTTTCTGCATTCAAAATGGGCATTAAATTGGTGTTATGGGTTGCGAAATTTTGCAAAACTTCAAACCAATTAATGTTCTCGACAACGTAAAAAGGCTGTACCAAGTGTTTCAATTCATTTAATTGGATGCTATCTGAATTTAACATGTCAATTTCTTGATGAGAAATAGCACCATAATAGATATTGTCATCAACAATAGGAAGATGAGAATGCTGATAATCCTCAAAAGCACTTCTCATTTCACCTACGCTATTTTTAAAGTGAAATGGCTTAATGTCATTTAATATGTAGTTGATGGTTTGCATTAAAATAGCTGGTTACTTAAGATAAAATTGTAATTTTGCCCCCTTGTGTATGCGAACGATTGTGTAAAGATATAATATCTTTTGCATTAAAATTATAAATCTAGAATTAATGACAAAATTAAGCGTCAATATCAATAAAATAGCTACTTTAAGGAATGCAAGGGGAGGAGATGTGCCCAATCTTTTAAAAGCTGCAACAGATATACAAAATTTTGGTGCTGAAGGGATTACGATTCACCCAAGGCCTGATGAGAGGCATATTCGATATCAGGACGCTAGAGAGCTCCGTGCAGTTGTGGATACTGAATTCAATATTGAGGGGAACCCGATTCCTGAGTTTGTAGACCTGGTATTGGAGGTAAAGCCAGAGCAGGTTACCTTAGTGCCGGATGCTGTGGATGCTATTACTTCAAACGCCGGCTGGGATACTATAAGTCATGCTGGATTTTTAAAAGAAGTAGTTGCTGAATTTAAAAGAAATCATATTAGAACCTCCATCTTTATGGATCCAGATATTCGATTGATCGAAGCTGCTGCACTCACCGGTACGGACAGGATTGAATTGTACACAGAATCTTATGCAGTCGCTTATGAGGACGGCAATAGAAAAGGAGTAGAGCGCTATGTTGAGGCCGCAAAACAAGCCAGTAAATTAGATCTGGGAATAAACGCAGGACATGATCTGAGCCTGCATAATCTACAGTTTTTTGTGCAGGAGGTTCCTGGTGTATTGGAGGTTTCGATAGGACATGCGCTGATTTCGGAAGCCCTGTATTTTGGCTTGCAGAATGTGGTAGGTATGTATCTTCAAAAACTAAAATAATGGAACTATTACATTCATTGGTGATAGGAAAGGGAGACCCCTTGATTATTTTACATGGCTTTTTAGGGATGGGAGATAATTGGAAGACTCTTGCCAATAAATTTGGAGAGAATTATCAGGTTCATCTTGTCGATCAAAGGAACCATGGACGAAGTTTTCATGATGATGACTTTTCTTATGAATTATTGGTCGAAGATCTATTGAACTATATGGATTTTCATCAGTTGGAAAAGGTGCATATTCTTGGACATTCCATGGGAGGAAAAACGGCCATGCTATTTGCTGTAGAACATCCGGATAGAATCAACAAACTTATTGTTGCTGATATTGCGCCTAAATTTTACCCACCTCACCATCAATATATCCTTGATGCTTTAAATGATGTCGATTTTACAATGGTATCCTCCAGAACTGAGATCGATTCAATTTTGAAAAAACACATTCCTGAAAATGGGATACGCCAGTTTTTATTGAAGAATGTTTACAGACCCGATAAAAATACTCTGGCCTATCGGTTTAATTTACCTGTGCTTGAAGATTCTATTGATGAAATTGGTGTGGCACTGCCTCCCAGGACTTTTTTTGAGGGACCGGCATTATTTCTAAGAGGGTCGTTGTCAGGATATATAACCACCCAGGATGAGGCATTGATTGAGAGTCATTTTCCACATAGTGACATTGTGACCATAGATAGAGCGAGTCATTGGTTACACGCCGAGAACCCTATTGATTTTTATAATAATGTTGCTCGTTTCTTAAAAAAATGACTAATTTGCTACTAGTCTAAAAACAGCATTATGAATTACTTATTTAAAGTACTTTTAACGGCCTTGGCAGTATTATTAATCGGGTACTTTTTACCAGGAGTGGAGGTTGATGACTATGGAACTGCTATCTGGGTTGCTTTTATCGTAGGTCTTTTATTTTCAATTCTAAAGCCGATTTTGGTGGTTCTTACCCTTCCGGTGACCATAATCACCTTGGGGCTGTTTTTGTTCGTGATCAACGCGGCCATGATTCTTTTAGCCAATAGCTGGATAGATGGTTTTAGCGTTTCAGGTTTTTGGACCGCCTTGCTGTTTAGCATACTACTTTCGTTTTTTGAATCGATTCTTCACAGGCTTATAGAAGAATGATTTTCATGGTCTGAGCGCCAGACTTTTGCAATTTTAACATAAGATTAATCTATTTTAAGATTCAATTGGAACAATCATTGTTATAATTTGATCTAAAATCATTATTTTTGCACCCTCAAATTCAAAAAAGAGATAAATTTATTTAGAATGAAGATTACGAAAGAAGACATTGATGCGTTGAATTCAGTTGTGAAAATTGATATTACGGCGAATGATTATCAGGAGAAAGTTGATACGCAACTGAATGATTACAGAAGAAAAGCAAATATCCCTGGATTTAGAAAGGGGCATGTTCCCATGAGTTTGGTTAAAAAACAATATGGAAAATCTGTGATGATTGATGAAGTGAACAAACTTCTTCAAGAATCTTTGAATAAATTTTTAGTAGAAGAGAAGCTTGATGTACTTGGAAATCCGTTACCAAAGATGCAAGACGATTTTTCATGGGATGAAGACAAATTCTCATTTGAATTTGAATTGGGATTGGCACCTGAATTTGAGGTGAATCTTAAGCCAAAGAAAGCAATTAATTCTTACAAGATCGTTGCTGATGAGAAGATGATCAATAATCAAATTGAAAATATCAGGGAGCAATATGGAAAGATGATCACTCAGGCTGCTGTCGAAGAAAACTCTAATGTGACCGGAACCTTTGTCAATGAAGAAAAAGAGATCGAGAAAAAATCTACTTTCAAGGTTGAAAAGATCAAAGGCAAGGTGAATATGAAAAAATTCCTTGGTGCTAAAGTAGGAGATGTCCTTTCATTAAAATCAAAGAATTTATTTACTGATGATCATATGTTGATGAATGTCTTGGGACTTTCTCACGATGATGTACATGGATTTGATGCTCCATTGACATTTACCATTGAGGAAATTACGCAAACTGAATTGGCAGATTTGAATCAAGAATTGTTTGACAAGTTATTTGGAGAAGGTCTTGTAAAAAGTGATGAAGAACTGAAAGCAAGGTTAAAAGAAGATGCTGAAAAACAGTTTGGATCTCAGGCTGATCAACAATTATTGAATGCTGTTACTGAAAGTTTGATCGAGAATACATCCTTTGACCTTCCTGCAGAATTTTTGAAAAAGTGGCTTGCCGTTTCTGGAGAGAAACCAATGACTCCTGAAGAAGCCAAAGAAGAATATGAAAGATCTGAAAAAGGATTGAGATATCAATTGATCGAAGGAAAGTTGATGTCTGATCATAAGCTGCAGGTTTCTTATGAGGACCTTAAAGACTATACCAAAGGTTTTGTAAAATCGCAGATGGCTCAGTTTGGCGATAATAAAATTGAAGATAAAGAGTTGGATGATATCGTGAACAGAGTTCTTTCAAATCAAGAGGAGGTAAAAAGGCTTTCTGATCAATTGAAAAACGAAAAATTGTTAACTTTTTTCAAAGAAAACATTAAGTTAAAAACAAAAGAGGTTACCTATGAGGACTTTGTAAAAGAAGTGTATAAATAAACGCTTTTTACTAGCATAAAACTCCATGGTGACCCGGTCATTATGGAGTTTTTTTGTGCTTCATGGTGAGGTCCTTCATTGACCTGTTTTTAGCGATCTGGTATATCGTGATTTAGGCAGGAATACATATGAATTAATTAGTATATTTACAGACTTAACGATTAAAAAATATTTATATGAATTTTGGAAATGAGTTTAAAAAATTCGCTGTAAAAGATCAAGGAATAAATAGTCTTTATGTAGACCAGATCGTCAGCAGTGTTACCCCATATATTATTGAAGAACGACAATTAAATGTGGCTCAAATGGATGTTTTCTCCCGTTTAATGATGGACAGAATCATTTTTTTGGGTACAGGAATCAATGATCAGGTGGCCAATATCATTCAGGCACAATTATTGTTCTTAGAAAGTGTAGACTCCTCAAAGGACATATCGATATATATTAATTCACCAGGTGGAGGCGTTTATGCAGGTTTAGGTATTTATGATACGATGCAGTTTATCAAGCCTGATGTGGCAACGATTTGTACAGGAATGGCCGCCTCTATGGGAGCAGTACTTATGTGTGCAGGAGAAAAAGGTAAAAGATCGGCACTTCCTCATTCTAGAATTATGATTCACCAGCCATTGGGAGGAGCTCAGGGTCAGGCTTCGGATATAGAAATCACGGCAAGGGAAATTCTAAAATTGAAAGATGAATTATATGCCATTATCGCGAAGCACTCGGGCCAAAAGGTGAAAAAAGTACACGATGACTCTGATAGAGATTACTGGATGAAGGCTGATGAAGCCAAATCGTATGGAATGATCGATGAGGTATTGGCGCGTAACAAATAACAGAGCAGGATTAACATCCTAAAATAACAATGTAGATTATGGCGAAGAAAGAAGAATTAGAATGTTCATTTTGTAAAAGAAAAAAAGAAGAAACTAATTTATTAATAGCTGGGGTTGATTCACATATATGTGATAAATGTATCGAGCAGGCTCATGGGATTGTACTGGAAGAATCAATTAACGAAAGTAAAAATGTTAGTAGTGAATTTCTGGTTAAAAAACCACGTGAGATAAAGACGTTTTTAGATCAGTATATCATTGGACAGGACCAGGCGAAAAAGGTCATGTCTGTTGCTGTTTACAATCATTATAAAAGATTGCTACAGCCGGCCACCACAAAGGATGATGATATTGAGATCGAGAAAAGCAATATCGTTTTGGTTGGAGAAACAGGGACAGGTAAAACCCTGATTGCAAGAACCATCGCGAAAATGCTGGACGTTCCTTTTGCTATTGTTGATGCCACCGTGCTTACTGAAGCAGGATATGTAGGAGAAGATGTTGAAACCATTTTGACCAGACTATTACAGGCCGCAGATTATAAAGTTGATAAGGCCGAAAGAGGTATTGTTTTTATCGATGAGATTGATAAAATCGCCAGAAAGAGCGATAATCCGTCTATTACCAGAGATGTTTCTGGTGAAGGCGTGCAACAGGCCCTGTTAAAATTGTTGGAAGGGACAGTGGTAAATGTACCACCCAAAGGTGGTAGAAAGCACCCCGATCAAAAATTTGTTGAGGTCAATACCAAGAATATTCTTTTTATTGCCGGGGGTGCCTTTAGCGGTATCGACAGAATGATCAGTAAGCGATTGAATATGCAGGCTGTTGGCTATAGTGCATCAATATCTGATGACAAAATTGATGAAGAGAACTTACTGCAGTACATCATTCCTTCAGATCTGAAAAATTTTGGGTTAATTCCAGAGATCATCGGTAGGTTGCCGGCGCTTACTTTTATGAGACCATTAGATAAAGAAACCCTGCGGTCCATTTTAACAGAGCCAAAAAATGCCATTATAAAGCAATACACAAAATTGTTTGAAATGGATGGAATTAGTTTTAAGATTGATGAAAAGGCGCTTGATTTTATTGTTGACAGGGCTGTAGAGTATAAATTAGGAGCCAGAGGATTAAGGTCACTCTGTGAAGAAATTTTAACTGATGCTATGTTTGACATGCCAGGAGAAGCAGAAACTAGTTTAAGGGTGACTAAAAAGTACGCTCAAGACAAGTTGACAAAATCAACCGTAAAAAAGTTAAAGGCCGTATCCTGATCTTTTCTCGAAATAACAAATTGAAAAAAACTGTCAAAACCTGACAGTTTTTTTATCTTTATATCCAAAAATTTTTCCTTAAAAATGATTGCAAGAGATACCATTGACAAAGTATTTGAGACCGCTCGGGTCGAAGAAGTGATTGGTGATTTTGTCAATTTGAAAAAAGCTGGTGCAAATTATAAAGGACTAAGTCCGTTCACAGATGAAAAGACTCCTTCTTTTATGGTGTCACCTGTGAAGCAAATATGGAAAGACTTTAGTACCGGTAAGGGTGGCAATGCCATTACTTTTTTAATGGAGCATGAGCATTATTCTTATCCGGAAGCCATTCGTTATCTGGCAAAGAAATACCAGATTGAAATAGAGGAGACGGTCCAGAACGAAGAAGAGAAAAGACGATCTGATGAAAAAGAAAGTATGTTTCTGGTTTCAGAATATGCCAAGACTTATTTTATGGATACGCTTTGGAAATCTGAGAAAGGAAAAGCCATTGGTCTGTCTTATTTTAAAGAAAGAGGATTTACTGATGAAACGATCAGAAAATTTGAATTGGGTTATTCGTTAGACGAGTGGTCAGCCTTTACCGATGAGGCCATTAGCAAGAAATATGAAATAGAATTTCTGGATAAAACGGGTCTGACCATAGTTAAAGACAATCGCAAATTTGACCGGTTTAAGGGCAGGGTAATGTTTCCTATTCAGAGCATGAGTGGCAGGGTTTTGGGATTTGGGGGAAGAACCTTATCTACAGATAAACGAGCAGCCAAGTATTTGAATTCTCCTGAAAGTATTATCTATCATAAGAGTAAGGTATTGTATGGTCTTTATCAGGCCAAGCAAAGCATTGCCAAAGAAGATACTTGTTATTTGGTAGAGGGATATACCGATGTTATATCAATGTGGCAGTCTGGTATAGAAAATGTTGTCGCTTCGTCTGGAACTGCCCTTACGCCAGACCAGATCAGGTTGATCAACAGGCTGACCAATAATATTACTGTGTTGTTTGATGGTGATGCCGCCGGAATAAGAGCGTCTATAAGAGGAATTGATTTGATTCTTGAACAGGGTATGAACGTGAAAGTGGTCGCCTTTCCTGATGGGGATGACCCAGACAGTTTTGCCAAAGCCAGAACAACTGACCAAATAAAGGAATACCTGAATGATCATGCTCAGGATTTTATTCAATTTAAGACATCACTTTTACTGGAGGGAACAAAGAATGATCCGATCAAACGAGCAGAGTTAATTCGTGACATCGTCTCGAGTATTTCGAAGATTCCCAACAATATTCAAAAGGAAATTTATGTGCAGGAATGTGCCCGTATCATGAATATTTCAGAAAGCGTCCTTTTTAATGAGTTGTCACAAATTTTAAAAAGAGGCAATAAGGAAGCACACCCGTCGGCTGTGCAAAAAACACCCTTTACCGGTGTCAAGAAAGAGTCAAAGAAAATTGAGAAGATTGATCAGCTCTTTCAAATGGAGAAGAAAATCATAGAAATATTATTACTATACGGAAATGAACAGGTTGATTTCGTTGATTTTACTTCAGAGATTGATGACAATGGAAACAAAAAGATCGTAAAAAATAATTATTCAAATATCGTTTGCAAGGAGATCTATATGCATCTTCAGGAGGATGAAATTGAATTTACAAATCCGGTGTTTTTGAAGATTTATTACGAGATTATTCATCTGTTAAATCAGGAACAGGGGATTACGGCAGATTTATTTACCAATCACGAGGATGTAGATATATCATCAACAGTAACCGACATCCTGATGGAAGAAGAAAGACATATTTTGAGCAGTTGGGAAAAGCATGATATTTATGTAAAGGAAAAAGGGAGTTATTTGCCAAAATTAGTCATGGACGTTTTATACAACCTGCGCCGTTTACTGATTGCAGAAAAAATTGATTCACTAAAAACAGCACTTCAACCTGGTCAGGAATCAACCACTGAATCAATGGATAATACAGAGACACTTGAATCAATCCGAGACTATACTGCTCTAAAACAGCTCTTATTTGAAAAACTCAACAGGGTTATTTAAACTTTAAGACTTTCAGGTATCTCACATACTGGTATAGGAACCATTTTATGCCTGTTTGCCTTATGAAGTTTTGTGTAGATGTCCAGTACTTTTTGCTGTCTGTCAGAAAGTTGATTCGTTGTTTCTAGTTCGACTGCATTCATGGCCCATTCCAATTCATTATAACTGGCTCCAAGCTGATCTTCATCTGTACGATCATCACCCCATAAGCCATCTGTTGGTGCTGCCGTTCTAATTTCTTGATTTATCCCCAGATATGCAGCGATTTCGTATACCTCACTTTTCATCAAATCAGCAATAGGACTGAGGTCAACACCACCATCTCCGTATTTGGTAAAAAAGCCAACTCCAAAATCCTCTACCTTGTTGCCTGTGCCTGCTACGAGCAGGCTTTTTAATGCTGCAAAATAATAAAGAGAGGTCATTCGTAAACGCGCCCTGGTATTTGCCAAGGATAAAAAACGATCTTCCTCATTTTTTACTTCCGGAAAAGCATCCACCAAACTATCAAATACAGGAGTCAGATTGACTTGAGAAAAGCCAACATTTGAAAAATTACTTTGCAACCAAAGAATATGATTCATGGCTCTGTTTACTTGAGATGGAGCCTGATGAATCGGCATTTCGAGGCAAAGAAGCTCCAATCCGGTTCTGGCACACAGGGTTGACGTAACTGCTGAATCGATTCCTCCTGAAATTCCGATTACAAATCCTTTTACACCAGCCTTGGTGGCATAATCTTTTAACCAATTCACAATGTGATTTGTAACTTTTTCTGTGTTCATTATTGCTAAGTATTTATTAGTTTTGCGACGAACAAAAATATTAATTTTTCTTGTCAAATTTTTTAAATGAACGTTATTAAATATTTATTTCTTATTCTAATTTCAATACAGCTTTTGTCCTGTTCTAAGAATGAAGAAAAAGTGGTTGATGTTTCTGGAATAAATGTTGATGTCGATATCCAACGATTTGAACAGCGATTCTATTCTTCAACACCTCAGGACTTATCAGTTTTAAAGTCTGATTTTCCTTACCTGTTTCCGGAACCAAATCCAGATTCAATCTGGCTGGATAAGATGAAGGATGAAGATGAATTGTTTCTTTTTAAAGCCTCACAAGAGCAGTTTGATGATTTTTCATCAGAAAAGGAGGCATTAACTGACCTGTTTAAGCACGTTAAATACTATTTTCCAAAATTCCGGGAACCTCGTGTTATAACGATTCTGTCAAATGTGGATTATGAGAACAGGATTATTTATGCTGACAGTTTGATGTTTATTTCTTTAGATGTTTATCTGGGGAAGGACCATGTAGTTTATGAAGATTATCCGGCATATATCAAGCAGAATTTCACAAAGGAACACCTAGTGGTAGATGTGGCAGAACAGATTGAAGCAACGATTTTAAGGCCATCTTCTTTAAACTCATTTATAGCAAGGATCGTTCAGGAGGGCAAGAAAAAATATCTGAGTTCTCTGTTTTTACCAGGCGTTCTTCGAGCCGAAATAATGGGATATACATCAGATCAAATGCAATGGGCAGAGGTAAGTGAAGCAAATATCTGGAAGTACTTTATTCAAAAGGAGCTCTTATATTCGAACGATGCAACACTTAGTGATAGGTTTATTTCTGAGGCACCTTTTTCGAAATTTTATTTAGAAGTAGATAAGGATTCTCCGGGAAGAATTGGCGTGTGGTTTGGCTGGCAAATTGTGAATTCATTTATGGAACACAATGATGCTAGTGTAACAGAAATGCTTGCTTTGGACAATGAGGAACTCTTTAAAAAATCGAAATACAAGCCAAAGAAAAGGTGAGTGGATCGTCGTGGTTAAAAAAGAATTAATACTAGTTTAATAAAAAAACGTTATGGCTGTAAAACATAGATCAGAGATAAACATCAAAGTAGGATTGGATGAAAACAGGGTGCCTGAAGAATTGCATTGGTCAGCGGATGATGGGGCAATAGATAATATGGAGGCCAAAGCTATGTTGCTGTCTGTATGGGATTCAAACGAAAAGGATACGTATAAAATAAACCTTTGGACCAAAGAAATGCCAGTGAATGAAATGATTCAGTTTTTTCATCAAACATTAACTTCTATGGCAGATACCTTTGAAGCGGCGACAAGTGACGAGAAAATGAGCGCAACAATGCGTGATTTTTGTGATTATTATGCTGAGAAAATGGGTATCAAGCGGCAATAAGTCAAATGTTATTGTCAATTTGAATGCGGCTCGAAGGCTAAAATTTGCTTAAGAATTTTGCGATAATCATCCTCATTATTTACAAAATCAAGTTCTGATACATCGACAATTAAGGTATTCAGTTCCTCCTTTGATTTAATAAAAGAAATATATCCTTTATGAATCTTATCCAGATAATCGGCCTGGATATTTTGCTCATATTCTCTCCCTCGGCGCTTGATATTCTCTATGAGCCTGTCTGTATTTTGATAGAGAAACACATAAACATCAGGTTTAGAAATTTCCTTATACATGATATCAAACATTTTTCTATACAGGCCATATTCTTCTTTGGGAAGAGTCACCTGAGCAAAAATCAATGATTTAAAGATGTAATAATCAGAAACTATAAAATTTTTGAACAAATCGAATTGGGAGAGGCCATCTGTTAATTGATGGTAGCGGTCTGCTAAGAAACTCATTTCCAAAGGGAATGCATATCGATCTTCGTCCTTATAAAACTTTGGCAGAAAGGGATTGTCGGCAAATCGTTCTAAAACCAGTTTGGCGTTAAAATCATCTCCTATCCTTTTGGCTAAACTTGTTTTTCCAGAACCAATATTACCTTCAATGGCAATATAGTTGTATTTTTCAACCAAAGAAATTGGTCGAACAAGTTGGTGAGGCGTCTTTTCAATATATTGACTATCCTCGCATTGCTGCAGGCAGATCAAAATTGTTTTTTTTGCAATTGGATGGATCACATTGGGAGCAATTTCAGTCAGGGGAACCAGTACAAATTTTCGCTGCAGCATATCTGGATGCGGAACCTTGAGTTCATTATAAAAAATGATCTCGTCGTCAAAAAGTAATATGTCAATGTCTATTTTACGATCGCTATAGGAAGCTTCTTTATTTCTAATTCGTCCGAGCTTGTTCTCTATTTGTATAACTGTTTGAATCATTTTTTCGGGACTCAAACTGCTTGAAACCTCGAGGCAAATATTAAAGAAATCTTCCCCTTTAAAGCCCCATGATTTCGTTTTGTATACTGAAGAAACCTTTTTAACATGACCAACTTCCTGGTTGATCTCATCAATGGCCCCTTGCAGGTTTTCAAGTTTGTTACCAAGGTTGCTTCCCAAAGAAAGGTATGTAGTTCGAACTATTTTCAAGGCTCTTTTTTTTTGTTTTAAATCGTCGTATAATTAACAAGAAGATACTATATTGCTCTAAAATACATTGTTTATTTAGACCATTGCAAAGTACGTAAAACACAGGTGCAAATAGATTGGCTTTTGGTGTAAGTTTTTAACATTTGTAACAATGATCATTTATAGACGACATATATAAAAATAGACTAAATGACTTTTTTAAGAGAATTATTAGCTGCAATACTGGGAGTTTTTATCTCCTTTATGATAATGTTTTTCGTTTTTGTGGCGATAGCATCTATGATCAGTTCAAGTTTTGTTGATGACGGTAAGGTTGTGGTAAAGAAAAACTCAGTACTGGTATTGAAACTAGAAGATCAAATTAAAGATTTTGCTCCTAAAAGTGATGATCCTTTTGCTCAGATTCTGGGAATTGAAGAAAAAAAGATTGGCTTAGATAACATATTGAACGCTATTGATAATGCCAAGTATGATGATCAAATACTGGGAATTAGTATCGAATCTTTAATGATTCAGGGAGGTGTTGCTCAGATTCAGGAAATTAGGGATAAATTATTTGAATTTAAGGAGTCTGGAAAATTTGTAACGGCCTTTGCCGACGTATACGAGCAAAAGAACTTTTATTTGAGTTCTGTGGCTGATTCAATTTATGTAAATCCTGAAGGTCAGATTGATTTTCGAGGTCTATCAGGTGAGGTATTGTTTTTTAAAGATTTTCAAGAAAAGTACGGTATGAAGATGGAAGTGATTCGTCACGGAAAATACAAAGGTGCCGTAGAACCTTTCTTGGCCAGCGAGATGAGTGAAGCCAATCGTGAACAGACGGAGTCCTTTTTAAAATCTATTTGGTCTGAGATGACTGCAGATATTGAAGAAAACAGGAATATTGATCAGTCTCAGATCAATTATATAGCCGATGAATTATTGGCAAGAACGCCTGATTTGGCCATTGAGAATAAGATGATAACAGGTAAGTTGTATCAGGATCAATATGCCAAAATTTTAAAACAATTGGGTGGCTTGTCAGAAGATGCAACGCTCAATGCAGTGACAGTAAAGGACTATATAGACTCAGGAAAAGGAAGACTTGTGAGTAAAGCTACTGATAGAATCGCAGTCATTTACGCACAGGGAGAAATCAGATATGGTAAAGGGGATGAGGATTATATAGGTCCTGAGCTTATTATCCAATCCTTGAAAAAGGCGAGAACCTCCAAACAAGTGAAGGCGATTGTGCTTCGAGTGAATTCTCCAGGCGGTAGTGCTTTGGCATCAGATATGATATGGAGAGAAATAGCCGTGACAAAAAAAGAGAAGCCTGTTGTTGTTTCCATGGGTAGCATGGCAGCTTCTGGAGGATATTATATCTCCTGCAATGCCAATAAAATTTATGCAGACCCAACGACCATTACCGGCAGCATCGGTGTTTTCGGGATGGTTCCGAATATACACGAATTTTCAAATCGAATCGGTATTAATGCGGAACAGGTGGGTACAAATAAAAGATCTTTGAATTATAGTTTATTTGAACCGATGACTGAAGATTTTTACAATGTCACCAAAGAGGGGGTAGAACGTGTTTATGTGAGCTTCGTTTCTAAAGTGGCAGAAGGAAGAGGTATGACTTTTGAGCAAGTTGATGCCATTGCTCAAGGAAGGGTTTGGACAGGAAATCAGGCCCTTGACAATGGTTTGGTTGATGAATTAGGTGGATTGGAAGATGCATTGAAGGCAGCTGCTGATTTGGCGGATATTCAGGAATTCAGAATACGAAGTTACCCTGACTATAATAAAGAATTGAAGGATATGTTTTCTGGACCTTTTGCCAGTGTTAAGCAACAAATAATTGAAGATGAAATAGGTCTTGACAACCTCAGAATTTACGATCAGTTTCAGCAATTCGGAGATTGGAAGGGTTTGCAGACCAGGTTGCCATTTTTATTGGAAATAAAATAGTCTTAATGGATCATCCTCTTCATTTCACTTCTATATTTAGAAGCACTTTTCCCGGTAAATTCTTTAAATAATCTGTTGAAATGGGAAAAATTATTAAACCCGCATTCAAAACAAATATCGGTAATGCTTGTTTGATTTTCCTGTAGTAATTTGGTTGCATGTACCACCCTGTATTCATTCACCAGTTTGGTAAAGGTCTTTCCTGTGGCTTTTTTAAAATACCTGCAAAAGGCCGGAGTGGTCATGCTTACGGTATCGGCTATTTCATCAAGGCTGATATGTCTTTTAAAATTCTTGTTGACATGTTTAAAGATGATATCTATTTTTTCACTGTCTTGTGGCTCGGTTTCAAAAGCGAATCCATCAACGTTTAACAATGAGTAGTCATTGGCTAAAGAAAGATCATTGAGTATCTCAAGCAACTTTATTACCCGGGCCATTCCCTGGCATTCTACCAAGGCTTCGACTTTAGGCCCCACAAGCTTTTTTGTTTCCGGTTTGAAGATAATTCCTTTCTTGGCTCGTTCAAATAGGGCGTTGATGTTTCCCATTTCAGGGATGTTATAAAATATTTTTCCCAGAAAATCCAGTCTAAATTGAACTATGGTTTCAGATCCATTGGTAGTTAATCGGTCTACGAAGCCATGATGTGGTAAATTTGCTCCAATTAAGATAAGCATGCTGTTATTAAAATAAGACAGGTGATTACCGATATGTCTTTTTCCCTGACCTTTATTCACATAGACAAGTTCAACTTCAGGATGAAAATGCCAATAAGCAATGTTGTTTTGAACTTCATTGCTGTGTTGCTTCACAGAAATACTACTTCCAAAACTTGGGCTTATTTTTTCAAAACTTGGTTTTTTGTTTATCATGGAAATTGTTTTACAGTACAAAAATACATTATTTGAAAGTTCTATTCTATACGAATTTAACAATATTATATGCAATATTAACCACATTATGTGTTAAGTAATTGTAAACTGTTAATTAAGTATATAAATTAGCCAATTTTCTTGTTTTCTGACACAACATGTGGTCATACATTTGCCCTGTCTAATTTTAATAAATATATAAAATGAAAAATTTAGCAAGAAAAAGTTTAGTAGCAATTGGTTTGATGATGTCATTATCAATTTTTGCTAACGAGAAAGAGGTAACATTAAAAGAAAAAGATAATAATGTAACCAAAGTAAGATTTGAAAACGTACAGAAAGGTTCAACCCTGACCATTATTGATCAGTATGGTATGGTTCTTTATAATGAGGCTATTTTGGAAAATGGTTCTTATTCAAAAGGATTTGATTTAACGACCTTACCTAATGGTGAATATTTCTTTGAATTAAGTTCAGAATTGAAAATTGTTGTTGTTCCATTTAACGTGAAGTCAAACGTAGTTGTTTTTGACAAGGAATCGGAAGAATCAATTTACAAACCTGTTATCAGAACCAAAGAAGACATGGTGTATGTATCAAGACCATCTATCGATAATACTTCTTTATCATACAAAATATTCTATGCAGCTAATGATGAGTTAGTAGAATCTGAAAATTTTGAAGAAATGGAAGAGGTAAAAAAGGTATATGATTTTTCAAATGCAGAACGAGGAACTTATGTTTTTGTATTTGAATCGAAAGGTCGTGTATATTCTAAGACGGTGAAGATCTAGAAAATAGTATTAATTAGTGATTGTCCAGTGATTTGTAGAAGTGAGCTCATTCCCATTTGAGCTCACTTTTTTTATGCATTTTATTCTTTGTAATAATGGGAATTTTGTCGAATTCTGATTTCCAGGCATTCGCTTGGATTAACCGCATTATATGCAATATTAACCGCATTAAGTGTTAAGTAATTGTAAATTGTTAATTACGTGTATAAATTAGCCAATTTTCTTGTTTTTTGACCAAACATGTGGTCATACATTTGTCTTGTCTAATTTTAATAAATATATATCATGAAAAAATTAACAATGAAAAGTTTGCTCCTTTTGATGCTATTTGCTTCGACGATTTCGTTTGCAAATACAAACAATTTGAAAGACAAAGTAAAGGAGCCGAAGGTTACGGTTGTCAGTTTCAAAGAAGTGAGACTGGGGTCGAAATTATCTATTAAAGATGTAAATGGAATCATTCTGTATAAGGAATCGATACAGAAATCTGGTGAGTATTCAAAAGGATTTGATCTTACAAGCCTGCCAAACGGAGCGTATGTTTTTGAACTTGATTCAGAGTTGAAAATTACCATTGTACCGTTTAATGTAGTGTCTAATCAGGTAGCTTTTAAGAAGGATGAAGAATCTGTTATTTATAAGCCTTTTGTAAGGGTCAAAGATTCAAAGGTCTATGTATCTCGAATCTCTTATGAGAAAAGCCCTTTGACATTTAAGATCTATTTTGAAGATAACTATGATTTGATTTTATCTGAATTATTTACCGATAAAACCGAATTGAGAAAAATTTATGATTTTTCAACTTCAAAAAAAGGAAATTATGTTTTGGTTTTTAAATCGAATGGACGAACATTTACGCATACAGTAAAAATCTAAGACTCAAAATTAATTTATTATTGTCCGGTGATTTGTAAAGTGGGTTCTATTGATTAGAACCCACTTTTTTATATCTGATAAAGCTATAGTCATAGTTATGGGTGTCGTCGGCAGCATGATCTTCTCGAAAAATCTCTATCCATTTGGTGAAATCAATTTCAGGAAAAAAGGTGTCTGCTTCATCAAAAACATGGTGGACTCTGGTAAGGTCTAAAATATCAGCAAATTCCAGGGCCTGTTTATAAATTTCACCACCACCTAGAATAAAAGGATTCTCATCTTCTCTTGCAGCAATTATGGCATTTTCCAATGAGTTTACTATGATACATCCGGGAGCATGATAGTTGACATTTCGTGTTATAATAATCGTCGTCCGGTTCGGTAATGGCTTATCCAGAGATTCAAACGTTTTTCTACCCATAATCACATGATGACCCGAGGTAATTTTTTTAAACCGTTTAAAATCATTTGGTAAACGCCAAATCAAATCATTATTTTTCCCCAAGGCATTGTTTTCTGCCACAGCCGCAATTATCGTAAGCATAGTATTGATTTAAAGTATTAGGAATTTTTATTTAATTCCTCTAAGGCACCAGATTTTTCTAATTTTTGCTCAAGTTTTTCAACCTTCTCGGAGTGCTTTTTAATGATTTTTTCAGTCTCAATTCGTTCCCATTCTTTGCCGAAAAACCTCGACATGACAAAAACATTTATACTGTGAATTATCAAGAGTAAGAGCCAGGCAAAAATGGCCCATACATACCAATCGAGTTCAGGATGAAATTTAATGAC
Organism: uncultured Flavobacteriaceae bacterium; assembly: GCA_964419405.1. Classification (GTDB taxonomy): domain Bacteria; phylum Bacteroidota; class Bacteroidia; order Flavobacteriales; family Flavobacteriaceae; genus Lutimonas. The sequence continues at coordinate 123,956 of CAYQPI010000075.1, forward strand.
TTTGTTCAGAAGGATAAAAAATACTGAACCCACAAGAAAAAGCACAAAATGAAAATAAAGTCTTTTCTTTTGTTTGGTCCTCTTTCTTGCCTTTTCGTAATATTCGTGATCTAAGGTAGCATTCAAAATTGACACAATTTTACATGTCTTTTACCCATTCTTTGATATAATCGGTAAAATCTTCTTTATCATTGAATTCTGTGTCCTTATTATTGCGCAGGGAAGGAACATCATTTAAAGTGTCATTATACAAACTGCCTGAGGTGTTCAAAAAAGCCTGCATCCGTTGCAATAAGTTAACATCTTCGATTTGGGTTATATGTTTGATTAGGTTTAATTTTAATTGAGTCGTGTTCATAGTTATATTTTTTTTGGGGGATTAGACCGAAACAATTCCTCTAATATGAGGATGAGGTTCATATGATACTAAGTTAAAATCATTAAATGAGAAATCAAAAATATTTTTGACATCAGGGTTGATAATCATTTTAGGCAAAGGTTTAGGATCCCTGCTGAGTTGTAAATTTATTTGCTCCATGTGATTATTATAAATATGAGCGTCTCCAAATGTGTGGATGAAATCTCCATATTTTAGGCCTGTAACCTGGGCCAGCATCATGGTGAATAAGGCATAAGACGCGATATTAAACGGTACGCCCAGAAAAATATCAGCACTTCTTTGATACAATTGACAAGATAATTTCCCGTCGCTCACATAGAACTGGAAAAAGGCATGGCATGGTGGCAATGCAGCTTTTCCATTGGCTACATTTTCATCAAAACTCACGCTGGTATCAGGTAAAACACTTGGATTCCACGCTGAAACAATCATTCTTCTACTGTCCGGATTGTTTTTTATCGTCTCTACTACTTCTTTAATCTGATCAATACCATCACCGTTCCAGTTTCTCCATTGATAGCCGTATACAGGACCCAAATCACCATCTTCATTGGCCCAGGCATCCCATATCTTTACGCCATTTTCTTTTAAATAACCAATATTAGTTTCTCCTTTTAAGAACCAGAGCAATTCATATATAATAGATTTTAGGTGTAGCTTTTTTGTAGTAACCATGGGAAATCCTTCATTTAGGTCAAATCTCATCTGATAGCCAAAAACGCTTTTGGTTCCTGTACCTGTTCTGTCTTCTTTTGTGACTCCATGATCGATCACATGCTGGATCAAATCTAAATATTGCTTCATATTCGTGCCTGATATTTTAAAATTTTTTAAAAAAAGTAGCCTTTTTCATAGCGAGTATACTACACCATGTACACCAGTTCAAAGATAAAATATTCTGAGGTATTAATTCTTATTGTCTTGTTAATATTAATGAACAAGACAATAATCAATGCTATTTTTATCCAATGATCATTCCTGCAATGGTCGCTGAGAGAAGAGAGGCAATTGATCCTCCAATTAAGGCCTTCATACCAAATTCAGACAATGTTTTTCGCTGCCCTGGCGCCAAAGATCCTATGCCACCAATCTGGATTCCGATGGAGGCAAAATTCGCAAATCCGCAAAGCATATAGGTTGCCATAATTACAGACTTGCTGTTGTTCAAATGAATTTCATTGCTCATATCCTTTAATTCTGCCAATTGAATATAGCCAACAAATTCACTGGCTGCCAGTTTGATTCCCAATAGCTGCCCCATCATCATCATGTCATTTTTGGCAACACCAATGAGCCACATTAAGGGGGCGAATACAGTACCTAAAATGGATTCAAGTGTGAATTTTGGATAGGGAGTATTTGCTGCCATCCATTGATTTAAGGAAGTGATATCCCCAAGCCATCCTAAAATTCCGTTTATCATAGCGATAAAGGCTACAAAAACCAATAACATAGCTCCAACATTAACGGCCAATTTTAATCCTTCGGTAGTTCCGTTAGAAATAGCATCGAGTAAATTAGTACCGATCTTTTGAGTACTCACCTGAACATCAGTTGAAACCGCCTCAGTTTGAGGATATAATATTTTTGAGATGACAATGGCACCTGGAGCGGCCATGACTGAGGCTGCAAGTAAATGCTTGGCAAATTTTAATCTCATAACAGGATCATCACCGCCTAAAAACCCTATATATGCGGCCAAAACGGCTCCAGCCACTGTTGCCATTCCACCAATCATGACCAACAGGATCTCAGAGCGATTCATTTTTTCGAGATAGGCTTTAATCAGTAAGGGTGCTTCGGTTTGACCTAAAAAAATATTACCAGCAACACTCAAGCTTTCGGCTCCTGAAATTTTTAAGGTTTTTGATAGTAGCCAGGCCATTCCTTTGACCACTTTTTGGATGATACCTAAATAGTAAAGTAAGGATGTCAATGCTGAGAAAAATATAATCGTTGGCAATACCTGAAAAGCAAAAATATATCCAAAGGTATTCATATCCACAACCAGCCCTTCGAATAAAAACTTACTCCCAGCTCTGGTAAAATCCAATACACTCACAAAGATCTGACCTATTGCTTCAAAGGTGGATTGAATAAAACTAACTCGAAGAACACCTATGGCAATTAATAATTGTAGTGCCAATCCAATCCCGACCGTTTTCCACTCTATGGCTTTTTTGTTGGCGCTGAACAAATAGGCTATAAATATGAGAACTACCATTCCCAGCGCACCCCTCCATATGGACTCAAAGGATGCTCCCTGATTGGGCGTTAACTGTTCAGAAACTTGTTGGGCCTGTAAGGGAATAGAGAATAGAAAAACAAAAAATAAAGAAAGTAGATTTTTTAGCATGACCTTATTTTTGCTCTCTTTTTGAAATTTCATCCCTGATTTTGGCCGCTAATTCATAATCTTCATTATTCACAGCCTGATCTAATTGCTTGTAAAGATCGTCAAGGCTTTCATCCTTAAAAGTAGAAGTGTCTTCTACAACGTTGGCTACCAAATCTTCCATTTTAAACTTAGATTCTTCCAGCTTAGATTCATCTTTTATCTTTAAAATAATACCAGCTTTGTCAAGAATATTTTCAAAGGTAAAAATTGGGGCCTTAAACCTGGTTGCCAGGGCGATAGCATCTGACGTTCTGGCGTCAATGATCTCTTCGATTTTGTCACATTCACAGATAAGACTTGAATAAAAAACACCATCTACCAACTTGTGAATAATCACTTGTTTTACGATGATATTGAAACGATCTGCAAAACTCTTAAAAAGGTCATGTGTCAGAGGCCTTGGCGGTTTGATCTCCTTTTCCAAGGCAATGGCTATTGATTGAGCTTCAAAAGCTCCAATAATGATGGGTAAAGTTCGTTCACCATCTTCCTCACTTAAAACCAAAGCATACGCACCGCTTTGAGTTTGACTATATGAAATTCCTTTAATATTTAAACGTACTAAACTCACAGGTTTGACTCTATATTTAGCTATACTTTAGATTGAAACAAATTTAAGTATTAGCCTTTTCAATTTACAAATAAAAATGAAAAAGACCATCAAAATCGTGGACTAAAGATCGTCATAAATTCTGATAGCCTTTTTTGAAGGGGGCAATTTACTAAAAATTAAATTGTATTATAGAGTGCTTTTAAATTCTTTTAATTTTTTGGTGAGTTCTGGCACAACCTCGAATGCATCACCCACAATTCCGTAATCGGCCGCCTTGAAGAAAGGGGCTTCAGGATCGTTGTTCACAACCACCTTGACCTTTGATGAATTTACACCTGCTAAATGTTGTATGGCACCTGATATTGCTACGGCAATGTACAGGTTTGAGGTCACAGGTTTACCAGTTTGCCCGACATGTTCACTATGTGGTCTCCAGCCGAGATCAGAAACGGGTTTTGAGCAGGCAGTGGCGGCACCTAAAACGTCGGCCAATTCTTCGATCATTCCCCAGTTTTCAGGCCCTTTTAAACCACGCCCTCCTGATACCACAACATCCGCATCAGCAATGGTGACAGTTCCGGCAGTCTTGTCTATAGCAGAGGAAGTAATTTGAAAATCCACCTCATTCAATTCTGGAGAAAACTCTTCAACAATTGAATCTACTTTTTCTTCGGTCAGACCTACAGAATTTTTTGCGAGTCCAATTAATTTTTTCTCAGACTGGATTTCAGTGAAATTAAAACCCTTAGAAGAAAATGCCTTTCTCTTAACAACAAAAGGATTTATTGTTACCGGGTAGTCAACCACGTTAGAGGCATAACCAGCTTCAAGTTTCACGGCTACTATTGGAGCCAGGTGCAAGCCATTGTTGGTTGAATCAACAGCAATTATACTAGCTGATTCCTTCTCTGCAGCCTGATAAATGCAATCAGCAAATGCCTTGGCATTAAAATTCTTTAATCGCTCATCCTTGATGTTTACAATTTTATCTGCACCATAGGCCGATAGTTCTGATGTGTTTTCAGCATTAATGGTTAACACGACAAATGAAGTTTCTGCTTGTTTGGCAACTTGCTTACCAAATGAAACAATTTCGTAGGCTGTTTTTTTAAATTTGCCTTCTGGGCTATCTGCATATACTAATACGGACATATTATTTTAATTTTAGATCACAAGAATATTAATGGTAGTCTTATGAGAATGTTGTTATATTACCTTGGCTTCGTTATGGAGCAATTGAATCAGCTCATCAATGTTTCCGGCATCGATGATTTTACAGGCACCTTTAGCCTCTGGTTTTTCGTATTTTACTGTTGATGATGGTGAATTAAAGTCTATTGCAGGAACTACTTTTAAAGGTTTTTTTCTGGCCATCATGATTCCACGCATATTCGGGATGCGTAAATCTTTTTCTTCAACCAGGCCTTTTTGTCCTGCAGCAATTAGAGGTAAGGAACAGTTGAGTGTTTCTTTCCCTCCGTCAATTTCAATAACAGCTGTGGCATCATTATCGTTAATTTCAAGACCAATGCAGGCATTGATAAAGTTAAATCCAAGCATTTCGGCCATCATGCCCGGAACCATACCACCGTTGTAATCAATAGATTCTTTACCGGCTAAAACCAAATCAAAACCTTCAGTCTTTACTATTTCTGCAAGCTGTTTGGCCACTTGAAAACCATCAAGAGGTGCAGTATCTATTCTTATGGCAGCATCTGCTCCAATGGCCAAGGCTTTTCTCAAGGTAGGCTCAACTTTAGCGTCTCCAACTGTTGCCACAGTCACAGAAGCGCCTTGTTTCTCTTTGAACCACATGGCTCTCGTCAAAGAGAATTCATCATATGGATTGATTACAAACTGTACGCCATTTGTGTCAAATTGGCTGTTGTCTTCTGAAAAATTGATTTTAGAAGTGGTGTCAGGTACGTGACTAATACAAACTAATATTTTCATTTTTTCCTGGTTAAAATGATTATTAAATTATCTGCAACGAAGGTAAAAAATCTTTTTAATATATTATGCATGCATAATAAAATTTTAAATTCAAGAGGCAAATACATTATTTTTTTGGACCTGTTTTATTTTCTCCAAAATTGTCACAGGCAGTTTCTAGATTTTCGTTAAAATTAGTTATTTTTGCATTCCTTTATTACTAAAATATGAAAGTATTACAATTTAGAGAAGCTATTGCAGAAGCAATGAGCGAAGAAATGCGCAGAGATGAGTCTGTTTACCTTATGGGTGAGGAAGTAGCAGAATATAATGGAGCCTACAAGGCTTCGAAAGGAATGTTAGACGAATTTGGCGAAAAACGTGTTATTGATACCCCAATTGCAGAACTTGGTTTTTCTGGAATAGCGGTTGGTTCAGCCATGGGAGGAACGCGTCCTATTGTTGAGTTTATGACCTTTAACTTTTCATTGGTCGGTATAGACCAGATTATAAACAATGCGGCTAAAATGCGTCAGATGTCTGGTGGTCAGTTCAATATTCCTATTGTGTTTAGAGGGCCAACAGGATCGGCAGGGCAATTAGGCGCAACGCACTCTCAGTCTTTCGAAAACTGGTACGCGAATACACCTGGATTGAAAGTTATTGTTCCGTCGAATCCATATGATGCCAAAGGCTTGTTGAAAGCGGCGATTCGAGATGATGACCCCGTAATTTTTATGGAGTCAGAGCAAATGTATGGTGATAAAGGTGAAGTTCCGGAAGGAGAATATATATTACCTATTGGAGTTGCAGATATTAAAAGAGAAGGAACAGATGTGACGATCGTAAGTTTCGGGAAAATTATTAAAGAAGCGTATCAGGCAGCAGATGAATTAGAGAAAGATGGGATTTCTGTTGAAATTATTGATCTCCGTACCATTCGTCCCATGGATCATGAAGCGATTCTGAATTCAGTGAAGAAAACAAATAGATTAGTGATACTTGAGGAGGCATGGCCTTTTGCCAGTGTGTCTTCTGAAATTACCTATCAGGTTCAGGAAAATGCATTTGATTATTTAGATGCACCAATTCAGAGAATCACGACAGCAGATACACCTGCTCCTTTTTCTCCAGTATTATTGGAAGAATGGATGCCAAATAAAAATGATGTTATCAATGCTGTTAAAAAAGTAATGTATCGTTAAGTAAAAACGTATAGGATGTCATAGAGCCATTTGATTATCAAATGGCTTTTTTTATGGATAAAAGAAAGATTTATAACGATAAAAGTTGAAATGGATTGAATATATAATGTGTATATTTGATTCTTAAAATAGCCTTGATATAAGGGTTGTAAATATTTTTCAATTAAAACGGTTGAATAATGATAGATGAAAATGTCGATAAAAGTGTTGTGTATGATGATAAGATAGAAGACGGGTTTTACCTGTTGAAATTTCAAAATGAGCAGGAAAAAGCCATTGAGATTTTCAGGAAGGTGAATAAGTCTTTTCTTCAATTGCATTTTAGTATTAAGAACGCAGCAGGATTAAAGTTTAACGGGGGGCATTATGTACTTGATTTGCCAGAAAACAAGTCATTCTTATTGTATAATCCTGAACAGGATCTACCCATTCATCTCGAATTACAACCGGGTGCCAAGGTGATTAGCCTCCTTATAAGAATTGAGAAATTTCATGCCTTTTTTACTCAGGAGGCTGGTTTGATTCATTTTTTGAGCGGTGAGAATAAGAGCAAGAAATGTTATCGAGATAAGGAGTTAAATCCGAATGAGATCATGGTTTTAAACCAAATATTCCATTATGGTTTGCATTCTTCTTTGGAGAAGTTGTACTCGAGAGGTAAGGTTTATGAATTGATAAGCTTATATTTTCATAAATCGGATAATGAAGGCATTCAGAATTGTCCATTTTTAGAAGATGAGGCTAATGTTGAAAAAATTCAAAAAGCGAAGCAAATATTGATCGAGAATATGACGGAACCACCTACTTTAACAGAACTGGCGCATCAGATTAACTTGCCTTTGCAGCATTTGAAAGATGGTTTTAAACATATTTATGGAGAAACAGTTTTTGCATACCTTGTCAATTATAAAATGGAGTATGCCAGAAAATTACTGACTACCCGAAAATATAATATCTCAGAAGTAAGCTTTGAGGTTGGGTATAGCACCTCGAGTCACTTTATAGCGGCATTTAAGAAGAAATTTGGAGCAACACCTAAACGATACATGAGCAGCCTTTAAGGGTATCTCTCACATTAAATTAAAGAGTAATTTCATGTTGTTTAGAAGGTATTTAATATTTTTGTTTGCTTGTATTACTTTCTTATAGAAAGCCTTTTTATTATTAGAATTTCAATATGCCTAAGCATCTTTTTATTATATTTTTATTCTTGTCTTTAGGGCTAACGGCTCAGATCAAAGTCAGTGGTATTATTGTGGATGATGCTGATGAGCCAATTCCTTTTGCCAATATAATCTTTAAAGGCTCAACTGAAGGCACCATTTCGGATGAAAATGGAAAGTTTTATTTGGAATCTGAACAAACGCAAAATCAATTAGAGGTTTCATTTGTGGGATTTGAGACTAAAATTGTTTCGTTGGATGGAGAGACAATTAATTTACGTATCGTTTTAGAAGAAGGAAGAGATCAATTAAAAGAGGTTAGGGTCTATTCGGGAAAAATTGATAAGAAGAATAACCCTGCCATCGATATCCTGCGAAAAATTTGGGCAAAAAAAAGAAAAAATGGCCTGAATATGTATGACCGATATGAGTTTGATCGCTATGAAAAGATCGAGTTTGACCTCAATAATATTGATGAAAAACTTATGGATAAAAAGATTTTCGACGGTATGGAAATGGTGTTTGATCAGATTGATACTTCAAAAATTACGGGTAAAGTATTTCTTCCCATTTTTATTAATGAGTCGGTATACAAAACCTACGGAAAGAATGTTTTTCCCAGAAAAATGAACAGCATTATGCTGGCAAATAAAAATTCAGGATATTCTGATAACCAGGCCTTGATTTCCTTTTTGAAGCAGCTGTATGTAGATTTCGATATTTATGACAATTATCTTTTGTTCTTTGATAAAAAATTTTCCAGCCCCTTATCAAAACTAGGACCTGAGGTGTATAATTATGTATTGACTGATAGTAGTTTTATTGATAATAAATGGTGTTATAATATTTTGTTCTACCCAAGAAGGAAAAATGAGTTGACTTTCAAAGGAGATTTTTGGGTGAGTGACACGACCTATGCTATCAAAGAAATTCAGATGTATGCCACTAAAAATGCCAACGTCAATTGGGTTAAAGATATCTATATTGAGCAGGAGTTTGATGTGTTGAATGATTCTGTTTTCCTCTTAAAAAGAGACTATATCATGACTGATTTCGCCTTGAATCAAAAGGATGAATCAAAAGGTGTTTACGGAAAGAGAACCACTTTATACGACAGGCATATTTTCAACGTCAATCGCCCTGATGAATTCTACAAGGAGCAGATCCAGGACAATGAATTGATGTATAATCAGACTGATGAATTCTGGGAAAAAAACAGGCAGGAGAAACTGAGTAAAAACGAAATAGGCATTTATAATATGCTGGATACCCTGCAGAATGTGAAACGCTTTCAACAAATTAACACTATAGGTGAGATTCTGGCCTCTGGATATTGGAATTTTGCAAATGGATGGGATTTTGGACCCGTATTTTCTTCAATTGGATATAATGATATTGAAGGTCTGCGACTCAAAGCCGGTGCTCGAACCTATTGGAGTCAAAATGATAAGTGGCGGGTCAAAGGCTATTTGGCCTATGGTTTTATGGATGCCAAGTTTAAGTACGGAATAGAAGGGAAGTACTTGTTTAAAGGCCAGGATCGCTGGATATTGTCTTTGGGAACCAGAAAGGATATTGAGCAGTTAGGGGTCAGTCTTACCACAGCAAATGAGGTGCTCGAACGTAGTTTTGCGACGACCTCCATTTTTACCAGAGGTGATAATTCTAAATTATCGAATATTGATTTGACAAATTTAAAAGTGAGTTTTGAGCCTGTCAAAAATCTGGATTTAAGGGTTGGAACAACGTTCAAGACGCTGGAGTCAGCTGATCCGGAGCGTTTTAATGTTGATTACTATGATGAGAACGGTGAGATACAATCGAGTATTGAACAGGTGGATGTGAGTTTTGCCGTTCAATATACTCCAAAAAGAAAGCCCTATGGTTTTGGTGTTGAAAGAAGCATCAGTAATGAGGGTAGGTATCCCACCTTCTTTTTTAGTTATACCAAGGGGTTGAAAGGGGTGTTTAACAGTGATTTTGACTATCATAAGTTGCAGTTTTTTTATGAACAGCCGATTCAATTGGGTTTATTCGGTAGATTGAGGTCTACTTTTGAAATTGGAAAAACCTTTAATCCGGTGCCCTTGCAACTATTGAATATTGTACCGGGAAACCAGACATTTTTCACTTCTAAGAAACTATTTGACCTCTTAGATTATTATGAATTTGTGACAGATGAATACGTGTCGCTTCACCTTGAACACAATTTTAACGGGAAGATATTTGCGAAAATTCCGTTTATCCGAGATTTACAATGGAGAGAAATTATAGGAATCAGAGGAGTTGTTGGAGGTATTTCACAGGCCAACAGGGATATCAACGCCTCAGATATCATTTATGTAGCTCCTGAGAATATTTACTGGGAATACCATTTCGGCATTGGAAATATCTTCAAATTACTTCGGGTAGATTTTGAATACAGGGGTAGCTATCGCGACCTGCCCGGGGCCACAAATTTTGCCGTAAAAGTGGGTTTTGGTTTCTATTTCTAAAAATCGAAATACCAGTTGAACAGGCTGGATCTTAGTCCAATAGTAAACCAGGTCGTGTTATTTTCAGAGACCACATTGCCGGATTGATCTGGCGAAAAGTTTCTAAATGTCACTCCACCGAATAATTGCAAATTGGTCACAGGATTTACCACATAGCCTCCCTGGAAGTCGGCGATAAAGATATCGGTAGAATTTCCTTGGCCAACTTCATTGCCTTCGTCTCCAACTCTTTCGTTATAGGAACGCCAGATATCACCACCAAAACTCGTATTATCCCCCTCTGAAACATAATCAAAGCCTTTTTTACCAGCAATTAATTTGGCATTTCCAAACCAACGTTTTTTTGAATAGCGTGCAATTGCAATGGCCTCATAAAAATTACCACCCCATAGATGTGTTAAGGGTTGATTGAAATGGCCTGAATTTAATTTAGTGTCACCATGTGCATAGGTATAGGGCCTGACCCAGTTGAATTCCCCCTGTAACATTAATCCGTCTACCTTAAAGGCATTGTAATATTTTGCTCCCAGTTGAAAGGCAAATTTATTACCCCAATAGCCTGTACCATCAAATACCCGACTGGTAGTCATTTCGTCAATTAAAAACTGCGTGTACACACTTATATGATCTGTAATTCTGTATTTCATGTTCAAGCCAATGTTGGCATTACCCGATCTAGAACCTCTATTGAATTCAACAGATCTATAAAAAATGATTGGATTGAAAAAAGAGATGTCGAAACCATTTGGACTGCTTTCTTCATTGGTGATCACGGATTCAAACAGCCCTATATTAAAACGTTTGGTCACGTTCCAACTCAAATGATGCATGGCCACGTATTTTCTGAAATTTGAATCTCCGGTTACAGCATCTGGTCTAATATCGTCCATCCACATCCATAAGTTGGTGTATTTGATCTTCCAAAAAGTTGTGCTAATTTTTAAGAAGGGATAAGGAGAAGCCACGTCAGACAAAAACATAGACCTGTAGCCATCTCCAATAAAATTTTTTCCATTTCCAAACTGGAAATTAAAGAATTTGTTGGGTGTATAACTGAGATAAGCCTCGGCGACTGG